>JAIXXZ010000026.1 GCA_027490465.1 Oxalobacteraceae bacterium
CAGATAGGTTTGAATGCGATCTGCGAGCTCTTGAAATACAGTCGACGTGGTGCGTCCGCAGCCAGGACAGGCGATGACCATCGGCGTAAATTTGCGCAAGCCCATGGTTTGCAGGATCTCCTGCGCGACGATAACTTCGCGGGTACGGTCTCCACCCGGCTCTGGTGTGAGCGAAATACGAATGGTGTCACCTATGCCCTCTTGCAGCAGGACTGACAAGGCAGCAGTCGATGCAACAATACCCTTGCTGCCCATACCCGCCTCGGTCAGGCCCAGATGCAGGGGGTAATCACAACGCTTGGCGAGTTCGCGGTACACCGCGATCAGGTCTTGCACGCCAGAGACTTTGCAGGAAAGTGTGACTCTATCGCCGGGCAAGCCGAGTTCTTCGGCACGCTGCGCGTTCTCCAACGCAGAAGTCACCAAAGCCTCATACATGACCGACTGCGACGAGAAAGGTTCAGGCCGCTGCGCATTTTCATCCATGATGCGTGCGAGTAGCGCCTGATCCAGACTGCCCCAGTTGACACCGATGCGCACCGGTTTGTCGTAACGACAGGCGACCTCGATCATCTGCGCGAACTGCGTATCGCGCTTCGCGCCCTGCCCCACATTACCCGGATTGATGCGGTATTTGGATAACGCTTCGGCACAGGCAGGATACGCCGTCAGTAACTGGTGGCCGTTGTA
This sequence comes from Oxalobacteraceae bacterium, assembly GCA_027490465.1. Taxonomy (GTDB): domain Bacteria; phylum Pseudomonadota; class Gammaproteobacteria; order Burkholderiales; family Burkholderiaceae_D; genus Pernthalerella. Next base: position 691 of record JAIXXZ010000026.1, read on the forward strand.
GTGAAAATCACCAATCAAGGGAACATCGACATCCATGCGATCAAGTTGCTCGCGTATCGCAGGCACTGCTGCAGCGGCCTCCGGCGTGTTGACAGTGATGCGAACAAGTTCGGACCCGGCACGCGCGAGCTCCTTGACCTGAATCGCCGTACCGATCACATCGGCTGTGTCGGTGTTGGTCATGGACTGAACGACCACCGGCGCATTACCACCGACGAAGACCTCACGCGCGCCATAATGAATCCTGACTTGCCGCGTCAGGCGTCGCTCAGCGGGGCCAGAGGGAATCTCGATATCTGTTGGGTGCTTGTTCATGCGTAGGCTCACTTGAGGCTAAGCTTGGAAACATTGTCTCGCGCGACAGCGCGCAGGTTCAGCGGCTGTCCTCTCAGGGTGACATCGACACCATTTGCATTGCCAACCACGAGTACGACCGGCTCACTCACATCGAAACGCTCTGTTGTTCCCGCTTTCATCAACCGAGATACAAGCTTGTTGCCGTTGATGGCGCTGATCTCGACCCACGCATCCTCACGCAACTTGAGCTCCAGCAAATGGGAAGGGTCAATCGATTTTGGCTCAGCGCCCGCTGCAGCGGAAGGCGCCGACACCGGCCGATCGGTCGCTTCGGTGGTCGTGGAGTCGGCCACATCCTTCCAGGAACCGAAAAGGGTACTCATGCTGGGTACATCAAAGCTTATGGTTGGCAGGCCATGACGATAGCCGGCATAGGCCAGCGCACCCACAAACACCATTACCAGCAGTCCCAGACCGGAGAGACGCCGCGATCCACGACGATGGGCGCTGGCTGGCGCGTAACGACGTCCCGGGAAACCGCGCGAAGGCAGCGGCCTGCGAAGAACAATGGGATCAACCGCAGGATTGGCTTCATTGGACATCATCGCCAGCAAAGGTACCGGATCAAGCTCGAGCAGTTTCGCATAGGAACGGATGAAACCTCGAACACTGGCCATCCCAGGCAAGGAGGCAAAATCATTAGCCTCTAACGCCGTGATCTGTCGCGGGGCAAGCTTGAGGCGCTGAGATACTTCTTCCAGCGTCCAGCGTAATTCATTACGGCGCGCGGCCAGTAACTCGCCCGGCAGCGCAGTGGGTAATGAATGCTGCATTTCAACATCGCCGGTCGTCGCTTGTGTCTCGGATAAATCGCTTGCGTCAACCACCGCGGCATCCAGGACAGCCGCCTCGTGCGTCGCCTGCGCGACCGTGGTCGAGGACTCTGAAGATTGCGGATCGTTATGCTTACTTGTCATCGGTCTCGCCACGAAGATATGCGGTCAGCTGAGGCGACTCTGGAAAGCGCCGACGCCATTGCGCCAAAAGGCTCTGCTCGGAGGCAGCGTCGCCGCGCTTGCGCTCAATGAGAATTGCCATCAAAAAATTTTCTGCAACTGCCTGCTCGCTCTCGATCACTCTCAGCAAGTGGCTGCGGGCACGCGGATAGTCAGCGCGATCATAAGCGAGACGCGCAAGACCGGCATGCGCCTGCAGATTCGTCGGATCGTTATCAAGCGCACGCCGCAGGAAGGCCTCGGCCTGGACACCCTGACCCTGACGCATGCGGCATAGCCCTGCGTTCACCAAAGCCTTCTCGGGGGAGGCATAGGATTTTGTCGATAGCGCGCGCTCGAAATACAGCATCGCCTTGTCGAACTCGCCTTTCTGGCACAGGAACCAACCCATATTGTTTTGAAGCGCGGGATTGTCAGGCTCAATACGCAGGGCATCGCGCAGGCTCTGACCGGCGGCCTCGCTGTCACCGATTTGCATCAGCACCAAGCCGCGCAGGCCAAGGACATCGGCGCGACGAGGGCTGAGCTCAAGCGCCCGGTTAAGTTCTTGCAGCGCGATCTCGGTCTGCCCACTCGTAAAGTACGCAGTAGCGAGCTCAAGACGAATATCCGTTCGCCGTTTGACATCGGCCTGTCCTGCCTGCAAAGGCGGAGAAACATTGGGTACAGTGCATGCACCAAGCAAAACTGCAATCAGCAAGAAACCGAAACGCTTCAACCTGAAATCTCCACGATGCGACCAAAATCTTTACCGTATTTTTCCTGATACACCGACATGGTTTGCATGCGCTCGCGAACGCGAGTGCGGTCCTGAACTTCCCCGGCGAGCTGACCGCAGGCGGCATCGATATCGTCGCCACGCGTCTTGCGAATCGTAGTCACGATGCCGCCATCCATCAATATTTGTGCGAAAGCACGTATCCGTGCATTCGATGAACGTTTGAGCCCGGATTGCGGGAAAGGATTAAAGGGAATCAAATTGAATTTGCAAGACACTGAGGCAACCAGCGCCAGCAGTTCGCGCGCATGCTGGTCGCTGTCGTTCACACCATCGAGCATGCAGTACTCGAGGGTGATGAAATCACGCGGTGCAAATTCGAGATAACGCTGACAGGCCGCCATGAGCTCAGCAAGCGGATATTTTTTATTAAGCGGTACAAGATCGTCACGCAACCTGTCATTGGATGCATGCAATGAGACCGCCAACGCTACCGGGCAATCCTGTGAAAGCTTGTCCATCATCGGAATCACGCCGCTGGTGGAGAGCGTAACGCGCCTGCGCGAGAGCCCGTACGCGTTATCGTCGAGCATAAGTTTCAGCGCAGCCACGGCTGGCTCGTAATTGAGCAAGGGCTCGCCCATGCCCATTAACACCACGTTGGTGATCTGGCGCTCGCCTTTAGGCCCAGCAGCGATCCCCTTGCTGCGGCGGAGCATGAATTCTGCCGACCACAATTGCCCGATGATCTCTGCAACGCCAAGATTACGGGAAAATCCCTGTTTGCCCGTAGAACAGAAACGACAATTCACTGCGCAGCCGGCCTGTGTCGATATGCACAGCGTGCCGCGATTATCTTCCGGGATAAATACAGTCTCGACGGCATTGCCATTTCCGACGTCGAACAGCCATTTGCGGGTGCCGTCTGTGGAGGTATGGTCGCTGATAACATCTGGCGCTGTGACAACAGCGAGGTCGCGCAACTTGTCGCGCAAAGACTTGGCGAGGTCGGTCATTGCCTCGAAGTCGCTTTCGCCGAACTGGTGTATCCAGCGCTGCAATTGACGAGCACGAAAGCTTTTCTCACCGTGCGACTGACACCAGTTCACCAGAGCATCCGGGTCGAGTTCCAACAGATTGGTGATTGCCGTCATAAAAGGTGCCTCGCGTGAATCACGTGCATCCGGGTCAGTGGTTTCGCCATCGGGAACCCTAAGCAAGCCTGCGTCGGTGTGAAAACCTCACGCTGACGCAGCCGCTACCAAGGAAACGTCGATCAAACAAACCAGAAACTTCTCTGTCTGACCAAATGGCACCCAATCCTTGATTGTTCAGGGCCCCGCATCGCACAGCTCCGCTGGTTCGGCATAAGACGCGGATTTATTCAGCGTCTGCCTAACGCTCAGCGCGAATAAACGTTCAGCGCCGGGAAGAAATAGCTGATTTCAACCTTCGCGGTTTCGGGCGCATCTGAACCGTGGACGGCGTTGGCATCGATGGAATCAGCAAAATCTGCACGAATGGTGCCTTTGTCTGCTTTCTTCGGATCGGTTGCGCCCATCAAGTCACGGTTTTTCAGGATGGCATTGTCGCCCTCCAGCACTTGGACCATGACGGGGCCTGAAATCATGAAATCGACCAGATCCTTGAAAAACGGGCGCTCGCGGTGTACCGCGTAGAAACCTTCTGCCTCAGCACGGGATAATTGCGCCATGCGCGCCGCAATGATTTTCAGGCCAGCGCCTTCGAAACGGCTGTAGATTTGACCGATAACATTCTTTGCCACAGCGTCAGGCTTAATGATCGACAGGGTGCGCTCGATTGCCATCTGTAAAACTCCAATGAAATTAATGGGTTAAGGATTCGTTTGAGCGTGAATGCGAGCTCTGATTAGCCAAACATTCTAGCATGAAAGCCGTGTAAAATGACCCAACGGGCAGGGCAAATGCCGCTGCAGCCCTTGAAAATCGCGGCTAGACGCACCATCTTAAATTCAGTTAAATTAACGTTTTGACAGCCCCTCTGTTTTAGCGCTGTTATTAAATCCACAACAGGAGGACCCATGAACCAACCCTTCCAAACCGCGTACGAGACATCGGGCGAGTTGATCTCGGTTCGCCACCGCGTACTTCGCAACACCTACTGGCTACTGGCCATATCCATGATCCCGACAGTTCTGGGTGCCTGGATTGGTGTTCAGATGAATTTCTCATTCATGAGCGGCAGCCCTTTCCTCGGCTTCCTGGCGTTCATGGCAATCGCCTTCGGTTTCTTCTATGTCATCGAGAGAACGAAAAACTCGGCTATCGGGGTTGCCGTGCTGCTGGGTTTCACGTTTTTCATGGGACTGATGCTGTCCCGCATGATCGGACACATTCTGCATTTTTCCAATGGCGCATCACTGATCATGACTGCCTTTGGCGGCACCGCGATCGTTTTCGCAACGATGGCAAGCATTGCCACCACCAGCAAGCGTGATTTCTCAGGGCTGTCGAGCTGGCTGTTTGCCGGCATGATCGTGATCCTGCTGGCAGCGGTTGCCAATATTTTCCTGCAGATGCCCGCTTTGCAGATCGTGATTTCGGCGATTGCGGTCGTGATCTTCTCGGCGTACATCTTGTTTGACGTTCAGCGCGTCATCAACGGCGGCGAGACCAATTACATCTCGGCGACCTTGGCCATCTACCTCAATCTGTACAACGTATTCGTCAACCTGCTGGCGCTGCTGGGAATTTTCGGCGGCGAACGCGACTGATCCGCTCTCGGTATCAACTGAAAACGCCGGCGACCTGCCGGCGTTTTTTATGCTCGGTCAAAAACGGCGATGGATTCAACGTGCGCGGTATGCGGAAACATGTTGACCACGCCCGCCTTACTCAATAAATATCCCCCGATATGAACAAGCACGCCCGCATCACGGGCCAGCGTCGCCGGGTTGCACGATACATACACGATGCGTTTCGGACTCGCTTCAGGATCTTCACTGGCTAGCTCAGCGATGGCTTTGCACACGTCCATCGCACCCTCGCGCGGCGGGTCAATCAGCATGCGATCGAATCGGCCGAGTGAAAGCAAATCCTGAACCGAAAATTCAAAAAGATTGCGGTTGTAAAAAACCGTTTTTTGATCAAGCCTGTTAGCTCGGGCATTTTGCAGTGAACGCTCTGTGAGCGCAGGACTGCCCTCAATACCAACAACCTCGGCTGCCCGGGTTGCCAATGGCAAAGTGAAGTTACCCAACCCGCAAAACAAATCCGCCACACGATCCGTGGGCTGCACGTCGAGCAGGCGCAGCGCCCGCTCGACCAGAACGCGATTAATTTGGTGATTAACCTGCGTAAAATCCGTCGGCCTGAATGGCATACCAATACCAAACTCAGGCAATGTATACGCCAAGCTGCTGTCGACAGGATAAAAAGGCAGTGCAGTATCAGGGCCTTTGGATTGCAACCAGAAATGTACAGACCATTGGTTTGCGAACGCAATCAGTTGCGCCTTGTCCTCCTCGCTGGGTGGCTCGATCACACGCAAGACCATCACGATGACTTGCTTTCCCTCGCGTTCGCCGACCGCCAGTTCAATTTGTGGCAAGCGATCGCGGATGGACAACGCAGCAATCAGTGATCGCAAAGGTACCAGCATGCGCGAGACTGCTGGAGGCAGAATCTCGCAACTTTTCATGTCCGCGATAAAGCTGGAGCGGCGTTCGTGAAAGCCAATCAGCACGCCTCCTTTTTTGGCGACGTGGCGCACCGACAAGCGAGCACGGTAGCGATATCCCCAATCGGGACCGTGTATGGGGCGAAGTATCATCTCCGCATCGACTTTACCCAGGTGGTGCAACGCATCTTCCAGCACACGCTGCTTGATCGCGACCTGTGCAGGTACGTTCAGGTGCTGCATCGCGCAACCACCGCAGATACCAAAATACAGGCACCGCGGCTTGGCGCGCAGTGGGGATTCGCGCAAGAGCTCCGTCATATCAGCCGCTTCCCACTTGGCCTTTCTGCGGTAGGACTTGAAGCGGACTCGCTCACCGGGAAGCGCGCCGTCGACAAAAATTACTTTTCCGGGACTGCCGTCCTCGTTGGCGAGATGGCCCACGCCACGCGCTTCCATGTCAAGGGACTCGATGTCGAGCAAGCTGTCGTGCATAAATTAAATGGAGAAAAACGGGGATTGATTCAGCGTCTTGGTGACGTGATTTTACCGTTTATGCATGGCGAGCCATCAAACGGCCAGGCATGATCATATTCGGCCCGCCAGATCAGGCCAGCCTACCTGTCAGACTCTTTAAACATGCCGCTGGCGGTGTCGGGCATACCTTGCCATATCTGTGTACTGTCTGCGGCACTACCGCCTTGCCAGCGACCGCAGTGCTGCGCACCACTCAAGTTATGAGAGCCTCCTGGAAAACGGCACCGGCATCACAGCAGAGAATCTTTGCTGATACCACGCGCCATCATGGTTTTTTTCAGGCGAACCAGACCCTCCTGCTGGATCTGCCTCACACGCTCTCTGGTGAGGCCCATCTCGTCCGCCAACTCATCCAATGTCGCCGGGTGGGCGTGTCCCAGACCAAACCGGCGCATGATGACTTGTTTCTGCTTGATCGGAATGGTATCAAGCCAGTGGCGAACCAATGAAATCATCTCGTGCTGCTCCGCATCGGTTTCAGGGCCACCTTCGGAGGCATCGGCCAGCAGATCCAGAAGACTGGAATGTGGATCGCCATCAAGCGGCGTGTCCAGCGACGAGACATGCTCCGCCATGCCCAAAATGGCGTTGACTTCTTCGACGCTGCGCTCGACCAAGTGAGCGATATCTTCAATCCTCGCATCATGACCATCACAAAGCCGGGCCTCGAGATGATATTTGGCGCGCAAAACAAGATTAAGCTCACGAATCCGATGCACCGGCAGACGTATGGTGCGAGCCTGATTCATGATGGCACGCTCGATACTTTGACGTATCCACCAAGTCGCGTAGGTAGAGAAGCGAAAGCCGCGCTCGGGCTCGAACTTCTCGATCGCGTGCATGAGACCGAGATTGCCCTCCTCAATCAAATCGAGCAGGACGACACCGCGATTGATGTAGTGCTTGGCTATGGACACAACCAACCTGAGATTGTGTTCGATCATCTTTTGGCGCGCAGGAAAATCGCCCTGTTTGGCCAGCGTGGAAAAGTGAATTTCCTGCTCAACAGTGAACAGAGGTCGCAAACCGATCTGGTTCAGGTAGCGCTGGGTGGCGTCTGAGGCAAGCTCCGAAGTGAGCAGCGATCGTAAGTCCTCATGACTCTCGACGCCCTCCCCGACCTCAGCAATCTCCGAGTCCTCATCCAGTTCTGCCTGCTCGGAAGAAAACGACGCAAGCTCTGGATTTTCCTGGGCAGGTGTTTCCGAGGCGTCTCGTTTGGGTTTCATGGGGCAGACGGTTCAGAGGCTTCTCGTTTCGATTTAATCGGGCCGATGTCATTGGCACTGGAGAGTTGGCAATTCTTTTGCAGGATCGACCGGCTTCCCCATGAGGCGGACCTGAAAGCGGAGCTTCACTGTATCTGCGTCAGAGTCGCCCATCTCGGCGATTTGCTGCCTCTGGGTGACCGTTTGACCTTCGCGAACCAGGATGGTTTTATTGTGCGCGTAAGCCGTTACCATGCTTCCGCTATGCTCGATGATGATCAGGTTGCCATAGCCACGCATGTTTTTCGCGTAGAGCACCTTGCCATCGCCGGCTGCAACCACAGGTTGACCCGCCTTGCCGGCGATATCAATGCCTTTGCTGCTCGAGTCAAAATTAGCGATCACCTTGCCTCGGGTCGGCCAAGCAAAACGGCTGGTGGCAGGCTCGTTGCAGTCCAACTTGGCGATCGCCTCGTCGGAGTATGCAATTTTTTGCCCCAAGGGCACGGTCTTTTTCACTGGGGCGGCGGGAGCCACTGCCTGTGGCGATGTTGGCGACTGGATGGGGCGACCGCCGCGCCGAATCTCCGTGTCGGGATCAACCGGCACACGGATCACGTGCACGTTGTCAGGTGGTGCAACTCTCAACACCTGCCCCACTTTGATGGCGTTCGGATTGACCAAACCATTCCATTCAGTCAGCTCAGCGGCCATCCGATTGAACTGGCTGGCAATCTTCAGCAGGGTGTCACCTTCTTTCACCGTATAAAAACCTGCAGGATCAGCATCTGGAACCGGCGCAGCATCGGTGGCCGGAGACTTCTTTGTATTTGCGCTGCTTTTGTCGGCATCGCCAGGCGCTGATTGATTCGTCTGAACAGCCTTTTGAGCATTCTTCTGGGTCGTACTGTCGACCTTAGTTTCGACCTTAGTTTCGACTTTAGTTTCGACTTTGGTCTCAGCTTTGGTCTGGGGTGTCGTCTGCGGTGTTGTCTTGTTGGCCTTCGTGCTCGGCGACACCGTATTCGGTGTACTGCTGTTGCGACGATCGGAGTTTTTCGATCTGCGATCGTCAATGGCAGCGTCCGAAGGCAACTCCGCACAGCCTGAGAGGAGAAGAACCACAGAGATTGTCAGTAAAAAGAGGGGGCGCAAACTGTGGCTACTCGTTATTTGAAAAGCGTCTGTCTTCATACCTGTATTAGCGAGGGTTCAGCCAAATGTACCCGGCTTGAGCGGGACGAAATGGCAAGGTTCCAGAGTCTCGGCCATCCACTCATTTCGCCCGGTGCGGCGTATGAGCTTGAGCACCTGATTTCGGTGCCCAACCGGCGCGATCAGCCTTCCGCCAACCGACATCTGATCCAGCAAAGCCTGCGGCACATCAAGCCCAGCTGCTGCCAGAATGATGCCATCAAATGAACCGATCTGTGGCAGGCCCAGCATACCATCCCCATAGTGCAGGCGCAGGTTCGGTATGCGCAGGGGGCGGAGGTTGGTTCGGGCAAGCTCGTGCATCGGACGTATACGCTCTATCGAGTAAACCTCATCTGCCAGCTGCGCCAGCACGGCCGCCTGGTAGCCGCAACCCGTACCGATTTCGAGTACTCGGGTCAGCTTGCCGCTGACACCGCCCCGCATCACCTCGATCATCCGCGCCACGATATAAGGCTGGGAAATGGTCTGGTGATAACCAATCGGCAGCGATGCATCAATGTAGGCCTGACTTGCCAAACCGGGCTCGAGAAAATAATGCCGGGGGACGGCCTCCATCGCAGCCAAGACGGCACTGTCTCTAATACCTTGTTGCGCGAGCCGCTGCACCATGGCTTTGCGCACCGCATCCGATACCAAGGGTGAGTTCGCAGTACGGTCCGCTGCGAGGCGCGTGCTGTTTGCAACTGGCGGCGGGGGCGTGCTATGCCGCACTGCATTCTGGGTCGCTGTCTGGGTATTTTTCATCTGCGGCGTCGCAGTCGATTTTTTGCGATCAGCGGCGCCTGTGATGCTGTCCAGCGTCAGCGGGAAACGCTTTTGAGATTGGCTTTTGCCCTCGCTCATCGCAGAACCCGCTTCAAACGTTCGAGTTGAGATGAGTGCGTGAGGTCAATCTGTAAAGGTGTCATTGATACCCAGCCATGACTAGTTGCATGAAAATCCGTACCCTCGCTTGCTTCTTTCGCCTGCCCCGGGGGGCCGATCCAGAAAATCTCGTTACCATGCGGGTCGCTGCTTCTTATGACGGGCTCGGATTGGTGACGCTTGCCCAGACGCGTCGCAACGACCGTGTTCAACTCACCGTAAGGTCGATTGGGAATATTCACGTTCAGCAGGTAAGGTGTTTGCAATTCATCCAGTCGGCGCAGGACAATATCTTTTGCAAGCTTTGCAGCATCCTCAATATGCGCCCACCCATAATCGACCTGGGAAAACGCGATTGCCGGAATCCCAAAAAGAAAACCTTCGGTGGCCGCCGCCACGGTACCTGAGTACAAGGTGTCATCGCCCATGTTCTGACCCTGGTTGATGCCCGACACCACCAGATCTGGCTGCGTATCCAGTATGCCGGTCAGCGCGATGTGCACGCAATCACTGGGCGTGCCATTGATGGAATAAAAACCGTTGGCCGCACGCATGACCCTGAGTGGTCGGTCCAGCGTCAGTGAGTTTGAAGAACCTGAGCGGTTGCTATCTGGAGCGACGACCACAATATCGGCAATCGTCGCGAGCTGCTCGGCCAGCGCATTGATGCCGGGAGCAAGATAGCCGTCGTCATTACTGATCAAAATTTTCATTGCGTTGATTTTACCTGAAGGCAGGCCAAGTCAATTTACAGTTTGATTACGCTCAATGGGCGATGATGAACTCCACTGGCTTGCGCCGAATCATGCATAAAGCAGCAAGCAACATGAGGTTTTATAGAAACTGGCCTGATTGACAATAATGCAACCGGGCATCAAGGCGCAACTGAATTAGCACTTACTAAGGAAGCGCCAATTAAATAAACCCAGAAACCTTTGTGGCGAGGTCAATGACACCCAACCCTTGAGGTTGCTGGTCAGCGCGGCAAGCTTTGCAGAAAGCTCTGTACTGAGGTCAATTCTCGCGTTCTGGCAAACGGCGGCAGACTTTGCCAGATGCGTCGACCATAAGGTTTGGACAACAAGCGGGGATCGCAGATCATCAGAACGCCTCGATCGGATTCATTACGAATCAAACGACCAGCGCCCTGTTTCAGATTGATGATGGCTTCAGGAAGCTGATGATGCATGAACCCATTCAGACCGCGCTTTTCCATATCGGCGATGCGCGCGGCAAGCACTGGATCGTCGGGCGGTGCAAAGGGCAGCTTGTCAATAATCACCACCGAAAGCGCATCTCCCGGCACATCCACACCTTCCCAGAAACTCTGGCTGCCGATGAGCACTGCATTACCAGCTTTGCGAAATTGTGCGAGCAGCTCGGTACGACCGATTTCGCCCTGAACAAACAAAGGATAAGGCAGCTTGCGTCGCTCGAATTCATCACGCAAACGCTCCGCCGTTTTTTTGACTGCACGCAGCGTCGTACAAAGAAAGAAAGTACGACCACCTGCGGCCTCAATAACAGGCAAAGCAGCATCAATCACTGCGTCGGTATAGTCAGGTGAATTCGGCTGCGGCAAAATCGTCGGAGAATACAGCAGTGCCTGCTGCTCATAATCAAAAGGGCTGGGCAGAGAAATCGCCTTCTCATCGGTGAGTCCGAGTTGGCTGCTGTAATGAGAAAAGTCCTTTTTGACTGCCAGCGTTGCGGACGTGAATATCCAGGCTCGCGGAGGTCCCTCACGCTGCTTGCTGAATATAGGTGCAATCGACAAGGGTGTGCGATGCAGTTGTACTGATTGAGAAAATGCTTCAACCCACAATACGGTGGGCGGAAGCGATTCATCGCTTACTTCCTTCCAGTCAGCCAGACGATTGCCGATTTCTATGGCACGCACGCGACACTGTTCTATCGTCTCGGCACGCTCGGCTTGTGTTGCCAGTACCTCCACCATATGCGAAAGCATGCGTTTAAGATGTTCAAGCGCCGGAAAAAAAGGACTGCTTGCGGCAATCTGGGCAAATGACAGGCGCGTACCTTCTGAAGGAAAGGTCAATCGCAGATCGCGTACGGATTTTTCAAGCGATGCAACCAAGGCCCCCCAATCGGCACCGTCGCGCGCATGCGTCAAACCTTCGGCCAAGACATCGCGACAGAGCTCCATGATCTGCGATGTCGATATATCCTCGCCAAAGAAGAGCGTTGCGGTTTCAGGCAATTGATGCGCCTCATCAAAAATCACCGTATTCGCACTGGGTAAAAGTTCAGCGACACCCGTATCCTTCAAAGCGACATCCGCAAAAAACAGATGGTGGTTGACCACAACCACATCGGCTTGTTGTGCCTCCTTGCGCGCTTTCATCACAAAACAATCCTGGTAGTGCGCGCACTCGGCTCCCAGGCAATTATCTCGCGTTGAAGTGACAAGATTCCAGATCAGTGCATTCTCGGGCACATTCGAGAGCTCTGCCTTGTCTCCGGTACCTGTGGTCTTGATGAAGCGGCCGATGTCACGCAAATAACCAACATCTTCGCGCGCAGTCAGCCGGCCATTCTGCAAAGTACGTTCAAGATGAAAATGACAGACATAGTTGGCCCGCCCTTTGAGCAGCGCCACCGATACGGGCACATTAAGCGCTTTGCGAACCACCGGTATATCGCGCAAGAATAGCTGGTCCTGAAGATTCTTCGTCCCGGTGGACACGATCACCTTGCCGCCCCATAGCAAGGCGGGCACGAGATAAGCAAAAGTTTTTCCGGTGCCGGTACCAGCCTCAACGATCAGCGCGGTCTGTCCCGCTATAGCCTGTGCGACGGTTCTCGCCATGTCGGTCTGTGATTGACGGGGACGAAAACCGGGAATGCCGGTTGCGAGTATGCCGCTGTCCGAAAACAGTTGATCAATCTCCTCGTTATGCACGAGAGCCATCGCTGCCGGATTGATCGGTTCATTCAAAGGGAGTAGCCCATCGGTATCTCAAGCGGGTATATCGGGCACCAGCTGCATCTTGAGCTGAATGATCTGATCCTTGAGCTGCAATTTACGCTTTTTGAGTCGGCGTAATTGCAAATCATCCAAGCTTGCGGCATCGACAAGATGCTCGATTGCGGCGTCCAGATCACGATGCTCGATTTCGAGTTCGATCACCCGCGCACGCACCAGTTCGGCCGATACCGTCATGGCTGGCGATTGACCGGAGCCTCGGGGGCGTCGCGCGTACCTGCTTCAGGCTCACGCACCGTGCCGGAAATCGGCAGTTCACGACCGGGTTGCTGCTTCGCCTTGATGTCACGTTCGGCCAGCGCACGGTCGCGTTCGGCGGCCTTGTCCTTTCTGAGAAAGGCATTTGCTTCCACTTCGACCTTGCGGATTTTTGTAAACGCAGCACGGCGCTTTTCTCTCACGTCATTCGTACAAACTGTCGCGAAAAACCGGTCAAAGCAAGCAAGGCGCTGATTTGAATAAAAGCGATCTACATCAGCGCGAGTCGTTGCGACCTCACCGAGCGCCGCCTCTGCCTTTTCGGGTGTTTCAATTGACCCGGGTGGATAGCGCTCTGCCAACAGCTGCGAGGCATCTTGCGCATACGCCCAGGACAGCGTCATAGTCAGCAACAAGGCTGCCATAAACGATGACAACGGAGATATTCTGAGAGCGTTCATAGAATCGGTTTTTTAATCAGGCAATCGCTGCGGCTGCTTGTCGGCGGGTGCTTTCCTTGTACTCTTGCGACTGCATTTCCAGAATACGCGATACGGTCCGATGGAATTCATTGGCCATTTTGCCCTCAGTGTAAAGCAGGTCAGGCTCGACCTCGGCTGACATGATCAGCTTGCTACGGTGATCGTAAAGCACGTCAATAAGCCAGGTAAAACGCCGAGCCTCGGAGGCCATCTCGGCATTCATTTTAGGCACGCCTGACAGGATCACCGTATGGAAGCGGTTCGCCATATCGAGATAGTCGTTTTGCGATCTCGGTCCAGCGCACAGCGTTGCGAAATCAAACCAGATAACACCGCCCGCGCGCCTCACCGCAGTGAGCTCCCGTGATTCTATCTTGATCTTGGGATCCTGGTCCGAAGTCTCGGCAATGCTCAAGAAAGTCTGCCTCAGGGCGGTCTCCGATACCGTATTTAGTGGGCAGTGATACACATCGACCTGCGCCATGATCCGCTTGCGGTAATCGGTACCTGCATCCACATTGAGTACATCCAGCTTTTCTTTGATCAATGCGATCGCGGGCAACATGCGATCACGATGCAATCCATCAGGATAGAGGGTGTCGGGTTCGTAATTGGAAGTCAGCACAAAAGATACGCCGTTTTCGAACAAAGCAGACATCAGGTTATAAAGAATCATCGCATCCGCAATATCGGAGACGTGGAATTCGTCGAAGCAAATCAGCCTGTACTTGCGCGCGATTTTGGCAGCGACCACTTTCAATGGATCTTCAACCCCTTTTTGCTCGTCCAGCTCACGATGCACACCACGCATGAACTCGTGAAAATGCAGCCGGGTCTTGCGGACAATGGGAACCACGGTGTAGAAGCTATCCATCAGGAAGGACTTGCCCCGACCAACGCCACCCCACAAGTACACGCCGCGGGGCACATCAGGGCGATTGACCAGGCGCTTAAGCCGCGACGAGCGTTGCTCTCGAAAGCCTTCCCATGCGTCGTAAGCCTGCTGCAAGCGCTCAACCGCTGCCAGTTGCGATGGATCCGAGTTATAACCACGCTCCGCCAAAACGTGATCATAGTATTGACGAACATTCATCACTACAGCGGCGTCATGTCAACGGTCACTTGCGATGGGTAGTCGCTTCGCGCACCTCCCAACGGGATTCCGATACCCAGTGACACACCGACGCCGCTGTACCCGCCCAGTCCGCCGCCGACACCGACGCCAACACGGGTTCCATCAGCGCCTGGCCCACGTCCCGCACGGCTGCGGTGGATGACTTCAGAGGTACGGTAACCCGCCTTGTTACACACAATCCGCAGATCACCGTTCGGATCGCCCACCGTGGCGAAACCAGGCGTCTGCACAGTCCAGCTACCTGAATTGGTGGTGACTACGCAATCAGCGCCAGTGAGCGGCTGATCCCGGGAGGTCGTCAGAACTTCAACGCGACCGTCGAAGGGTGGCGTCGTGGCGCAGCCCGACAGCGCCACCGCAATCATCACACTTCTGCACTTGACCCACTTCAGATAAGCTGGATTGAGCTGCATGATGATCTGTCCCTTGTCGCGCTCGACGATCAGAAATTCAGCGAGCGCTTGTCGACGGCCAGTGCTGCCTCCTTGGTGGCTTCGGACAAGGAAGGATGCGCGTGACAGATACGCGCAATGTCCTCTGCCGACGCGCGGAATTCCATCGCGACGACAGCCTCGGCAATCAGCTCGGAAGCCATCGGCCCGATGATATGCACACCCAGTATTTCATCCGTGCGCGCATCTGCCAGAAACTTCACCATGCCAGAGGTATCCCCCAGCGCCCGCGCCCGTCCATTGGCCATGAAAGGGAAAGTACCTGCGTTATAAGCGATGCCTTCTGCTTTGAGTTGCTGCTCGGTCTTGCCCACCCAAGCGATTTCCGGTGATGTGTAAATGACCCAGGGAATGGTATTAAAGTTCACATGGCCATGCTTGCCTGCAATACGCTCGGCGACGGCAACACCCTCTTCTTCCGCCTTGTGCGCGAGCATGGGGCCGCGTACCACATCACCCACGGCCCAGACGTTGGGAAGATTGGTGTGACAGTGATCATCGACCGCAACGAATCCGCGCTCATCAAGTGCCAGACCCACGGCTTCCGGCTGGAGTCCGATGGTGTTGGGCACGCGACCGATGGAGACAATCAGGCGATCAAATTGTGCCTTGTGATCCTTGCCGGCGGCATCAGTGTATTGAACGCTGACCTCTTTGCCTGCCTTGATTTCACCGATTTTCACACCCAGCTCAACGGTCAGTCCCTGTTTCGCAAACAGCTTTTGCGCTTCGGCTGCAATTTGATGATCTACCGCGCCAAGGAAAGTCGGCAAGGCCTCGAGTATGGTTACCTCTGCACCCAGACGGCGCCAGACACTGCCCATCTCGAGACCAATTACACCGGCGCCGATCACACCCAATTTTTTGGGTACGGCATCAATCGCCAGCGCACCCGTATTGGAGAGAATCAGTTTTTCATCAAACGGTACTTGGGGTAATGCGCGTGGATTCGAGCCTGTGGCCAGAATGATGTGCTTGCCCTTGAGTGTCTCGTTGTTTTTTCCGGTCACTGAAATCTCATAGCCATCGGTATCCGCTTTGACGAATGCGCCGCGACCATGAAAAAAGGTGACTTTGTTTTTCTTGAAGAGATAAAGAATGCCATCGTTGTTTTGTTTAACGACGGTGTCTTTGCGGCCCAGCATTTGCGCCAGATTGAGCTTGAGTCCCTTGACTTCGATACCGTGCTCGGCAAAACCATGACCCGCATGCTCGAAATGTTCGGACGACTGCAGCAAAGCTTTGGAAGGAATGCAGCCCACGTTCGTGCAGGTGCCTCCTGGCGCTGGCCCACCCTTATCGTTTTTCCACTCGTCGATGCAAGCAGTCGAAAGTCCGAGCTGGGCTGCGCGAATGGCGGCTATGTAGCCACCCGGGCCACCGCCAATGACGATGACATCAAAATTTGTCGACATGGCAGCCCCTTACAGATCGAGTAACAGACGGGACGGATCTTCGAGCACCTCTTTCATCGCGACCAGACCAAGCACCGCTTCACGACCATCAATCAGTCGGTGATCGTAAGACATCGCGAGATAGTTTATCGGCCGAATGACAATCTGACCGTTCTCGACCACTGCACGATCCTTGGTTGCATGCACACCCAGAATCGCTGATTGTGGCGGGTTGATGATAGGCGTGGAGAGCATGGAGCCAAACACACCGCCATTCGAAATCGAGAAGGTACCGCCGGTCAGTTCATCGAGTGTGAGCTTGCCGTCCTTGGCCTTCTGACCGAATTCGCCGATCTTCTTTTCGATTTCAGCGATATTCATCTGATCGACATTGCGAAGAATAGGCACCACCAACCCGCGTGGCGATCCGACCGCGATACCGATATCAAAGTAGCCGTGGTAAACCACATCATTGCCATCAATCGAGGCATTGAGCACCGGGTACTTCTTGAGAGCAGCAACTGCCGCTTTCACGAAGAAGGACATGAAACCCATCTTCACGCCGTGCTCTTTTTCGAATTTGTCTTTGTACTTGTTACGCAGATCCATCACGGGCTGCATATTGACTTCATTGAAGGTCGTGAGGATGGCGTTGGTTGACTGCGATTCCAGCAGTCGTTCTGCGATACGGGCACGCAACCGGCTCATAGGCACGCGTTGCTCGGGGCGGTCCCCAAGATCCATGCTGACGGGCGCAGGCACGGCCGGCAACGCGGCCGCTCGTGGCGCCGAGACAGCTGGCGCTGGTGCGGGCTTGTTCTGCACGGCGTTGATCACATCGCCTTTGGTGACGCGCCCATCCTTGCCGGTACCCGCAACGCTGCTGGCGGACATATTGTTTTCTGCGAGCATGCGAGCGGCCGCAGGCATCGCAATCGTACCGCTTGATGCTGCAGCGACAGCAGGTATCGGCGCTGCTGCTGCAGCCGCCGGTGCTGCTGGTGCTGCCGCAGCTGGCGCGCCGGCAGCGCCTGCAGCTGCGGTTGCTTCGGTGTCAATGCGAGCGATGATTTCACCCGCCACCACGGTGCTGCCATTTTCTTTGAGAATTTCGACAATCACGCCCTGCGCAGGTGCAGGCAACTCCAGCACCACTTTGTCGGTTTCGATATCAATCAGGTTTTCGTCGCGAGCCACGGCTTCGCCGACTTTTTTATGCCACTGAAGCAGCGTTGCTTCTGCAACGGATTCTGACAGCTGCGGTACAGGGACTTCAAGGATTGCCATAACACTCTCCGTTTCGGGTTGTTCTAACAGTGCCCCGGCATCCGGGGCACTATCGGGTCGTTTTTATTTGGTCAGCACGAAGCCTTTGAGCTTCGAGAAAGCGGTATCAATCAGCGATTTCTGCTGGGCGTAGTGCTTGTCGTAATAACCCACTGCAGGCGAAGCACTTGCGGGTCGTCCGGCGTAGGCCAGTTTCTGGCCGTCCGACAGATTTTCCATAATGTTGTGCTGTATCTGGAACCAGGCACCCTGATTTTGCGGCTCGTCCTGTACCCACACCAGCTCGGTGAAATTCGGGTAGGACTTGAGCTCCGTCGAGAGCGCCTTGTGCGGGAAGGGGTAGAGCTGCTCGACGCGGATGATCGCAACGTCCGATGCACCGCGTTCCTTGCGCGCATTGACCAGATCAAAATACACCTTGCCCGAGCAAGCCAGAACGCGTTTGACTTTCTTGCGATCGATGCTGTCATCCACCTCGCCCAACACGGTATGGAAAGAGCCTTTGACCAGCTCCGACAAAGGTGATCCTGCATCCTTGTTACGCAACAATGACTTGGGTGTCATGATCACCAGCGGCTTGCGGAACAGACGAATCATCTGACGGCGCAGCAGATGGAAGATCTGTGATGCGGTCGTCGGTTGCACCACTTGCATGTTGTTGTCCGCGCAGAGCTGCAAGAAACGCTCAAGACGTGCCGACGAGTGCTCGGGTCCCTGACCTTCGTAACCGTGTGGGAGCATCATCACGAGCCCGGAAGCGCGACCCCATTTCACTTCGCCCGAGCTGATGAACTGGTCGATCACCACCTGAGCGCCATTGGCAAAATCGCCGAACTGCGCTTCCCAGATCGTGAGCGTATTGGGTTCAGCGGTTGAATAGCCATATTCGAACGCCAGTACCGCCTCTTCGGACAGCACGGAGTCAATCACCACGAAAGGCGCTTGCTGATCCGAGACGCGTTGCAGCGGTATGTAAGAACCGGCATCCCATTTCTCGCGATTCTGATCATGCAGCACCGAATGGCGGTGGGTGAAGGTGCCACGACCTGCATCTTGCCCGGTAATGCGCACCGCATAGCCTGAAGACACCAGCGATGCGAAAGCCAGATGCTCGCCCATGCCCCAATCGAGGTTGATCTCACCGCGACCCATTGCTGCGCGATCGGCCAGCACTTTCTCGACCAGCGGATGTACCTTGAAACCCTCCGGCACTTGGGTGATGCGCTCGGACAGACGCTTGAGCTCGGCAGCTGGCACGGAGGTGTCAGCGGCATCCGTCCATTTGCGGTTGAGGAAAGGCATCCAGTCAACCGCGTATTTGTTCTTGAAACTGGATATCACCGGATCAACCGAGCGACGTCCTGCGTCCATCGCATCGCGAAAATCCTTGACCATGCTATCGCCACCATCAGCTGCAATCGTGCCTTGCGTGGCGAGCTTGTCTGCGTAGAGCTTGCGTGTGCCCGGATGCTGACCGATTTTCTTGTACATCAACGGCTGGGTGAGCGCCGGCGTATCCTGCTCGTTGTGACCGAGTTTGCGGAAGCAAACGATGTCGACCACGATATCTTTCTGAAACTGCATACGGAAATCGAGGGCGATCTGCGTGGCGAATACCACCGCTTCGGGATCATCCCCGTTCACATGCAGCACGGGCGCTTCGATCATCTTGACGACGTCAGAGCAATACAGGGTCGAGCGTGAGTCGCGTGGATCCGAGGTCGTAAATCCAATCTGGTTGTTGATCACGATATGCACCGTGCCACCCGTGCCATAACCACGGGTCTGCGCCAGATTCAGCGTCTCCATCACAACGCCCTGCCCGGCAAACGCAGCATCGCCATGCACCAGGATCGGCAAGACTTGTGCGCCCTTCTGATCACCCCGACGATCCATACGCGCCTTGACGGAGCCTTCAACGACAGGATTGACGATCTCGAGGTGCGAGGGATTGAAGGCCAGCGACAAGTGCACCGGGCCACCGGGTGTGGAGATATCGCTCGAAAAACCCTGGTGGTATTTCACGTCACCCGCAGGCAAATCATCACCATGCTTGCCTTCGAATTCGGCAAACAAATCATGCGGCATTTTGCCCAGAATATTGACCAGAACATTCAGGCGACCACGGTGGGCCATGCCGATCACAATCTCCTGAATGCCATTGCTGCCGGCGCGCTGAATGGTTTCGTCCAGCGAAGCGATGAAACTCTCGCCACCCTCCAGCGAGAAACGCTTCTGACCGACGTATTTGGTATGCAGATAGCGCTCGAGGCCCTCGGCGGCAGTCAGTCGGTCAAGAATATGAACCTTCTGCTCCCGCGTGAAATTGCCGGTGGCTCGGGTCGACTCCAGTCGCTCCTGCATCCAGCGCTTCTGGGTGGGATCGGTCATGTACTGGAATTCGGCACCGATCGAGCGGCAGTAGGTGTCGCGCAGCGCTTGCAGCAGATCGCGCAGCGTCGCGGTCTCGCCACCGAAATAGGTATTGCTGATGTTGAACACGATGTCCATGTCGGCATCGGAGAAGCCGTAAAACGCGGGCTCGAGTTCGGGAATGTTCGGGCGCTCCTGGCGCTGCAGCGGGTCAAGATTCGCCCACTGGGTACCGAGGAAGCGGTAGGCAGCGATCAGCTGGGTAACAGCAACCCGCTTGCGGCCCATTTCAGCATCGGCTGATGCGGTAACGGTACGAATCGGACCCTGTTTGGCGCGCTCGGCAAAGGAGGCCACCACGCTGGCATGAGGCACGTCGGGACGGTCGGAACCATCAACCGCAGGTACGTGCTGCATCGCGTCGAAATACGCGCGCCAGTTATCAGGGACTGCACCGGGATTGAGAAGGTAGGCCTCGTAGAGTTCTTCCACGTACGGGGCGTTGCCTCCAAACAGATAAGAATTGGAGAAGTATTGCTGCATCATCTTGCTCACCTTTTCCTCGCGCTTCGCGAGAGCTGGGGGTTAGAAAGTCCTGGCAAATCTGGTGGCGCCGAATCGTCGCTGACCTGCTGGTGCAGCATTGGCGTTGCCCGAGACTTCCGAAAGGACTTCCATGGAAGTCCACCTAACCATCCACTTCACGGGCTTTCCGTTCCGCGGATTGCACTACTAACAACGTGAGGGCGAGAATAACACAGCGCCCCTGGTTTTCAACGTAAAAAGGGCCCACGCAGGGCCCTTTTTGTGACTCCATCGTCAGGATCAGCGCTTGGCCATCGGTAGCACGTCCCGGTGAGAGGAACCCACAAACAGCTGACGCGGACGACCGATTTTCTGCTCGGGATCGGAGATCATTTCGTTCCACTGCGCGATCCAGCCTACGGTACGCGCCATCGCAAAGATACCGGTGAACAGCGAAACCGGGATACCGAGTGCAGACTGCACGATGCCGGAGTAGAAATCGACGTTCGGATAGAGCTTGCGGGAGACGAAGTAATCGTCCTCGAGCGCAATCTTCTCGAGTGCCATCGCCAGCTTGAACAGGGGATCGTTCTGCAATCCCAGCTCGTTGAGCACTTCGTAACAGGTTTCACGCATGAGCTTGGCGCGCGGATCGTAATTTTTGTAGACGCGATGCCCAAAACCCATCAGCTTGACGTTCGAATTCTTGTCTTTCACTTTAGCGACAAACTCACCAATCTTTTCAATACCACCATCACGCTGAATATCCTTGAGCATGGTGAGGGCTGCCTCGTTCGCACCACCGTGCGCCGGACCCCACAGGCAGGCGATACCCGCCGCGATACAGGCAAAAGGATTGGCACCGGAGGAACCTGACAGACGCACGGTTGAGGTCGACGCATTCTGCTCATGGTCTGCATGCAGAATCAAAATACGGTCCAGCGCGCGAACCAGCACATCATTGACCTTGTAATCTTCAGCAGGCGTGGCGAACATCATGCGCATGAAATTCGCACTATAGGAAAGCTCATTACGCGGATAAACGAAAGGCTGGCCGACGGAATATTTATACGCCATTGCGACCAGCGTCGGCATCTTGGCAATCAGGCGAATCGCTGATACTTCACGATGATGCGGATCATTGATGTCGAGCGAGTCGTGGTAGAAGGAAGCCAACGCACCGACAGTACCAACCAGTACCGACATCGGATGAGCATCACGACGGAAACCGCGGAAGAAAAACTGCATCTGCTCATGCACCATGGTGTGGCGGGTCACCGTGTCAGAGAAAGCATTTTTCTGACTTGCGTTCGGCAATTCGCCATTGAGCAGCAAGTAGCAGGTTTCCAGAAAATCGCAGTTCACTGCCAGCTGCTCGATAGGGTAACCGCGATACAGCAGCTCACCCTTGTCGCCATCGATGTAGGTGATGGACGAGTTACAGGCTGCAGTCGACATGAAGCCTGGATCGTAGGTGAATTTTCCGCTGGATCCATACAGCTTGCGGATATCAATCACGTCGGGGCCGATCGAGCCCTTATAAATCGGAAATTCAATCGATGGCGAACCATCGGAGAAGGACAAGGTTGCTTTGGCTTCAGATTGGGTCATGGCTACACCTTCGATTCAAGAGAGATCGTATTAAATGAAAATTTGCAGGTCATCCGCCGCTGGATCAGGCCTGCCTCAGCCGCGCCAAGAGCGCATGCACATGGGGCAGATCGAGTTCTGTTTCAGGCGGGTTCTGACCCAAAAGCAAACTCATCAAATCATTGTCCGGCAATGTCAGCAGCCGCGTCAGCGCGTCGACTTCCTCATCCGAGAGCTGCTCTTCGTGCGCATCCAGAAAGCGCGTCAGTATCAGGTCATTTTCCAGCAGGCCGCGGCGGCTGCGCCATCGCAGCCTCGCGCGTTTTGCCGGATCATCCTGATGCTTCGCAGCTTCCATTACACCGCGCGACGAACCAGCAGTTCTTTGATCTTGCCAATCGCCTTGTTCGGATTGAGACCCTTGGGGCAGACATCGACGCAGTTCATGATCGAATGGCAGCGGAACAGTCGGTATGGATCTTCCAGATTATCGAGTCGCTCGCCCGTCGCTTCGTCGCGACTGTCGGCAATAAATCGGTAAGCCTGCAGTAATCCCGCCGGGCCAACGAACTTGTCCGGATTCCACCAGAACGATGGGCAGGAAGTCGAGCAGCATGCGCACAGAATGCACTCATACAGTCCATCGAGCTCTTCACGCTCTTCCGGCATCTGCAGACGTTCTTTTTCCGGTGGAATCGTGGTGTTCACCAGGAAAGGCTTGATCGAGTGATACTGCTTGAAGAAGTTCGTCATATCGACGATCAAGTCGCGTATCACCGGAAGACCGGGCAGCGGACGCAGCACGATAGGCTGGGTCAGCTCGTTAAGGTTGGTCGTGCAAGCAAGGCCGTTTTTGCCATTGATGTTCATCGCATCAGAACCGCACACACCCTCGCGGCAGGAACGGCGCAGAGCGAGTGAGTCATCAACATCGGCCTTGATACGCTGAAGCGCATCAAGGAGCATCTTGTCCGTATCCTGCAGCGTGACCGTGAGGTCTTGCATGTAGGGCTTGGCATCCTTGTCCGGATCGTAACGATAGATCTGAAATTTGACTGTGCGTGTCATGGTATGTGCAGCCTTAGAAAGTACGAGCCTTGGGCTTGAAAGTTTCAACGGTCAACGGCTGGGTGACCACCGGTTTGTAATCAAGACGATTACCTTCGGAGAACCACAGCGTGTGCTTCATCCAGTTCTCGTCGTCCCGCTTTTCGAAATCGCGGTGCGCATGTGCGCCGCGCGATTCCTTGCGTGCAGCCGCCGACACGATGGTGGCCTTGGCGGTCTCGATCAGATTGTCGAGCTCGAGTGCTTCGACCCGGGCGGTATTGAATACCTTGGATTTATCCTTGAATGAGACGTGCTTGCGACGCTCGTCGAGCTGCATGATTTCTTTCGAACCCTCATCGAGCAATTCCTGCGTCCGAAACACACCGCAGTAGTGCTGCATGGTCTTGCGGATGTCGTTGGCAACGTCTTGTACTCGCTCCGAACCGGTCGATGCTTCGAGATGGGCGAGGCGCGACAACGCAAGATCAGCACCATCTGTGGGCAGTGACTTGTGGCTCTGTTCCTTGAGTTTGCTCGCAACGATGTGATTACCTGCAGCGCGACCAAACACCAGCAGATCGAGCAGCGAGTTGGTACCGAGACGATTGGCGCCATGCACCGATACGCAAGCGCATTCACCGATGGCATACAAGCCACGCACGATTTCCTGCTTGCCGTTTTTAGGCGCAACCACCTGACCGTGGATATTGGTCGGAATACCCCCCATCTGATAGTGAATCGTAGGCACGACGGGAATCGGCTCTTTGGTCGCGTCCACGTTGGCAAACTTGTGACCAATTTCAAGGATGGACGGCAAACGCTTGCGGATGGTGTCCGCACCGATATGACGCAAGTCGAGCAGCACGTGATCTTTCTTGGGTCCGCAGCCACGCCCTTCTTTGATCTCCTGATCCATCGAGCGCGACACGAAGTCGCGCGGTGCGAGATCCTTGAGCGTTGGTGCATAGCGTTCCATGAAACGCTCGCCTTCGCTATTGATCAGGATACCGCCCTCGCCGCGCACACCCTCGGTAATCAGCACACCTGCACCTGCAACACCGGTTGGGTGAAACTGCCAGAACTCCATGTCTTCCAGAGGCAGACCGGCACGCGCCGCCATGCCCATGCCATCACCGGTGTTAATGAAGGCATTGGTCGATGCGGCCCAGATGCGCCCTGCACCACCCGTGGCGAATACAGTGGTTTTTGCCTCGAGCACCATGACTTCGCCGGTTTCCATTTCCAGCGCCACGACGCCGACGACATCCCCTTCGGCGTCGCGCACCAGATCAATCGCCATCCACTCAACAAAGAAATGCGTCTTTGCGCGCACATTGCGCTGATACAGGGTATGCAACATGGCATGACCGGTACGATCGGCTGCCGCGCAAGCGCGCTGCACCGGCTTTTCACCGAAGTTGGCGGTATGCCCACCAAACGGCCGCTGATAAATCGTGCCATCGGGATTACGATCGAAAGGCATGCCGAAGTGCTCCAGCTCATAGACGACCTTGGGCGCTTCGCGACACATGAACTCAATCGCATCCTGGTCACCGAGGTAATCGCTGCCCTTGATGGTGTCAAACATGTGCCAGTACCAGCTGTCTTCGGACATGTTGCCTAGAGATGCACCGATACCACCCTGCGCTGCCACCGTGTGCGAGCGTGTCGGAAACACTTTGGAGAGCACGGCAACATTGAGGCCGGCTTCGGCAAGTTGCAAGGATGCGCGCATACCAGAACCGCCGGCACCGACGATAACGGCATCGAAGCGACGCGAAGGAATGCTGGATTTGATGGATGCCACGATTACACTCTCCAAAGAATCTGAACGGTCCAGCCGGCACATCCCACCAGCCAGAGTATCGTCAATGCCTGCAGCAGAAGTCGCACGGCGACCGGCTTCACATAGTCCATCCAGATATCTCGCATGCCGACCCAGACGTGGTAGTACAAGGAGAGGAAGGTCACGAATGCGAGCATCTTGAACCACTGCTGTGCGTACAGTCCGGCCCAGCCCTCATAGCTGAAGTCGGAGGCACCGAAGAAAAGCACCAGCAGTACTACCGTGAACACCGCCATCACGATCGCGGTAACACGCTGAGCAAGCCAGTCTCTCAATCCATAGTGCGCACCAACGACTAAGCGCTTGGGTCCGATATTGTTGTTAGCCATCTCAGAATGCTCCGAACAGTTTGAGTGCAACCATGAGCGTCAGTGGCACGCTCACCCAGAACACCACGTGGGCAGATTTGCGCGCTTCCTCTTTCGACAGGCCGATGTGCGCATCCATGATCAGATGACGTATGCCACCGCAAAAATGATGCAGATAGCCCCAACTGACTGCAAGGATGAGCAGCTTCACGAACCAATGACTCGTAAAGCCCTTGAGAGAATCGAAGGAGATCTCGGAGGTAATGCTGAGATCGAAGAGGTAAAGAATGAAGGGCAGCAGCAGAAACATCATTGCGCCGCTGACACGATGCAGAATCGACACCACACCCGCAGCGGGCAAACGATAACGAATGATCTGCAAGACGTGAATGTTCGTGAAACGTCTCGGCGTGCTTGATTCAGACATGTGCTTCTTCTCCAACGGTTTTCTGTGTCCAGTCCGACAATAGTCGGGATTCTATCTTCAAGTGCAAAGCAGGCTGCGGTTCAAACGGCGCATTTTGTTTGAATTATTGACAACAATCGGTTCAGCTAAGCTCATTGTGATAGTGGTGCTGGTCGGTGATGTAGATGGCACGACGCAGTTCCACGGGTCTGTCCCCATAAGTGAAGGCGACGCGCTCGACGCTCAGCAGAGGGGCACCGGGCGCCACGCCCAGCAACTCGACCGTTCCAGCATCGGCCGAGACGGCCTTGAGCTTTTCCGAGGCGCGCACCATGGGGGTGCCGAATTCAGTCTCGAACAAACCGTACATCGGGCCTTTGTACTCGGCCAGCCGCTCCGCCGTCAGACCTTTGAAGATCGCGCCAGGCAGCCAGATTTCTTCAAGAATCGTGGGCACGCCCTCGAAGTACTGCAGACGACGGATGAAGACCACCGAGTCGCCGGATTTGATGTCAAGCACACGCGCCACCTCGGCGGGCGCCCGCAGACGCTTGACTTCGAAAATACGGTTTTCGGGCTGGTGCGCCTCGCCGGCATCGGGCATCAGGCGCAAAAACCGGAACTGGACGCGGGCCTCATGATGCGTCGCGACGAAGGTACCCTTGCCTTGCCGGCGGACCACCAGGTTCTCTGCCGAGAGCTCGTCAATGGCTTTCCGAACCGTGCCCTGACTGACCTTGTAGCGGAATGCGAGCTCGACTTCGCTGGGAATGAGCTCGCCCGGCTTCCACTCGCCCGATTGCAGGCTCTGGGTGATCAGCGCCTTGATCTGCTGGTAGAGCGGACTGAATGTCGGCGATGCACCGCTGGGACTGCCAGCGCTGGCGACTGAGCCGGGTACGGCGGCTGGGGAGACGGTTTGATTCATGGTGGGCAATTTCACCACAAATACGCATTTAACGTCCAGAAAATTGTAGCGTAATATGTCTTATATAAGATATAAGATACGCATTGACAGAGTAAAGACCTGCGCCTAAACTCGCGAGCAAAGTTTCCCTTGCATCAATTCGGCAGCGAAGCTGCACCCTTCCTTATCATTTCGACCACATTGGAGATTGAAAATGGCTAAAGCCCCCATGCGCGTTGCCGTTACCGGCGCCGCTGGACAGATCGGTTACTCACTCTTGTTCCGCATTGCGAACGGCGACATGCTCGGCAAGGATCAGCCGGTGATCCTCCAGTTACTAGAGATCGCGGACGAGAAGGCACAAAAAGCCCTTAAGGGCGTGATGATGGAAATCGATGATTGCGCCTTCCCGCTGCTCGCCGGCATGACCGCGCACTCGGATCCAATGACCGCATTCAAGGACGCCGATGTCGCCCTGCTCGTTGGCGCTCGCCCCCGTGGCCCCGGCATGGAACGCAAGGACCTGCTGGAAGCAAACGCACAGATCTTCACCGTGCAAGGCAAAGCACTGGATGCTGTCGCTTCGCGCAATGTGAAGGTGCTGGTGGTCGGCAATCCCGCCAACACCAACGCTTACATCGCAATGAAGTCGGCACCCAGCCTGCCCGCAAAAAATTTCACCGCGATGCTGCGTCTCGATCACAATCGCGCGTTGTCGCAGATCGCTGCAAAAACCGGCAAAGCGGTTGCCGCCATCGAGAAGCTGTGCGTCTGGGGCAATCACTCGCCAACGATGTATGCGGACTACCGCTTCGCCACCATTGATGGTCAGTCGGTCAAGCAAATGATCAATGACGACGCATGGAACAAAGACGTTTTCCTGCCGACCGTTGGCAAGCGCGGCGCCGCCATCATTGAGGCGCGCGGCCTGTCTTCTGCCGCCTCGGCTGCCAACGCTGCCATCGACCATGTTCGCGACTGGGTACTGGGTACGCATGGCAAATGGACCACGATGGGCATTCCCTCCGATGGCTCGTATGGCATTCCCAAGGATGTGATGTTCGGCTTCCCGGTCACCACAGAAAACGGTGAGTACAAAATCGTTCAAGGCCTGGAGATCGACGCGTTCTCTCAAGAACGTATCGACATCACACTCAAGGAACTCACTGAAGAACGTGAAGGCGTCAAACATCTGTTGCCGTAAGTTGTAACG
Organism: Oxalobacteraceae bacterium; assembly: GCA_027490465.1. GTDB lineage: Bacteria > Pseudomonadota > Gammaproteobacteria > Burkholderiales > Burkholderiaceae_D > Pernthalerella. The sequence continues at coordinate 28,382 of JAIXXZ010000026.1, forward strand.
GGCGGCGGTCGCATCCCGGCATGCACCGCCCGCTTTTGCTGGATATCTCTTCTATCGTTATGCATCCTTCCGACAGCCCGTTTCAGGGAAAGCATCAACCGGTATCCCTACCGGTCGGCGATCTCTATGCAGCGCCGGAAAAGTCCACGGGAAATTCGCCGGCGATCGCCCTGTACACCCGTGCGCCGATCAAAATCGATGTTGCATTGCACGAAATCCAGGGCAGTTCGTCAACGAGCGCGCTGGAATGCCAAGCGCTTGGAGCTGTGGATTCTGTACCTGCTTTCTGTGGCGCCACTCTTGATTCGATGATGAGCTGTACAAATCCATCAGGTCGTCGGCTGGCCACGAATGCCAAAATGAAAATTGCTGCGGCCTGTCATGCGCCCGGCAAGATCGCGTCGCATAATGCATGCGTTAATACCTGTGATCCATCGGCGCTTACCCGCGATGCGATCAAGCCTGCTGAATCGAGACGGATTCAGCGCAAATCAACACGGCACGACCGCGCCAGATATCGTCACAACTGCACGGTTCTGCGAGAAGCAAAACGAAACGGGCAGTCAGTGCCGGAAGCGGCAGGTGCCCTAATGTAGATAAACCATGGTCCCCGGAGAGGCGTCATGCGAAGCTCAATCCTAAGCGCAGTGATTGTTTTGCTGAGTTTGATCACAACCGGTGGTGCTATGGCGTTGGAAATGACATGCGAATACGGAAAGCGCATGGCCATTTTCGGAGACGAAAACAGAGACAACATGATTGAGTTGCACTGGGGTGGTGACGCCTACCAGATGCAACGGGTTCCAACAACGACAGGCGCGCACCGCTTCGAGCACATGAGCAGCGGCCTCGTCTGGATCAGCATACCGGCCAAGGCCATGCTGTTGGACCGCAAGCTCGGCGCGCCGGTTGCGAACGAATGTCGCATAGGCGCCATGCAACGACAAAGACGTTAGCGGGGAGTGACACAGAACCACGTTCCTCCCGGCTGAATTGATGCAGGTTTTTCGGTTTAAAAAGGAGAGAACATGTCGCACAACACGCTTGATACGCTCAGGGAATTCAAGTTTTCTGGCAGCAAAAAAGCCCAGTTCTATTCACTGCCCGCCTTGCAGAAATCGCTGGGCAAGAATATCGACCGACTACCCGTATCGATTCGCATCGTGCTTGAATCGGTTCTGCGCAACTGCGACGGTAAAAAGGTCACCGAAGCGCATGTACGCCAGCTCGCCAGCTGGAAACCCAACGCAGCGCGCACCGATGAGATCCCCTTCGTCGTCGCTCGCGTTGTGCTACAGGATTTCACCGGCGTCCCCCTGCTCGCCGACCTCGCTGCCATGCGTGGCGTTGCAGAAAAAATGGGCAAGAACCCAAAAAATATCGAGCCGCTGGTCCCCGTGGATCTGGTCGTCGATCACTCGGTGCAAATTGACCACTTTCGCGAAAAGAATGCGCTTGATTTGAACATGAAGCTGGAATTCCAGCGTAACAATGAGCGCTACCAGTTCATGAAATGGGGTATGCAAGCGTTTGATACGTTTGGCGTGGTGCCTCCCGGTTTCGGTATTGTTCACCAGGTCAATCTGGAATATCTGGCGCGCGGTGTTCACCATCGTGATGGCGTGTACTACCCGGATACACTGGTCGGTACCGATTCGCACACCACGATGATCAATGGCATTGGTGTGGTGGGCTGGGGCGTGGGCGGTATCGAAGCCGAAGCCGGCATGCTCGGTCAACCGGTCTACTTCCTCACACCGGATGTCGTTGGCGTGAACCTCACTGGTGTATTGCGCGAAGGCGTGACCGCAACCGATCTGGTACTGACGATTACCGAAATGCTGCGCAAAGAAAAAGTCGTCGGCAAGTTTGTCGAATTCTTTGGTGAAGGTACTGCGTCGCTGTCGCTGACCGACCGAGCAACCATCGCCAACATGGCACCAGAGTACGGCGCGACCATGGGTTTCTTCCCAGTCGACGAAGCCACCATCGATTATTTCCATGGCACTGGCCGCACCAAGGCGGAAATCGATGCCTTCGAAGCTTATTTCAAAGCGCAAAACCTGTTTGGCATTCCGAAAGCCGGCGATATCGATTACAGCAAAGTCGTCAAGCTCGATCTGACTTCGGTCGCACCCTCACTCGCCGGCCCCAAGCGCCCGCAGGACCGTATCGAAATCGGCCATGTGAAATCCACCTTCCGTGATCTGTTCGCCAAGCCTGTGGCTGACAATGGCTTCAACAAAAAAGCTGACGATCTCGATGCGGAATACACCAACGCAGACGGTGTGCATCTCAAAAATGGTGATGTGCTGATCGCTGCGATCACTTCCTGCACCAACACCTCCAACCCCAGCGTCTTGCTGGCCGCGGGTCTGCTCGCCAAAAAAGCAGTCGCTGCTGGCCTGAGTGTGGCACCACATATCAAAACATCACTGGCCCCTGGGTCGCGTGTGGTCACCAAATATCTGGAGTCGGCAGGATTACTTTCCTACCTTGAGCAACTCGGCTTTGGCGTCACCGCCTACGGCTGCACGACCTGTATCGGCAACGCCGGCGATCTGACACCTGCGATGAACGAAGCGATCGTGAAAAACGACGTCGTCGCTGCGGCCGTCTTGTCGGGCAATCGTAACTTTGAAGCACGGATTCACCCCAACATTCGTGCCAACTTCCTCGCATCGCCACCGCTGGTGGTCGCTTACGCGATCGCAGGCAATGTCACGATCGATCTGATGACCGAGCCTCTGGGCAAAGGCAAGAACGGCCGTGATATTTACATTGGCGACATCTGGCCGACGAGCGCAGAAATCAACAAGCTCATGAAGCATGCGATGAACGCAAAAACCTTCAAGGCCAACTACGCTGATGTCAAAGGCGCACCGGGCAAGCTGTGGGAAGACATTCGTGGCGTTGCCAGTGGCGAAGTCTACAACTGGCCTAAATCCACCTACATCGCGGAGCCACCATTCTTTGGTGACTTCGAAATGCAACCCAAGGCTGCCGCGACCCGCATTACTGGCGCACGTGCGTTGGGTGTGTTCGGTGACTCCATCACCACCGACCACATTTCTCCTGCCGGCTCGATCAAGGAATCCAGCCCGGCGGGCAAATGGCTGCTCGAGAACGGCGTTCTGAAAGCCGACTTCAACTCGTATGGTTCACGCCGCGGCAATCACGAAATCATGATGCGCGGTACCTTCGCCAATGTGCGCATCAAGAATCTGATGATTCCAGCGCAGCCGGATGGCTCACGCGTCGAAGGTGGACTGACCATTCATCAGCCTAGCGGCCAGGAAATGTCGATCTACGATGCCGCAATGAAGTATGTGGCTGACGATGTACCAACCATGATCTTCGCAGGCGAAGAGTATGGCACTGGTTCATCGCGTGACTGGGCCGCCAAAGGCACGCAACTGCTCGGCGTCAAGGTCGTGGTTGCACGTTCTTTCGAGCGCATCCACCGATCCAATCTGGTTGGCATGGGTGTACTGCCTCTGCAATTCATCGGCAACGACAGCGTCTCGTCACTGGGTATTACCGGAAATGAGCGCTTCGATCTTCTGGGTCTGGAAAACGACATCAAGCCTCAGCAGGAAGTCACGCTCGTGATTCACCGTGCAAATGGTCAGAGCCAGCAAGTCAAGCTACTGCTGCGTATTGATACACCAATCGAAGTGGATTACTACCACCATGGTGGCATCCTGCCCTTCGTGCTGCGTCAATTACTCGCTGCCTGATGCGCAACCTGTCAGCCGGCTGCTGCTGGCCGGCTGACACCTTCCATGCTGGACAACAAAGATACCCGGAGACACTTATGTGGAAAATTCTCGTCGCTTTCATCATTTTTGCTGCGATTTCACTGTTCGCACTTTTCAAATCGGACGGCAACATCAGCATGCAAGGCGAAGCCGCCGGTCATGACGCGACGCAAGCACATGAAGAAAAAAAACCAGCGACTGAGGCGCCCGCCGCTGATAAGGCGCAACCGGCCACAACACCTGCAGCCACGACTGAGCCGGAGAAGAAGTAAAGCATTCGGTTGTACTGATGGATACACCAGCGCGGCTCGTCCGCGCTTTTTGTTTGCAAGACCTCAAACATCAAGAGCCCTTCCTGGTGACTTCCATTAGAATCAGGCTTTCATCTCACAACCGATCTGCCCTCGAATGCGCCGCCTGCAAACCACCCCTGCCCGTAAATTTTCTGCCGACAGTCAGCGCCTGGCCTCACTGGCGCAATCGATTGCACGCGCCTACAGCCGGCTCGAAGAACGCGGCTGGGAAGCTCGCCTGGATCAGGCTTTGAAGAAATTACTGGCAGGCAATCAACAACAAGCCATCGACAGTGCGCTTGACCATTTGTTTCATACCGATCTCGACGCCTACGATGTTCTGCTTGATGCCATTGAAGCGGTCAGCTCAAGCTGCCGCCTTGAGCACGCAGGCAAAACCTATGACGCGCTACTGGTCGCGGTACCCATACTTGCATGGACGCGTTTCTCGATTGCTTCGGGCCAGATTTCGGCGGAAATGCTGCATACCATCGCAGCGCATCTGCATGGCCATATCATCGCGACCGGAACTCGGACTGCCATCGCCCCGGCACTTTATTCGATCGATCAGCTGCCGCGTACCTATTGCGAGACTTATCAGCTAACGCAGCGCATGAGCGAGGCAGCACTGACCGGCAAAACCGCCGACGCACCGCCAGCGCTGCCAGAGACGGCGGCGTTTCTTGCGGATACGCGCTATCTGTTGCTGGTCGTCGCTGCAGAGGCAGGACATCCGTTGTTGCGCTGGCAGGAGGAAGATGCAGGCACCAGCTTCCAGTCCAGCAGCAGTGCCGCGCTGACACAATGGCAAACGCAAGCTGGACCTCATCTTCAGAATCTGCTGCCGGGCTGCGGCATCGAACTCTTGCTGCCTGGCGCCTACTACGTCGCGTGTCGCGAAGCAGACAAGGCCGTCCGTCCCATCTCATTGCGCGCTGCGGTCAACTACCTGACCACGGCACTCGGGACCGAACCGGGACAACTGGAAGTCGTGATTGCCGGCTTTGGTGATGAAGCCAACGGCATGCGGGTCGATGAACTCAGGATCAGTTTTGGGGTTGTCGGCAACACGGACGTTTATTACGGCGTGGTATGGCCACTATATGACGACGAAAGCGCGGAGGACTTTATCTCCACGATCAGTACGCGTCGGCTCGGCATACAAACACCGCAGTCACCAACACAGCAAATTATCGCGGTACTCAGAGAAACTGGCGTCACGCGCATACAGCAAATCGATACCGTTTTCCCGCCCGAGTTTTGCGATGATTGCGGCTCACCGTTATTTTGCGATTCGGCCGAAGACATCGTACATGCCGAAATGCCGGAGGAATCCGCACAAAATCACGGCCATCTGCATTGAGTTGCCTGACGATGCAGTATCCAGGCGGACTGGCTCTGCTATAATCCGTCGCTCGTCGGGGCGTAGCGCAGCCTGGTAGCGCACTTGCATGGGGTGCAAGGGGTCGCGAGTTCGAATCCCGCCGCCCCGACCATTAGAATCAATAAAAAAGACCAGTCTGCCGACTGGTCTTTTTTATTTCGAGCTTGCGGTAGTCAGAAGCAGAACGCCCTGGGGCACTGATCACAAATTTCGACACGAAAAATGACTTTGCTCAGAACGTCAAAAATTTGTGTGCGGCCGGGGCAGCAAGTCAGTGATCTGCGGGTGAGCCTGCAGTTTCTGGAGAATCATCCCCAGTCGTCTTCCCATTTTCGGTCTTGGGAAAGCACATGCGGGTACCATCCCAGCTTTGTCCGCACCAACAAAAGCCCTCGGCATTAATGATGCAGGTGCCGGTCCCGCAACAGCGTTCGTCTTCGATGATGATCTCCCGTATTTTTTTAGTAGGTTAAGATGTTTGAACTGAACTGCTTCACGCTCAAACGCATGATTCAAGCCTAGTCATATCGGCAATAACTTTTGGTTGCCACCTTTGTTATTTGAAACCTACTTATATCAGAGCCCAATGAACGAAAACAGAGCAAAACAAGCAAGAAAAAAAACGGCATCGGCTTACGTTATTTTAACAGCCGCATTCGTAATCATTTTTGGTGGCATCACTCTCCTGGGAGTTTTCATTGCTCACCTGACCACTTGAGTCACGTTCCCGCTTCGACCTTACTCGAAAAAAAACTGCAAACCGAAGATAGGCATTGAAAACCTGTGCACTTATTAAACAACCGCGCACCCAGCCAAAATGCGGAATACGACTATCCTCGTGGCTGCAAGGCCACCCGGCAAAGCTCACATGACCAAGCGTGTCAGTGATAGCTGCGTCAATTAACTTCCCAACCAGCGCTTTACATCAAGGTACTCCCATATGAATCCGCCCGCCACTGCCGACACGCTGACCGTGCTCTATGACGGCGCATGCCCGCTATGCCGCCGCGAAATCGCACATGTAAAAGGCCTCGCCGAGCGTCAAGGCAATAGCGACTTGTGCTTTGTCGATATCAGTCGCGAGACAGAAGGCGATACGCGTTCTGATGCAGAGCGCGCTGCATTGCTCGCACGCTTTCATGTGCAGCGTGCTGATGGCTCGCGGCTCGATGGTGCTGCGGCTTTTGTCGCTATGTGGCGGCGCTTGCCTGGTTGGCGTTGGCTCGCAAAGCTGGCGGGTCTGCCGGGCGCTCTCCCACTGCTTGAGCTGGCATATCGAGGTTTTCTTGTCGTGCGACCGACCATGCAGAAGATTGCGCGTAGAAACGACACCGCGCAATCAACATCAGACCTTGCGGCCACGCCGCGCCTGTCCGTGTATCTGGAGCGCGAATTGAGATCCGATCATGCGGGAGAGACCGGTGCCGTTGCAATCTACCAGGGCATCTCTACGATCGCGGCTTGGCGCGGTGATGCGGAGTTAATCGAATTCGCCTCTCAGCATGGCCAGACAGAAGCAGAGCATCTGCGCCTGATCGAGGCCTGGTTTCCACCAGCACGACGCAGCCGCCTGCTGGGGCCTTGGCGAGTCGCTGGTTGGCTCACGGGCGCATTGCCCGCGCTGTTCGGGCGCCGGGCAGTGTATGCAACCATCGCTGCAGTGGAGACCTTCGTTGATCAGCACTACCAGCAGCAGATCGATCACCTGCAGAGCCACGGTGGTCCCGAGGGCTTGCTTCCATTGCTGCTGCGCTGCCAATCCGACGAGCGCCACCACAGAGATGAAGCGGCTGCCCTTGCGGGTGCAAAGACATCCTGGCCATTGCGTGCCTGGTGCCAAGTGGTCGGTACCGGCTCGGCCGCAGCGGTTGTGCTGGCGCGGCGGGTTTGAAACGAGCGCGTTTGGATGATCGCTGTCAGTTCGCGATTTCGAATAAAAGTTATCTTCTCAACATTACCCAAAGCCCTTGCACACCCTCGAAGACAGGACGCGGCATCGGAAAGACACCCATTCCAACCCATGAACAAGGGTGTTCACGCTAGCTTCCACTGGCGAAGCTGACAAGAATGACAAGATCCGGGAATATTAGTTTCACTATAGAAAACTTCGGGTGTCTTTTTGGTGAATTATTGAGAAAAAATCCATATAATTCAGGGTTCTGAGGCTAGATTGCTTCAACGCAACACACAAGAATAAACTGGGGGCTAGCTTCATGCAGCTGATGTGGGTTTCAGGCCCGACGGGCACCGTACGCAAAGTTTCGATCACCTCAAAAAAAATGCTGATTGGCATTGGCGTGGTGTCGAGTGCTTTGATTACGCTCGGATTTCTGCTGTACCTCATCGGATTCAAGATCGCGATTGAAGTGCGCCCCGAACTAGCGCGCAGCCTCGGTGGTATCACCACGCAAGCTGAACAGCAGCGCATGGAGTCTGTGTACCGGGAGCGCCTTGCGAAACTTCAGGGCATGCTGGAAGCCACAGCGCAAGACGTGCGCCAGCTTGAAACCCTAAAAAACCAATTCATGGATTTGGCGACGCCCGCCTCCGTCAAGGATAGACGCACTGTTAGTGAAGGTGGCAAAGGGGGGCCAATGCTTCCCACCATGCGACCTATGTCCTTGCAGGGGCAACCGCTGGATGCCACTTTCGATGCTGTGCTTCAGGAATTCGGACAGTTTCACAAGACCGTCGGCAGCCTGCCCGACAACTGGTCAAAGGAACTCAGTCGCCTCAGAACCTTCCCAACGGGCATGCCGCTGGCTGGCGGCTTCAGGCTCTCCAGTGGTTTTGGCATGCGCACGGACCCCTTCACGGGCATGCTCGGCCGACACGATGGTCTGGACTTCACCTCAACGTTGGGCGCGCCGATTCTTGCAACCGCAGACGGCGTTGTCTCTCGCTCCGGCTGGGAAGACACTTACGGCAACATCGTGGAAATCACCCATGCGGAAGGTTTCGTGACCCGCTACGCGCACATCAGCACGCGACACGTTACTGAGGGCCAGCGCGTCAAGCGCGGCGACCGTATCGCTGCAGTGGGTAGTACTGGTCGTTCAACCGGTCCCCATCTGCACTACGAGGTGTTTTATCACGGGCGAGTCATCAACCCCCTGCAGGTACTGCCACATTTGAGTGGCGAAAAAATCTGAATAAGCATCGCCCGCACGGCGATGTCATTCAGCTAGGCGTTCGTTCGCACGGACAAAGAAACCAAACCCGACGGATATTTATCGCGCTATATTGTGGCTGACTGACAAGCGCTGTGGAGATTGCGATGTTCCGTAAGATGAAACAAAACAAGCTATTACCGACTCAGGAGAAGTTCGACACCCTGATCGGTGCAACCACCGAGATTTACGGTCGCCTTGTGCTGCTCGACAGCGTGAGAATCGATGGCAAGGTCATTGGCAACATCGAGACCGCCAAGGACAAGAAAGTCACGGTAGCTATCGGTCGCTCAGGCGAGGTGTCGGGTGACATCACAGCACACCGGGTTATGGTGGCTGGCAAGATCGAAGGCAACATTTACGCCACCGAGCGCGCCGAATTCCACAAAGACTCCGAAGTACGTGGAGACATCACCTATGGCACCATCGGGGTTGAACACGGCGCCAAATTGCTGGGTCTGGTGATCCAGGCGCAAAACAACGTCAGCAGCACCACCGATGCTCAGGCTGTCATCAAGATGGCACAAGAGAAGAAGTAAACGGCAACAAAAAAGGCTGCCGAAGCAGCCTTTCGCTCACAAGCCTGAACGTTAATGCGCTCAGGCTTTTTTCTTGAGTTCGCCCTTGACAACACCACCACGCTGAATCGTGATGCTCTTGAAGCTGACCTTGCCGTCAACGACAGCGCGGCTGCCAATCGTCAGATCACGGCAATCGAGCGCACCCGAAAAATTGCCCTTCACGTTCATGGTGTCGCAGGTCACGTTACCGTCGAGTACACCCGTAACGCCAATCTGTATGGAATGGAGTGACAACGTACCCCGCACCGTGCCATCAATGGTCAAATAGCCGCTGGAACGTATCTCGCCGATAAATTCAAAACCCTCGCTGATAATCGAAGGCTTGAGGTTATTCACCGCAGGCTTGCCTGCGCCATTGCCATTACCATTCATTGATGGCTCAGGATCGGGTATTACGATCTCTGGCTCCGGCAGTACTGGCTCAGCCACAGGCTGACTGATCTCGTTAGTCATGGCCACCTTGTCTCGCTCGTCGTTTCGTCGCTTATTGAACACGTGTCAATGCCCTGATATCAATAGGTGCCCGAGGATGATCCACCCTCGCCATCAATCTTCTGCAAGGAACCTTGAAGATCGCCACCTTTTTCGATTTCGATTTCCGCGTACTGCACTGAACCCAGCGCCTTACCCGTCGAGCGGATAAACAGCGATTTCTTCGCTGTCAGCGTGTCGTGAATTTCACCACGCAAGTCGATAATTTCTGCAGTAACCTTGCCTTTGATAACGCCAGAACTCGCAACAATCAGTTCACGCGCTGTAATTTCTCCCTCGATGCTGCCGGAGATCGAGGCAATATCAGGGACAACAAATGTGCCGTTGAGAACGACACCTTCGCCTACCGTCAGACATCCGCTTTGGTTTGAGTCCGCCAACACTGCCTCCAAGATTTCAGGTCGAGAAAATGGTCAACTTGCTACATCCGTATGGCCAAACCGCCATGCTTTTCGGTTTGGTGCGGTCAGCGTTCCTATGCTTCCATTTGTATCCGCAAAGAAATTATACGGCGAAACATTCAAAAATCCCAAAATAATTACCGTAAAACAAAGATTTTCTGAAATAGTTTCATTAATGATATTTCTCTTGCCGCAACTTGCTGAATCTAAGGCTATTTACTGGGAGAGAACGCAATAGGCCACCCCAGTTATATTTATTTTTTATATTGGTTATTATAAATTAGAATTTGCTTTATATATTGCAGGACAGCATAATTCATTTGTCTCCTCTATGTCTTCTCCTCGGATATAGATTTAGCCCGCTTACAGAGCGGGCTTTTTTTTGCCTTTGGGTTTTGTGACTCGAAGATGCCAGCAAGCCTGGCTTTTCAGATGGCAAGAACCGCCAGAATGTGTTCCAGCTCTTGCCTGACCCTGCCCAGATCCGTGCCTGACTGCTCTTCGGCTTGTGGCTGGCTGAGTTCAGTCAGCGCGCGCGCATCAAGCTTGTTGCGAGCGCCACTGATGGTGAATCCCTGTTCATACAGAAGCTCGCGAATGCGACGAATAAGCAGGACCTCATGATGCTGGTAGTAGCGTCGGTTACCTCGGCGCTTGACGGGTTTGAGCTGAGTGAACTCCTGCTCCCAGTAGCGCAGCACATGAGGCTTGACGCCGCATAGCTCACTTACCTCACCAATCGTGAAATACCGTTTGGCGGGAATCGGGGGCAAGGTAACCAGCCCCGGCTTGGCTGCGCGCTCGTTCATTTAACAAAGGAATCAGGCAGCGTGCTGAGAGGAATTGCGCTGGGTGGCTGTGTCGACCATGGCCTTGAGCTTTTGGCTTGCATGGAAGGTCACAACGCGACGCGCGCTGATAGGAATTTCTTCGCCTGTTTTCGGATTGCGCCCAGGCCGCTGCGGTTTGTCGCGCAACTGAAAGTTACCAAAACCGGATAGCTTGACCGACTCGCCGCGCTCAAGTGCGTCGCGGATCTCGCTGAAAAACGTCTCAACCATATCCTTGGCTTCACGCTTGTTGAGCCCAACCTGCTCAAACAAGAGTTCGGCCAATTCCGCCTTGGTCAGTGTGGGCAGTTCTTTTTCGGCACGTGTACGCGCCTGCGAAGCCATAACGGCCCTGCCCAAATCAGCGGCGAGAACGGATTCCATTTCGGCAGGATTGCTTTGATTCATGATGTCTTTGGACCAGCCTAGGCCGTCTTATTTTCTTAAAATCGCGCCGAATTTCTGCTGAACTGCTTCGACGAATACGGCCATTGCAGCGTCGACCGACTCATCCTGAAGCGTGCTTTCAGTATCTTGCATGGTAATACGGAAAGCAAGACTTTTTTCGTCTTCGGCCAGTCCCTTGCCGCGATATTCATCAAATAAAACAATGTGTTGCATGATTCGACATGCCGGATTGCTAACAGCCTCCGACTGAAAAACATCGATCAGGCTTTGCACGCTCACCGCGTGTTTGACAAGCAGCGCAACGTCACGAACAACTGCCGGGAAACGGGAAATTTCACGATAAACCGGAAGATCACGACGCCCGAGCGCCACGGCGTCTATGTCGAACATGACCGGCGCCAGAGGCAAATCGAGTTTTTGTTGCAAACGCGGATGCAACTCGCCGATGTAACCGACGGTTTCACTGTCAACCAGCACGCTAGCCGAACGGCCAGGATGCAGCGCCGGATGTACCAGCGGCTCAAAGCGCAGGCTAGTCGGCGCGAACAAGGCTTCGAGATCGGCTTTCAGATCGAAAAAGTCCACTGTGCGCGCGGGCTGACCCCACTGCTCGTCCAGTACAGGGCCATAAGCGAGTGCGGCCACGCGCGTTGGCTGGCTGATGCCTGCGACCGACAGCGGGCCATCAGTGATCGATGCGTCCTTGCGAAACACCGCGCCCAACTCGAACACGCGTACACGACTCGCCTTGCGATTGAGGTTGTAACGCACGTTAGCGACCAAACCACTCAACAGCTGAGAGCGCATCACGCTCATCTGACTGGCAATCGGATTGAGCAGACGAATAGGGTCCGGGTTATCAGAGAAATCCTGCTCGGCTTCCTCGTCCACAAAACTGAAATTCACCACTTCCTGATAATCGAGATCAGCGAGCTGTCTGCGCAACACAAAAGGCGATCGACTATTTTCCGGACCGATGTGCATCGCCTGCGCCGCCACAGGTGGCAGAGCGGGAATATTCTCGAAACCGTGAACGCGCGCGATTTCTTCAATCAGATCTTCTTCGATATCGATATCGAATCGGTAGCTGGGCGGCGTGACAAAAAATACATCCGCTTCTTGCGTGAACGGCAGCGCCAGTCGTGTGAAGATATCTGCGACAACCGATGTCGAGAGGGGGATGCCAATAATCTTTGCGGCACGCGCAAGACGCATCGCCACCGGTTTGCGAACGGGCAGATCCACTTGCTGATCATCGACAGGACCCACACGCGTTTTACCCGGCACGCCGCAAATCTCGACGATCAGTGCGGTGATGCGCTCGATATGTTCAACCGTCGTTGCATAATCCACGCCGCGCTCGAAACGATGCGCAGCATCGGTAGAAAAATTGTAGCGACGCGCCCTGCCCTGCATCGCCTGCGGCCACCAGAAGGCCGCCTCGAGATAAATGTTTTCTGTGTCCAGTGATACGGCAGTCGCATCGCCACCCATAATGCCGGCGAGCGACTCGACCTGCTTTTCATCGGCAATCACACCCACCCAATCATCCAGCTCAACGGTATTGCCGTTCAGGAGCTTGAGCTGTTCGCCTTTACGCCCCCAGCGCACATCCAGTCCACCATGAATCTTGTCGAGATCAAATACGTGCGTCGGACGACCCAGCTCGAGCATCACATAGTTCGAGATATCCACCAACGCCGAAATCGAACGCTGACCACTTCGTTCCAGACGCTGCTTCATCCATTCAGGCGTCGCTGCATGCGCATTCAAGCCGCGAATCACGCGTCCGGAAAAACGTCCGCACAAATCTTTGGCACTGACTTTGACTGGCAGAACTTCATCCGAATCGGGTTTGACAATAGAAAAAGCCGGCGCTGTCAGTGGTGTACTGGTGAGCGCTGCGACTTCGCGAGCCACACCCAGCACCGACAAACAGTCGGCGCGATTCGGTGTGAGCTTGATGGTGAATTTCAGATCATCGAGCTGATAAAAATCGCGGAAATTCTGACCTACCGTTGCCGTTTCCGACAGCTCGAGCAAACCTGCATTCTCATCGGACAAGCGAAGCTCGCGCGCCGAGCACAGCATCCCCTGCGATTCGACACCGCGCAGCTTGCCCACGCGGATTTCGAAGGGCTTGCCATCCTCACCGGGCGGCAGCATCGCACCCGCCAGTGCGCAAGGCACTTTCAAACCTGGGCGCACATTCGGCGCACCACACACAATATTGAGCAAGGTGCCGGTACCTGCATCGACCTGACAAACATTGAGTCTGTCGGCATTCGGATGGCGTTCAACCGACATCACCTGCGCCACCACCACGTGGGTGAAAGGCGGCGCGACAGGTTCGACTTCCTCGACCTCCAGGCCAGCCATGGTGAGCAAATGCGACAGTGCATCCGACGTGATGTCCGGATTCACCAGGGTACGCAACCAGTGTTCAGAAAATTGCATCGCGTCGGACTCAGTTGAATTGTTTCAGGAAACGCAGATCGCCTTCGTAAAACAGGCGCAGGTCATTGATCCCATAGCGCAGCATGGTCAGGCGCTCCAGACCGGAGCCGAAAGCAAAACCAATGTACTGCTCGGGATCGAGACCCATATTGCGAATGACCGTGGGATGCACTTGCCCGGCACCAGAGACTTCAAGCCAGCGTCCTTTCAGGGGCCCGGTGCCAAACGCGATATCAATCTCGGCGGATGGCTCGGTGAAAGGAAAGTACGACGGACGGAAACGCACCTGCAAATCATCCGTCTCGAAAAAAGCCTGAACAAAGTTCAGGTACACGCCTTTCAGATCGGCGAAGCTGATATCAGTATCGATCCACAGACCTTCAACCTGATGAAACATCGGCGAGTGCGTCGCATCGCTATCCACGCGATAAGTACGACCCGGCGCAATGACTTTGATCGGCGGCTTGTGCATGCGCGCATAACGCACTTGCATGGGGCTGGTATGGGTGCGCAGCAGCAGCGGCTTGCCCGTGCTGTCTTTGGCGTCGATATAAAAGGTGTCTTGCATTGAACGCGCCGGATGATTTTCCGGGCTGTTCAAGGCAGAAAAATTGGTCCAGTCCGTTTCGATCTCAGGCCCATCGGCAGCTTCGAAACCAATCGATGAAAAAATTTCGCTCACGCGCTGCCAGCTGCGCATCACCGGATGAATGCCACCAACACCGCGACCACGACCCGGCAAGGTCACGTCAATCGCTTCCGCATTCAGTCGTGACTGCATCTGCGCGTCCGCCATCGCGGTACGACGTGCATTGAGCATTGCCTCGATTTTTTCTTTGGCCTGATTGATCACGGCGCCTTGTGTGCGACGTGCATCCGGATCGAGCTGACCGAGGCCTTTCATCTGCGCAGTAATCTGACCGGTCTTGCCGAGGTATTTTGCCTTGGCATTCTCGAGCGCCGCAGGATCTGTGGCAGCGAGAAAATCGGCTTCTGCAGCGACAACGATTTGTTCCAGAGAGCTCATGCAGTGTAGACGCTATAGATCATTGAAAACGACAACGGGGCACAGGCTGTTCACCTCTGCCCCGCCATGAAACTGCGCAGGCATCGCATCAACGATGCCTGGTGACCACTGAATTACGCAGCGATGGTTGCTTTGACCTGATTGACGATCGCAGCGAACGCTGGCTTGTCCATCACGGCCATATCAGCGAGCACTTTACGATCGAGACCGATCGAAGCACGCTTCAAACCATTGATGAACACGCTGTAGGTCAGACCATGCTCACGCGAAGCCGCGTTGATACGGGTGATCCACAGTGCGCGGAATACGCGCTTCTTGTTGCGACGATCGCGGTAGGCATACTGGCCGGCACGCATGACCGCCTGTTTGGCAACACGATAGACTTTGCTGCGACGTCCGCGATAGCCTTTGGCGGCATCGAGAACTTTCTTGTGACGGGCCCTTGCTGTGACCCCACGCTTGACTCTTGGCATAGTGTGCTCCTGTACTTGAGAGTGAGGTTAGGCGAAAGGCATCATGGCACGTACGGA
>JAIXXZ010000032.1 GCA_027490465.1 Oxalobacteraceae bacterium
AACGATTTTTAGTATCGCGGTGAATTGAAGCACGAAGCACGAAACACGCTTGCAATTTGGCCTCATCTCAGAGTGCCTGACAAAACGTGACTGGTTACTTGCCATGCTTGCAACGGAGACTGCAACTTGGCCGGGCTTGATACCAGGCGGGTTTTGCCAGGCGCTTTGAGGGCCGCGATGATTCAGGAGGTACCATGAATAATCGACGCGAAGTAGCAGCGTTGGTCGGTGCAGGACAGGTTTCATTGCAGTTTGCTCAAGAGCACAGCGACAACATCGCTGTTCTGGACAGGGTGGTTTCCACCGCACGCATTGGCATGCGAGTCCTCGGACTGGCATCCATGACGGCCTTGACCGTAATGTTCTTCCGACCCGAGCTGACCGATCAGATCAAGGTGATGTCGCCATTCTGGACAGAACCTGCCAGCGGTGGCATGACGAGTCTGGACAAGCCAAGCCTGATCACAGGCACAGGCGATTCGGTAACTTTCAACGCAGCGCCTGCCACAGCCAGTGTGACGCCCGCAGCATTTTCGGCGCCCTCACTCGCAGCACAGCAGCGGGTAACTGGGTGGCTGGCCAAGCGCCATCGTGTTGCCGGTGCTGCCAGCAAAATGCTGGTGGATGCGGCATACACGACGGCCCGGGAAACAGACATTGATCCCCTGCTGATCTTGTCGGTGATGAGTGTCGAGTCACGCATGAATCCGTTTGCCGAAAGTCCCATGGGTGCGCAAGGCCTGATGCAAGTCATGACCGACGTACACAAAAATAAGTTTGATGACCATGGCGGCACCAAGGCGGTGCTGGATCCAAATGCCAACCTGCGTGTCGGCGCCACCCTGCTGAGAGACGCTATCAGCAAAACAGGCTCAGTAGAAGCAGGGCTCAAGCATTACGTCGGTGCCGGTGCACTTCGCAGCGATGGTGGTTATTCCGTCAAAGTGCTGGGTGAGTACGCGAGGCTGCAAGCGGTGGCGAACGGCAGGTACGTGGCCGCGACGAAGGCACCCGCAGCGCCCGCCAACACGACCGCGCGCAATGGCACTGACAAGCCCAAGCCCCTGGAAGATCAACCGGCCTGACAACGCTGGGGTTGTACATCGATCAATATTGGACGTCCCGGCGCTGCCCGGGACGCAAGCGCTCAACCGAACGCTACTTCAGATACGTCTCCAACCTGCGTACCGCCTCCTGCAAATTTTCCATCGATGTCGCGTAGGACACCCGGATATAGCGCTGAACATCCCGGGTACCAAAATCGAGTCCGGGCGTCATCACCACACCAGTGGCCTCTAACACATCACGCGTGAATGCATCGGCATCATCGGAGAAACGACTGCAGTCAGCATAAATATAAAAAGCACCGTCAGGCAGTACCGGTATCGTAAAACCCAGACGCTGCAATTGCGGCACAAGAAAATCTCGACGACGCTTGAACTCATTTTTGCGCTGTTCGAAAATTGCCGTCGACTCTGGCGTGAAACAGGCCAGCGCTGCTTGCTGAGCCAGCGTGGATGCGCAGATGAAAAAATTCTGCGCCAGCTTTTCTACCGCTGGCATCATCGAAGGTGGCACCACCAGCCAGCCGAGACGCCAGCCAGTCATGTTGAAATACTTTGAAAAGCTGTTGATGACGATGATGTCTTCGCCCAGCGACAACGCAGAGAATGGCGGCGCATCATAGGACAGGCCTTGGTAGATTTCATCCACAAGCGTAAAACCACCCCGCTCACGAACCAATGCTGCGATATCGCGCAATTCATTCGTCGCAATCGACGTACCAGTGGGGTTGGAGGGCGATGCCAGCAGCACGCCTCGGGTTGCAGGGCTCCAGTGTTCACGCACCATCGCGGCTGACAGTTGAAAGCGTTGCGCAGGCCCGCTGGGAATCAGGCGCGCTCTGCCTTCAAAGGCAGTAACGAAATGGCGATTGCAGGGATAGCTGGGATCGGGCATCAGCACTTCATCATCGCGCCCGACAAGCGCAGCACAGGCCAGTAGCAAGGCACCGGATGCACCGGCCGTGATCACGATGCGCTCTGCAGCGACATCAAGCTCAAAGCGCTGTTGATAATGCGCAGCGATGGCCTCGCGCAATGCCGGCAAACCGGCCGCATGGGTATAGCGCATCGTGGCACCGGCAATCGCTTTCGCAGCAGCATCCAGCACCGGCTGTGCCGCAGGAAAATCGGGCTCACCGATACCCATATGAATGACTGACCGACCCGCCTGCTCCAGAGCTGCTGCCATCTTGAGCAGCTCCATCACATGAAAAGGCTCGATGTCATCCAGCCGGGCGGCGAGTGGAAAGTTCATGTAGAGAAGCGCCGCAAAAGTGACACGCTAGCGACTGGCGGCTACTTCGGTCGCGCGCAGGCTGGCTGCCAGCTTGTCGAGCACACCATTGACGTATTTGTGCCCGTCAATACCACCGAAGGATTTGGTCAGCTCAACCGCTTCGTTGATCACAACCTTGTACGGAATTTCGATGTGGTGCTTGAGTTCGAATGCACCAATCAATAATGCCGCATGCTCGATGGGCGACAACTGATCGATCGCGCGATCAATGAGCGGCACGATCTCGGAACGCAGGTTGTCGACGTCACGTATGGTCCCATGCAGCAAAAGATCGAAGTGCTCTGCATCGGCCTTGTCAAAACCATGCGCATTGCGTATGTGGGCATCAATGGCGCCTGCATCTTCCTGACTCATCAGCCACTGGTATAAGCCCTGCAGCGCGAATTCACGCGCGCGATGGCGCGGTGTGCGACTTTTGTTCGGATTGGCGTGCTGCGACTTGCTACTCATGAGATCCGACCTTATTCATCATCGGCTTCGTCGGCCAGTTCTTCCATTGCAGCCACCATATTGGCCATTTCAACGGCAACGCGCGCAGCATCAGCGCCCTTGCCTGCCATGCGCACTTCAGCCTGCTCTTCATTTTCAGTGGTCAGCACTGCATTGGCCACTGGCAGACCGAAATCAAGTCCCACACGGGTAATGCCGGCGCCGGATTCATTCGACACCAGTTCGAAGTGATAGGTCTCGCCGCGAACCACAGCACCCAGCGCGATGAGTGCATCGAACTGGCCGGATTGCGCCATTTTTTGCAAAGCCAGAGGAATTTCCAGTGCGCCCGGAACGGTCACAAGCAAGATATCCTCGTCTTCCACACCCAGATGCTTGAGTTCAGTCAGACAAGCCGACGTGAGACCGTGGCAAATGTCTTCGTTGAATCGCGCCTGAACAATGCCAATGCGCAGGCCATTGCCATCAAAATCCGGTTGGTAAGTTCCTACGCTCATGGTACCTCCTGCTTCAGTGATCGGGGCTGGCCTGGTAGCCGACGACTTCGAGATTGAATCCAGTCATCGATGGCATTTTGCGGGGATTGGCCAGCAATTTCATTTTCCCTACACCCAACTCGCGCAGTATCTGCGCGCCTATGCCGTAAGTACGCAAATCCATGCGTGCGGTCTTGGGCGGTGCCGGCGGATTCGGGCTGCTCAGCGCGCTGAACTGCGCGAACATCTGCTCGGCAGATTCTTCGCAGTTCAGCAAGACAATGACACCCCGCTCGGCGGCCTGAATCGCTGCCATCGCCGATGCCATGGTCCATGAATGCGTGGTAACCCGTGTTTCAAGCAGATCCAGTATCGACACCGGTTGATGCACGCGCACCAGCGTCTCCTGATCAGGTCCGATGGCACCATGCACCAGCGCGAGATGCGCGCCGCTGCTGGGTTTGTCGCGAAACGCAATCGCATGAAAACTGCCGTGTGGCGTATGCATTTCGCGCTCGGCGACACGCTCGACGATGCTCTCATTCTGGCTGCGGTAGTGAATCAGGTCAGCGATGGTACCTATCTTGAGCTGATGCAGCTTGGCGAACTCCATCAGATCGGGCAGACGTGCCATCGTGCCGTCGTCTTTGAGTATTTCGCAAATGACCGCAGCAGGCGTCAGTCCGGCCAGATCGGCAAGGTCGCAGCCCGCCTCGGTGTGACCCGCGCGCATGAGCACGCCACCTCGCTGTGCCCGCAACGGAAATATATGACCCGGTTGCACGATGTCCGAAGGTTTGGCGTGGCGCGCCACCGCAACCTCGATCGTGCGCGAACGGTCTGCTGCCGAGATGCCGGTGGTGACGCCCTCGGCGGCCTCGATGGACACGGTAAAGTTGGTGCCATACGACGTGCCATTACGCGTGGTCATCATGGGGAGGTTGAGCTGATCGCAGCGCTCTTCTGTCAGCGTCAGACAAATCAGGCCGCGCCCATGCTTGGCCATGAAATTGATGGCTTCGGGCGTGACGAACTCGGCGGCCAGGACAAGATCGCCCTCGTTCTCGCGGTCTTCCTCATCGACGAGGATGACCATGCGGCCGGCGCGCAGCTCGGCAATGATCTCTTTTGTGCTTGAAAGTGACATGAATGGTTCCGGAAAGGCCGGCCATTTTATAGGATTTCAGCGGCTACAAACCGTCGGACGAGCGCAATACTCGCCCAAACGTGTCATGTCGAAATGCTAATGCAACACTGATGAGATAAAACCGGAATCCATTCCAGCTGGGGAAATGCTGCTTGAATAAAACCAGACAATTTTGGGGCAAGCTCAATGGCACCAAGTCCTTGATGTTGCCGGTACCCGTATCGCACAGCCAGGCTGGCTCTCCATGAAACGCGGATTTACTCAGCTCCCTGATGCGACAAGCTGAGCATGCGCTCCACATAGCGGGCGATCAGATCCACCTCCAGATTGACCTGATGCCCGGCTTTCAGATGCCGGAGTGTCGTGACCTCGATGGTGTGCGGAATCAGATTGATCGAGATCGTGCAACCCGCATCACTGTCGCTGACACTATTGACGGTCAGCGAGACGCCGTTGACCACGACCGAGCCTTTGTGCGCCAGATATTTCGCCAATGAGGACGGTGCCAGTAGGTCCAAGCGCCAGGATTCACCCACTGGCTCGAACAGCACCACGCTACCCAGTCCATCAACATGGCCGGACACCAGATGCCCACCCAGCCGCTCGGCCAGTGTCAGCGCTTTCTCCAGATTCACTTCACCCTGTCGGTCGAGGCCCACGGTGCAATTCAGACTTTCGCGCGAGACATCGACCACGAAACCATCCGTTGTCTTGTGCGTGACCGTCATGCAGGCACCATTGATGGCAATCGAATCACCAATGCCCACGTCATCAAGTGCCAGGCCGCCTGCACTGATTTGCAAACGCACACCGGCGTCACCGTCAGTACCCATGGATTCGATCGAATTGATGCGGCCCACTGCCGCGACGATACCGGTAAACATGCGTGTCTTTAGTCCAGGTTAAAAATCATTCAAGCGCGTGATCACACGCAGATCATCGCCGACCGTATCAACACGATGAAAACGCATCGTGATGCGATCGGACAGTGCTTTCAATTCAGGCAAGCGCGCCATGCCCTGTGCCGGCCCCAGCAGGCAGGGCGCAAGATAGACCAGCATCTCATCGACCAAACCCATGCGCAGCAGCGAGCCGTTGAGTTTGTAGCCGGCTTCGACATGCAGTTCGTTCATCTGCCGCTGGCCCAGCAACCGCATCAGCGCTGCCAAGTCGACTTTGACACCCTCGGTGGGCAGAACAATCACCTCGGCCCCAGTGTCGCGCAAGCGACTGGCGCGCTCGGGATGCGCATCGGTGGTAATAATCCAGGTACCACCGCCCGCTAATACCCGCGCATCCGGATCGATTTCCAGCTGACTGTCGACCACAATACGCTGCGGCTGACGCGGCGTGGCAACTGCGCGCACATTGAGCTGGGGATTATCCTGCTGCACCGTACCAATGCCCGTCATGATCGCGCACGCGCGTGCGCGCCATGCATGTCCATCATCGCGTGCTGCTGAAGAAGTAATCCACTGACTCTCACCGTTAGTCAGCGCCGTGCCTCCGTCAAGACTGGCAGCAATCTTCAGCCTGACCCAGGGGCGCCCGTGTTGCATGCGATGAAAAAAGCCGATGTTCATTTCTCGCGCCTCATTTGCCAGAACACCGGTTTCAACCGTAATGCCTGCTGCGCGTAATTGTGCGATACCCTTCCCGGACACCAGCGGATTCGGATCTTCAATGGCGGCCACTACACGACCAACACCGGCAGTGATCAGCGCCTCGACGCAAGGCGGCGTGCGACCATGATGACTGCAGGGCTCAAGCGTGACGTAGACCGTCGCACCACGTACATCAATCCCACGCGAAGCAGCATCACGCAGCGCATCGACCTCGGCATGCGCTTCACCGGCACGCTGGGTGTGACCGCTGGCGATGATCTGCCCATCACGGACGATCACACAGCCCACGCGCGGATTGGGGCTGGTCAGGAACAGGCCTTTGGCTGCCTGCTCGAGCGCAGCGCGCATGGCATCGATGTCGTTGGATAAGTGCACGGCTTGACTAAAGGCGGAAACAGACCACCATTCTAACAAGCCGACCCACCCCGCACCGGATCACAGCTGCGTACCCGCCCCAAAAAGCTGATGATGATCTTTCGCTGCTCATTACCGATCGTGAAAACCAGCGAACCTATCTGAGGCACAGAACTGCTGCTGGCACTGCGCGGCCGCCCGCTGGGGTCGAAGGCCAGATAGGCTTTCGAATCTCTGAGGCGCGCTTCAATGCGCAAACCCGCAGGGGGTGTCGGGCCGATGTGCAAGACGACGTCACCCGCGGTAGCCAATTGATTGTTATCGGTATCGATCAACACCTGCCAGCCAGTGGACCAGTTTTTATCCTGCATCGGCACCAGATCCACCCGAGTACGTCGGCGTATCGCTTCTGCACGCGCGAGGCTAATCGCCTCCTGAAAATGCGAAGCCGTGGTCATCACATGCAGGCGATGCAGTATGGGAGCAAAACCTGGCAATGCCATCGCAGCGAGCGCCGACAGGATGCCGATCATGATCAGCAATTCCATCAGCCCGATACCGGAGCGCCTTTGAAATCGGTAATACATGGATTCAACTTGTGTGCAGCATCCGCCACGCAAGCCGCCGCACATAAGGAATGCATGCCGTATCGATCTTTTCAGAGATTTTATAATCGCTCTGTACGCTGTCCTGCGTAGCGTTTTGCAAGCTATTTTGCAGCTCATTTTTCATATCGTTCTGCGTATATTTTGCAATATCATTTTTTTCAACAGCACAAGTCTGCGTTTCAAACTCTGCCTGCAATACAACCGTGGTCATTTCGCTGAGTCCTTTCCCTTTGGCAGTGATGCGATATCGATGCGGGGCTGACAGCTCGGGCTGCACAGGATCAGCATTGGATGAATAAGGCAGCGTTTCAAGAAAGTATTCCGGAACTGCGGAAGACTGCATCGCACCACCTTGGGCAAATCGTTGGCCTGTGATATCCCCGAGATGATGTAAGCCTTGAGCCCGCCCTATCGTCAAATTTTGCGGAATCATCAACAAGGTCGCGGCAGCGTCACGCAAAGCGGCCTCTGCTGCCTGCTGCGCCAGCCAACGATCAATGGTGCTGTAAGTGAGACTGATATCGCCTTGCGAGGAACGCAGCGAGGCGCTCGCCAGCATCGCCACACCCATCAAAACCAGAGAACACGACAGCAGTGTCATGCCTGACTGCTGAGTAGCAGACCGCGCAAAATGGCGGTTCACGGCGCCCTCTGCGGCTTGTGCAGAAAAATAATGGCTTCGACATGACGGCGTACACGCGTACGAACAGATGGAGGGAAATCGTGAGGATCGATAAAGGTACCCGGATCTGCTGTTGCGCTCGCATTGGCGTAGTCGTCGCCAAATAAAGCAAGGCTTTTAAAAACGGAAGGATGGATGTCACCCGACGGTGCGCGCAGTATCAGCGCAACATGAACTGCGACTACGCTACGCCAAAACGAAGCATCGCTCGATGGACTGGCCCTATCTTTTTCTTTGATTGCCGAAGCGCTGAGATATTGATTCGGCAAGTGATCGCCATCGGTATCCAGTCCATACAACACCTGGAAATATTCGACGCCGGACAAAATGGCCTGAGAATCCCATTTTTGCTGACCACGATATCGGCAATGGAAGTCAGGTTCACCGTCAGTGCCGGGGACAATATGAAAAAACACCCAGCTTGATTCAGAAGACTGGGAGGATGATCCCGGAACGACAAAGCCCGCACAATTGATGGCATTGCCGTCTACAGAGCGCAAGTTCACTGCCATCACATCACTCCCGTTGATCGCCGCATTGCCGGACGTGCCCATACTGGCGGTATCGCTACTCATGCGTGTATTGTCCAGACCTTGCACTGAACCGTTTGAAAGCTTGAAAGGCGAAGTGTCTGATGATGGCTCCATTGAAGCCCATGCATCGGTTTGTGCTGCTTGCTGCACCGTGCGTGAAATGATTTCGATTGCAAATGCCGCACCGTCATCGAGCAAAGCCATCTGATGGTGTTGCTGAAAATTTTCGCGAGCGATTTGCAACAACGACACCGATGTGAGCAGCACGCCACAGGACACCGTCATCGCGATCATCAGGCCAATCATGCTCACAGGCTAGTCCAGAGCGAGAACGACCCGAGGTGGAAATTGACTCTCATCCCCGCCCTTTGGCCAGCCAATTTTTATAACGCGTGCTTTGAAAGATGAATCACCGCTGTCACACGACCAGTGATGCGACGCCGGACTTATCGAAATATCGTCTTCACAAACCACGATGCGCGCATTTGGCACCTTGAGAAAGAGCCGGCGTCGCCAGTGGTGCAAATAAAAAAGTGCAGCGGCTTCAGCATGACATGCAGCGCCGAAACAAGCCGGTACAGAACCCATCTGATCCACCAGATCAAAGGGATCCACCGTTCCCGATGCAAGCACTTTCATACCCCCTTGCCGCACCCAATCAGATAGCTCAACCGCAAGACGAAAAGCCGCCGAGAAGCGTGCATTGCTTGCCATCTGTATTCGGGTCGTCACCATGGTCGAAATCAGCGCGCTCGCACTGAGCGTCACAAGCAACAAAGCCATCATGACCTCCGGCAGCGAGAACCCCTTGTGCCGCCTGGAACTCTGACAACGCCGGTGCGATTCCGTGGCAAAAGCCAAGATTTTTATCAGCATTGAATTTAAACAAGCCTTCATCATCTTGACGCTGAGCAGTATCAATTGCCGAATACTGAACTCAAAAAATATTTATGCCCTGCAGAGTTATTCTGCAGCTAATAATTGAAATGAAATCGAAAATGAATGAATGACTTAGCCACCTCTTGTATTTGGAGGAAACATGACGAGGGGATGGCATGCACTCAGGCACATACCTGACTGAAATATTTTGAAGAAACGGGGGAGATTAACTACAGAAGGCCGCGTTCTATGACAAACCAGCGCAGGAGAACTTGCCCGGAATTTTCTTAATGCTTGTCCGAATTTTTTGCAGCCTTGGGATCAAGGTCAACTTCATTAATGGCATCACGAAATTCAGCGATGTCTTCGAAGCTTCGGTAGACGGAGGCAAACCGTATGTAGGCAATCTTGTCGAGTCGCTTGAGTTCGCGCATGACCAACTCGCCGATCTGACCCGAGAGAATTTCTCGTTCACCTGATGAGCGCAATTTTTCTTCTATCCGCTGCAGCGCCGCGTCCACCGCGTCAGCAGAGACCGGGCGCTTGCGCAGCGCCAGCATCAGACTGCCGCGCAATTTGGAGGATTCGAATTCGGTACGACTGCCATTTTTCTTGACGATGACGGGCATCGCAAGCTCGATGCGCTCATAGGTAGTAAAACGCTTGTCGCAATGACTGCAGCGTCGGCGGCGACGTGTGATGTCACCTTCCTCCGACGTGCGCGTATCAATGACCTGCGTGTCTTCGGCATGGCAGAAAGGACAATGCATGCGGCAATCTCCTTTCTGCGTATCGACTTAAGCCTGATAAACAGGAAATTTATCGGTCAGCTCTTTGACACCCGCTCTGACGCAATCGATATTGCCTGCATCATGGGGGTTATCGAGCACATCAGCAATCAAGTGGCCCACTCGCGTGGCCTCTGCCTCACCGAAACCGCGCGTCGTCATCGCAGGTGATCCGAGACGTATGCCGCTCGTGATCATCGCCTTTTCCGGATCATTGGGAATGCCATTCTTGTTGCAGGTGATGTGGGCGGAGCCCAGTACGGCCTCTGCTTCTTTACCGGTCATTTTCTTGGCGCGCAGATCGACCAGCATCACATGCGATTCAGTGCGGCCGCTGACGATACGCAGACCGCGCTCGATCAGGGCTTTAGCAAGCGCATCGGCATTCTTGAGTACTTGTTGCTGATAGATTTTGAAGGAGGGCTGCAGTGCCTCATGAAAGGCAACTGCCTTGGCTGCGATCACATGCATCAGCGGACCACCCTGCAAGCCCGGGAAAATCGCACTGTTGATTTTCTTTGCGATGTCTTCGTTGTTCATCAAAATGATGCCGCCGCGTGGACCGCGCAGACTCTTGTGGGTCGTCGAAGTCACCACATCTGCATGCGGCACCGGGTTCGGGTACACGCCACCCGCAATCAGGCCGGAGTAGTGCGCCATATCCACCAGAAAGTACGCACCCACGTCTTTGGCGACCTTGGCAAAACGCGCCCAGTCAATTTTCAGTGCATACGCCGATGCACCCGCAATGATCAGCTTGGGCTTGTGCTCATGGGCGGTGCGCTCCATGGCCTCGTAATCGATCTCTTCCTTGTCATTCAAGCCATA
>JAIXXZ010000044.1 GCA_027490465.1 Oxalobacteraceae bacterium
GCGGTCCCTCTGAGCCGAGCACGATTCAATTTACGTAACACTTCCCGAGCGAAGTTTGCCTTCGCAAGAAAATTCTGAATATACTGGAACCGTCAGATGCAGCGCGCCGCCTGAGTTGATTTCTCGACGTTGAATCAAGGGCCTGATGTAGTGCCGAGGCCGGAGGATGCACAATGAAAAAAATAATTGCGATCCTGATGCTCCCTATCAGCCTGATGTTGTGGCATGACGTTACCGAGTCAGCCGAGCCCATCGTATTTGCTGATAACGCTCCAGTCATCACGCCCATCAAACCCTCCAGCCTGCAGGTTCTGATCGAAAAAGAGGGCATGTCGACGATTGATGCGGTGATAAATGCCGCAGGCTCATTTGTACCGACCACCGACGTGGGGCCAATACAATCGACAAAAACTTACTGGCTGTCGTTTGAGCTGAAAAACGATGCGGCGCGAGATCGTGATTTCAGATTGACGAATAAAACATTCGGTCTGATTGGGCTTCAGGTTTATCTCGTTCATGAGAATGGTGATCGGCTCGCGTATGAAAAAAATTTCGCGACCCTCCCGCCGGGGAATGAGTTCAGCCGCTTCTCACCCTTCATTGCGCAAGATCCGCCAACAAAAAGTCAGTATCTAGTACTGCCTTTGCGTCGCAATGAGACTGCCAAAGTTTATGCTCGCGTGCTGCCTGATCAGCGATTCTTACCGCAGCAGTTCAATTTTCTTAGCGTTGTCGATCACGCGAAGTATCTGGAATTGAGGCGGTTTGGCCTGTATATCGAGGGTGCGCTTGCGGGTGCCCTGTTCGCGCTGGCTATTTTTGGTTGGTACTCCCATGTTCGGCATCGCGACCATACGAGCCTGATGTATGGCATCTGGATTCTGTTTGCGCTTGGTAGTGTGCTGGTGTTGGGTGTTCATGACGGGCAGCGACTGGCTGAGTTCTTCATCGGTTTTGACAGCATGGGGTCGATGCCGAATGGCTTGTCGGTACGAAATGCGGTTGGGTATTGTGTTGCGACTGGACAGAGTATTACCTACCTGCTGTTTGCGCGGTCCTTTCTTGATGTACGAGAGCGATTCCCGATTTTTTATAAAATCACCAATGCCTGGATTGCATATTATCTGGTTCAACTGACGGTCAATCTATCTCTCAAGCATACGATTCCCCCCAATTTGCTCTGGAACCCTTTGCTGATCTGGCTTGTGTTCAACTTGCTGGGAATTTATGTCTGTGCCTTTATCCGGCTGCGCGAGGGCATGTCCATTGCCAAGTTTTTCATGGTAGCCATGGTTCCGTATGTACTTTTCCGATCGCTGTTTTTGCTGGGTGTCGCTGGTATTCCCTCGCCAGTCGCGATGCTTCCTGATGTAGGCCTGTTTTTCCAATTCAAAGATGCGAACTCCATGCAAGGATTTGGGGTGGTGTGCGAAGCACTCATCATGGCGCTGGCAGTGGTCGCGCGCTCCCGATGGCTTCAAGATGAACTCACCTCCAGCATGCAAGCCCAGCGTGATCTGGTGGAAAACCAGAACAAGGTGCTGGAAGAAACAGTTCAAGCACGTACCCTCGAACTCGAAGAACAACATCGCGAGCTCAATGATGCGCACCGACTTATCGTCAGCTCTGTGGATTACGCCAGCCGGCTGCAGCGCAGCCAGCTGCCCAAGCCGCACAGAATCGAAGGGCGCTTTGCCTCTGTTGGCGTGATCTGGCAGCCGCGCGACACGATTGGCGGCGATTTATGGTGGCTCTCTTCCGCGCAGCGTTCGGGGCCATTCATGCTGGCGGTGGCCGATTGCACCGGACATGGTGTACCCGGTGCCATGCTGTCGCTGTTGGTGAGTAATTCACTGGAGCGAATCTATTCGGGTGATCCCGATAAATCTCCGGCAGATGCGCTGATGATGCTGGACCATCTTGTGCGAACCGGACTGAATCAGGATGCCGACAGTAGCGAAAGTGATGATGGCTGTGACGCGATGATCATGCGCATCGACCGTGCCCAACAGGAGATTATTTTTTCCGGTGCCAAAATCGGCGCATTCCAGCTGAGTGGCACGGGTGCAGCGATTCGTCATCTACCCACGCGCGCCAGTCTGGGCTATTGCCAGCCTCCTGATCCGGAAGACGAGCCCAATAATCAGACCATCAGCTACCAGCCCGGAGATACATTTGTGATTGTTACTGATGGCTTTACCGATCAGATCGGCGGCGATCCGAACTCACCGAGCTCATTCGGATATCGCCGTATCGAGAAGGTTCTAACGGATTCCAAGAATTTTGCGGCGAATCAGATTGCGGATGCTTTGAAGGAAGCCTATGAATCATGGCGTGGCCAACAAAAGCCGCGGGATGATCTGACAGTGATTGTGTTTACGTTGTAGGGCAGGACCCAAGCCAATGGCTGCGTCACCTGATAGCGCAGCAGTGACGCGGCCTCAGCAATAAGCGTCGCGTTAGCGATTCAGAAGTTGTTTGCATTGCCTTTCACGATAGTCCCGGTGCCCTGCACTTTATTATCTTTCACCCACTGTACCGATGTACCTTTGATGGACGCGCGCCAGCAATCTTTGGGCTGATCCTTGTAGATCCAGCACATGGTATCGCCCTCGATACGCCAAACTGCCTTGTAGTCCTTGCCTGAAACCGTGCCATCTTTTGCGTAAAACTCCGTGTAGCGACCGGACGCTAGCATTGAGCCTTCAACCGTATTACCGGCGACGGCTTTTTTTATTTGCGCGCCAGTGGCGAGTTGTGGAAGATTGTCCGCCTGAGCATAGCTAACGAACGCAAGGAAAAGTGTAGCAAGGTAGAACCGCATGATGTCACTCGCTTGAAAACGTCAAAATTGTGGGACTCAAAAACAATTCAAGATGAATTGAGCGCGGCCGCGTTGGAAAGTTATCCGGTAGCACTTGCCGCGTGTGCGACCAGTTTCAGGCGAGGCGTCAGCAATTCGTCGGGGCGCTCGCCGATGAAGCGATCCTCGTCCCAGTATCCCTCTTGCTTGCTGCCGTCAGCGTTGGTCAGTACGCCATAGCCGTGGAATTTACCCTCTTGCCAGTCACCGACATAGGTCGCGCCATCTGACCAGGTATAGGATCCTTCGCCGTGGAAGAAGTCATTGCTCCAGCCACCGGTGTACTTGTCGCCATCGGCATAAATCTCGGTTCCCTGACCGTGGCGCTTGTTGTCTTTGTAGTCGCCCACATACTGGTCACCGCAAGCCCAGGTAAATGCGCCTTTGCCGTGCTTTTTTCCTTCTTTGAATTCGCCGACATATTTTTTACCGCAAGCGGAAATGAAGGTGCCGTTGCCGTTGGGTAGGCCATTTCTCAGTTCGCCGTAATACATGGCTCCGTCAGGCCAGGTGTGAATACCCTGACCGAAGGGTTTGCCCTGCTTGAACTCGCCGACATACTTTTTACCGCTAGGGAAAATCTCGGCGCCGTGTCCATCCGGTATGCCGTTGTCAAAACTGCCGACATAGCGTTTGCCGTCGATCGAGGTATAAACACCTTGTCCGTGACGCGTGCCATTTTTGTATTCGCCGATGTATTTATCGCCATTCGCGAAGACATAGGTTCCCTGACCGTGTCTAGTGCCTTCAAGGTATTCACCGATGTATTTTTCGCCATCGGTGTAAGTCATCATGCCTTTACCGTGGTATTGGCCATGCTTGAATTCACCCACATATTTTTCACCGTCAGTGAAAAACAGGCGCAGCAAACGCTCCATCAGATGGTTCAGCGGTTTGTCGTCGTCGGATGAAGTGCTCATAACATGCCCGTCTATCACGTTCTTGCGACCGCCGTGCCATGGTCAATCCCATGGCTGGCGTCCTGTCTGGCTAACCCGGTGTTCATGTGCCACTGCCATCGATGGTCTCAGATACCGCAGCGGGGGCGTGCCTGCCGGCGTGCGTTCGACGATCGCTATGCAGATCAGCCTCGTTGCAGTTGAATTGCTATTTTCGTAATTTTGAACAGCGCAAATCGTCGTGCGAGGCTTATCGCAACTGTCATCGGATCAATTTACCAGAACATGAGCGCTAAAGTACAAATCGGCTGCCGAAACCTGGTAGCTGCCAGTGCGGCACTGCATCATGGCCGGGACCCGAGGGGTGGAATCTCGCTTTTAATTGGCCGAGGATCCCGGATGTCATTGCTTGGGCTCGGCGGGATGCAGCAACCACTTGCCAAGACCAGACTCCACGAAGGCTACCTACCAAGTGGTTGTGTACCCAGTCGGTACATCTTACGCAAGTGTCTATATTTATATCGAAATAATCATTGATTCCTAACGGGCTGCGCCACCTGCGCGTCCTTGGTATCGGCAAAACCAGCGGGCCTTCGAATTTATGAATTTCGACACTCTATCCCTCACCCCATCCCCGCAGTGGTGGTGCAGCCGTAGCTGTTAGACTGTGACTGGCATCAACGGGTTGAAGAGATAAAACTAAAAATGAATCACCCTATCGTACGGCTTCTTCTGGCTGTTGGTTTATTGTGGCTGGGCGTTTTACCGCAGTCTTACGCCGGTATGCTGGCCAAGGATGATCTCGAGAAGCTGTTCGAGGATCAGTATGTTGTGGGCGAGATTCAGCCGGATTTGCCGATCTATCCCTTGTTTGTGATAAATCCGGCTGCGCCAGAGAGCAAGCCCGAGCTCAAGGCTTATGTGTTCGAGACCAATGAGGTGGTATCGGTTCGGGGTTATAGCGGCAAGCCGGTCAATATTCTGGTGGTCATCGATTTATCGGGTCGTTTGTTAAGTGCCAAGCTGATCGACCATAAAGAACCTATCTTTCTTGACAGCTATGGCACCTCCAAACTCACGGAATTTGCGGCGCAGTACAAAGGCCTGACCGTTCGGCATAGTATCGAGATCAATAAAGCCACTGACACGCCCTCGCGAAATGAAAGTGCGGCGTATCTGAGGGGTATTCATCGCGGTACGATTACAGCGAAAGCAATCAATCGAACGATCATGTCCGCGGCTGCCAAAGTGGCGCTGGCAAAATTAAAAATCAACATCACGGACAGTTTTGACGAAAAACCTACCGAAAATCAATCCACTGCCCAGCATCCGAATGCAGACGCCAAGCCCGTAGCTACGCCTCTGTCTGCGCCTGCTGAAACGAAACTGGCAGATAACCCTAAACCAGCAATGGCCGCTGTCGCTGAAGAAAAAACATCGGTTGCGGAGACCACAGTCAAACAGGTATCGCCATCTGTGGTCCCCGAAAAAAAATCTGGCGAGAGCGCTGAAAAAACGACCGAAACGCCGGCTGATTCAAGAGCCACAGAAAAATTAGAAGGCACTGACCGATCAATTGAGAACCAGCCTATTCATGAAGCCGGGACGGTGCCGCACGATGTTCCCGGCAAAGCCGAACAGATCAACTATCTCTCGGAAGATCAGGATGCTCGCCGTGAATGGATGAATCTCTGGCAATCTCGAGGACTGGACATTGCGATCTTGCTGAGCGGATTGCTCATTCTCAGTCTGGGGCTGATTGCGCAAAAGCGTTTCAGTGCGAGCAGCAAACGTTTGCGTATCCTGCGTACGGCTTATCTGCTATTCACGCTGGGTTTTATTGGCTGGTATGCACAGGGTCAGCTCACCATTGTGAATATCACGGCAGCCCTCGAATCGCTGACTACGGGTGGAGATTTGAGCTTTCTGATGAATGATCCGATGACGGTCATTCTCTGGCTTTTCGTGGGACTGACCCTGCTGGTCTGGGGGCGCGGTACTTTCTGTGGTTGGTTGTGTCCCTTTGGCGCGCTGCAGGAGCTGATCAGTCTGGTCGCGAATGCCATCGGTATCAGACAACGACGCTTGCGTGCCGCGCTGGATGCAAAATTGAAGTGGGTGAAGTACCTTGTTTTGGCCACGCTGCTGGCGTCACTTTATGTGGCTCCCCGCTTTGCAGAAAAAGCTGTAGAGATCGAACCCTTTAAAACGGCGATCAGTTTTTATTTTCAGCGCGACTGGCCGTATGTACTCTGGGCAGTGGCTTGTCTCTTTTTGGGGGTTGTGGTCTATCGTGGCTATTGCCGCTATATCTGTCCACTGGGTGCGGCGCTGGCCTCGGTGAATTTTCTGCAGCGCTGGTCGTGGATTCCAAGGCGCGAAGCCTGCGGTACGCCTTGCCAGTCTTGCCGGCACCGATGCGAATATCAGGCAATCGCGCCGACAGGCAAAATCAACTACAGCGAGTGTTTTCAGTGCCTGGACTGCGTATCGATC
Organism: Oxalobacteraceae bacterium; assembly: GCA_027490465.1. GTDB lineage: Bacteria > Pseudomonadota > Gammaproteobacteria > Burkholderiales > Burkholderiaceae_D > Pernthalerella. Next base: position 6,259 of record JAIXXZ010000044.1, read on the forward strand.
TATCAGGATGATCAGCGTTGCCTTCCTTTGATACAAGAGAGAAAGGCATCAAGCCGAGTCATCCCTGTTCATGTGACTGGTTTCACAGTCTGACGATGCGCCGATAGCAGCTTTTCCGATTTCAGTGCGGGCGCAAGCCGTAGTATGAAATCAATCATGTACTGACGCAGGAATGCGCCATTTCTGACGGCAACGCGTGTGGTGTTGGGTGAAAATAAATGCTCCGCCGTGATCGCCATCAGACCCGGCTTGAGGTTGTCTTCAGCCGCCATGGATGCAACGATGCCAACGCCAAGTTCCAATGATACGTACTGCTGGATCACATCAGAGTCCATCGCCGTGAGAACGATGTCCGGCGCAATACCTTTTTGAGCAAAAGCTTCGTCAATGTGGCTACGACCGGTAAAGCCCTGGTCGTAGGTTATCAATGGATAGCCAGCGAGATCTTCAAGACTGATTTTACTTTTTTCCAGCAGTGGATGCGTGTTGGGCACGACCACAACGTGATTCCACTCGTAGCAGGGAAAAGAGGTCAGGCCATCGAATTGTTTCAGACCTTCGGTAGCCAAACCAATGTCGGCCTTGCCCGACAAGACCCACTCCGCGATATGTTCCGGCGAACTCTGGCGCAGGGAGATACGCACATCCGGAAATGTCCGACGGAAATCCTGGACCACATGAGGCAACACATAGCGCGCCTGCGTGTGCGTGGTTGCGATGACCAGCGTGCCTGCAGTCTTTCCTGAGTACTCCTGACCGACCTGTTGCAAGTTTTCGGCCTCTTGCAGCAGTCGCTCAATAATGGGCATGACGTCTTTGCCCGGTTCGGTGAGGCCGGTGACTCGCTTGCCATTGCGTTCAAAGATATCGATACCCAGTTCTTCCTCCAGCTCACGAATCTGTCGGCTTACACCCGGTTGCGAGGTAAACAGAACATTAGCCACGTCGGTCAGATTGAAATTCTGACGAACGGTCTCCCGGATGGATCTGAGCTGCTGGAAATTCATGGTGTATCGACTCTGCTATCAAGCAGCCTGATCAAAGAAGACTCTGACCTTGCGGGGTTTGACCAGAACGGTGTCGCCTTCTTTCAGTTGCAGTGCCGCGAATCGCTCGCTCGGAAGCGCAGCTTCGATCAGGCTGCCGTTATCGTCACGCTCCAGTTCCAGCTGCGCCAGCGGCCCAATGGCATAGGCACGCTTGAGTCGCGCGACGATGCCAGCTGTGCCGGGCGTGTAGCGATCGATGTCCAATTCATGGGGTCTGACATAGCCGACAGCCTTGGCGTCTATCGTTTGTGCATGATCGGGAACGGCCAGGCTGGCACCGTCAGCATCCAGTACACCTTCGTTGACCCGGCCGTGAAACAAATTCACATTACCCAAAAAGCCGTAAACAAAAGGTGAAGCAGGGTGGTTGTAGACTTCATCGGGCGCGCCGTGTTGTTCAACTTTGCCTTTGTTCATCAGTACCACGCGGTCCGAGACTTCGAGTGCTTCTTCCTGATCGTGCGTGACGAAAATACTGGTGACATGCAGTTCATCATGCAATTGACGCAGCCAGCGGCGCAGTTCTTTTCGCACCTTGGCGTCGAGCGCACCAAAAGGTTCATCCAGCAAGAGCACACGCGGCTCGACCGCCAGCGCGCGTGCCAGTGCAATACGCTGACGCTGACCACCGGAGAGCTGTGACGGATAGCGGTCTGCCAGCCAGTCCAGCTGCACCAGAGACAGCAGGCGCATGACTTTGTCGCGGATTTTTTCTTCGGACGCACGGACATTGCGCGGTTTGACTCTCAGGCCGAATGCGATATTGTCAAACACACTCATATGCTTGAACAACGCGTAGTGCTGGAAAACAAAACCGACCTGACGTTCTCTCACATGACGTACCGAGGCATCTTCACCATCCAGCAGAACGGTGCCGCTGTCGGCTCGTTCGAGTCCGGCGATCACGCGCAGCAGCGTGGTTTTGCCGCAGCCAGAAGGACCCAGCAGTGCTGTCAGTTCACCGGTGGGAAATTCGAGCGAGACATTATCCAGCGCGACGAAATCACCAAAGCGTTTTTCGATATGACGGACTTCGATACTCATTTTGCGTGCTCCTGTGGACCGGTGTCGTCACCATGATCCAAACGTGATTCGATGAATGTTTTGAGGGCCAGCGTCACCAGCGCCAGCAAGGCGAGGAGCGAGGCAACGGAAAAAGCGGCAGCGAAGTTGTACTCGTTATAGAGAATTTCAACCTGAAGCGGCATGGTGTTGGTTTCGCCGCGAATGTGGCCAGAGACCACCGATACCGCGCCGAATTCACCCATGGCGCGGGCATTACACAGAATGACGCCATACAGTAGGCCCCATTTGATATTGGGTAGCGTCACGTGCCAGAACGTACGCCAGCCAGAAGCACCCAATACGAGCGCAGCTTCTTCTTCATCGTTGCCCTGGGTTTGCATGAGTGGTATCAACTCGCGTGCAACGAAGGGAAAGGTCACAAAAATCGTTGCGAGCACAATACCGGGGACAGCAAACAAAATCTGAATGTCGTGTTCCATTAACCAGGTACCAAACCAGCCGTGAGCGCCAAACAGCAGCACATAGATCAGTCCCGAAATCACAGGCGATACCGAGAATGGCAGGTCAATCAGCGTCAACAACAAACTCTTGCCACGGAAGTCGAATTTTGCGATGGCCCACGATGCGGCCACACCAAAAATCAGATTGGCAGGTACAGCTATGGCCGCTGTCAGCAAGGTCAGTCGTATGGCTGAGAGGGCATCATCATCCATGATGGCCATTGCATAGGCTTCCCAGCCTTTTTTCACTGCTTCAACGAAGACCGCAGCCAGTGGAATGAGCAAAAACAAAATAGAAAACAGCAGAGCGATGCCGATCAGCGACAGGCGTACCCAAGTCGGCTCCGTCGTCGCTGCTGGCATGTAAGGAGGTTCGATACGACGCGGCTCTGCTGCCATCGTCATTGCGGGAGTAGCGGTGCTCATTTTCTTTCCTTGGTGCTGCTGTTACGCATCCAGGCCTGCAGCAGATTAATGGCCAGCAGCATGACGAACGACGCGCCCAGCATCACAACGGCAATCGCTGTTGCGCCTTTGTAGTCATATTGTTCGAGCTTGGTGATGATGAGCAGTGGCGTGATTTCCGACACCATGGGCATATTCCCGGCGATGAAAATCACCGAGCCGTATTCACCCAATGCCCTTGCGAACGCCAGTGCAAAGCCAGTCAGCACCGCTGGAAAAATAGTCGGCAAAATCACGCGCAGGAAAGTTTGCAGACGGTTGGCGCCCAGACAGGCAGCGGCTTCTTCCAGTTCTTTCTCGCTGTCTTCCAGTACCGGCTGCACGGTGCGTACAACGAAGGGCAGTCCGATGAACACCAATGCCACGGCCACCCCCAGTGGCGTGAAAGCGACCTTGATATCCAACTTGGCCAGATGTTGTCCCAACCAGCCATTGGTTGCGTACAGCGCAGTCAGTGCTATACCCGCCACCGCAGTGGGCAGTGCGAATGGAAGATCGACGAAAGCATCCAGCAGTTTCTTGCCGGGGAACTGGTAGCGCACCAGCACCCAGGCGAGGATTGTGCCGAACACGGCGTTGACCGAAGCCGCGGCCAGCGATGCACCAAAGCTGAGTTTGTAAGAAGCCACCACGCGAGGCGCGCTCACGGTTTGCCAGAATGCCTCCCAGGTCATCGACAGCGTGTTGAGCAGCAGCGCCGACAAAGGAAAAAGCACGATCAGGCACAGATAAAGCAGGGTAAATCCCAGCGTCAGCTGAAATCCTGGCAAGACGCGATTGCCAGAAAATGGCCGGGAAAGCGCACTTTTGTTAACGTTCATGAAATCTTTGGCATGACTTTTTTGTCTGAAGGGCGCCAATGATTCCATTGCTTCGTTATAAAGAAAACGAATTTTTATGCATTTGTATAGTTGGAATTCAAATAACGAGGGTGGCTGTTGTGGATTCTGGCGGTTGGGGTGATCAAGATTAGACTGTTTGGTTTCGAGTGGTCTTGTCGTTGCAGGGGCTTAAATGAGTAGTTCAATTTGGTTATGGGTTGGGCATGCAAGCTGGGTAGTTATCTAATGCGCGTGAGAAAAGCAAAGACACTGGATCCCGGCGTGCGCCGGGATGACGGTAGTTGTTGAGGCGACCGCAAAATTCCTACCTTCATCGCCTGCATGTGTGTAAAGCAAGGATCCCGGATCCCGGCCTAGGCCGGGGTGACACCAATTATTGAGACGACCGTAAAACTCCCACTGTCATCCCGGCGCACGCCGGGATCCAGTGTCTTTCGTCTCGCACCTGCTCACTTTGGTAATGAAAGACACGGCGACTCTTGGAGACGTGCAGCCATAAAAAAACCGGCCCGAAGGCCGGTGGAAGAGGAGATTAAACGAGCAGAGAACAAGAAGCACTATCAGAAAGCCAACTGGTAGCGGGCCACGGCGAAGTTTTCGGTATTGCCCAGCAGGACGGGTGTGCTGCTGGTTCCCGCTTTGAAGTCGGAAAACCTTGTGCGTTCTAGATTGAAGGAAAATCGCGATGCTTCATTAAGGTACCAGTTGACACCCACCCCCCAGGTTTTGGCGCCGAGGGCATAGCCGTTCGCGGTGTTGGCAAAGGTGACGGCGTCCCGGTCGATATTGTTTTCCTGATAGCGTGCGACGAGTTCAAAAGCTCCCCAGCCACCCTCGGCACCTGATTTGAACGGATTGTAGGGTTTGACACCTTTGAATGACGCATCTTCACCGGTCAACAGATAAGAGCCTGCGATCTGCCA
>JAIXXZ010000099.1 GCA_027490465.1 Oxalobacteraceae bacterium
AGCGTGTCCGGCAAACGCCCGGAAGATTACGCAAGGATCAGGCGTATTGTAAAAACGGATGAGTTTTCATCCGTTTTTCGTTTGAGACCCGTATTCCGAACTGCACACTTCGTGCTTTATGCGCGCCCCAACGAATCAGGACATGCACGGTTGGGCGTGGTGGTCGCCAAACGTCTTGCCGCGCGTGCCGTTACCCGCAATATGATCAAGCGACTCGCACGCGAGATATTCCGAAAGTCGGAATGGGTCAGCAGTGATTTCATTATCCGGCTGAATGCGCCAGTGGTAGGCCGCGATCAAAGCGCGTCGTCTCGCGCCCGCAAAGTTGCACTGGCTGCCGAACTAACGGAACTGATGAAGTCTCAACTTCTGCGACAACTCCCATGAAATTTCTGCTGCTGCTACTGAGAGGCTACAAGCTCTGCATCAGTCCCTTTCTGGGTCAGCACTGCCGCTTTTTCCCCAGCTGTTCCGATTACGCGCAGCAAGCCATCGTCGAACATGGCGTAGCGCGCGGCAGTCTGCTCGCTGGCCGACGGCTCTGCAAATGTCATCCATGGCATGCGGGCGGCTTTGATCCGGTCCCTTCCAGACAAACCAGCGGGGCCGAAACACCAGCTCCGCACTCTCACTGAATTATCTTCGTCAAAGTTCTTATGGATATCAAACGTACTGTCCTGCTGGTTGTGTTCTCACTCTCTCTGCTGATGCTGTGGGAGAACTGGACTGTCTACAACGGCGGGCCCTCCATGTTCGCGCCCGAGCAAAAAGTCGCATCAACACCTGCGCCGACATCGCCTGCCACCAGTAGTGAACAATCCATACCGCAGGCATCCGTCAGCCCCAACGCCAACATCGCCACCAGCAATCAAGTACCGGGCGGCGCCATTGCCAATCCTCAGGGCGAGCGCATCACTCTGACGACTGACCTTCTCAAGGTGGAAATCAGCACGGCCGGTGGTGAGCTCATGCGCGTCGAACTACTCAAGCACAAGGATGCCGCCAATCCGGAAAAAAATGTCGTACTGATGGAAAGTGGCGCAGGACGCACTTATATTGGTCAGTCTGGATTGATCGGTGGTGATTTTCCGAACCACCGCACGATGTACAGCGCACGCCCGGGAACGCGCACTTTGGAGAGCGGTGACACGATCGAGCTGGTGCTAGATGCCGAACAAAATGGCGTCAAGCTCACCAAGACTTACGTGTTCAAGCGCGGTGAGTATCAGATCGATCTGAATCATGCGGTGATCAACACGACTGCAGAGGCCATCTCACCTTCCGTGTATGTACAGCTGGTGCGCGATGGCAGCAAACTCGAAGGCGATTCGGCCTTCTACAGCACCTTCAATGGCCCCGCGATTTACACAGCGACGGAAAAATTCCGCAAGGTCTCGTTTGAAGACATCGAAAAAGCCAAGAATCCGGCGCCGGTGCGCACCAGCGATGGCTGGATTGCGATGGTGCAGCACTACTTCGCTACCGCCTTCCTGCCGACGACCAAAGGCGAGCATGAACTGTTCACACGGAAAATCGATAACAATCTCTATGCAGTCGGTTCCATCATGAGCATGGGCAGCATTGCACCGGGCGCTTCGACGTCAATCTCGGGCAAGCTGTTCGCTGGTCCCCAGGAATCTGCCGCCCTCGAGCAGTTCGCAACAGACTTCGATCTCGTTAAGGACTATGGCTGGCTGACCATCATTGCCAAACCCATTTTCTGGCTGATGGAGCAAATCCAGAAAGTACTCAGCAACTGGGGCTGGACCATCATCGTGCTGACCATCCTGATCAAGCTTGCCTTCTTTCCGCTGTCTGCCGCCAGCTATCGCAGCATGGCGAAGATGAAACTGGTCACACCGAAAATGACGGCAATACGGGAACGTCACAAAGGCGATCCGCAAAAAATGAATGCGGCGATGATGGAGCTCTACAAGACCGAGAAGATCAATCCGCTCGGCGGCTGTCTGCCCGTGCTCGTGCAAATCCCGGTATTCATCGCACTCTACTGGGTGCTACTGGCCAGCGTGGAAATGCGACACGCTCCCTGGCTGGGCTGGATACAAGATTTGTCGGCACCCGATCCTTGGTACATCCTGCCTGTCGTCATGGCCGCATCCATGTTCGTGCAAACCAAACTCAATCCCACACCACCTGACCCGATTCAGGCCAAGATCATGATGATCATGCCGATCGCTTTTTCAGTGATGTTCTTCTTTTTCCCTGCCGGCCTCGTGCTGTACTGGGTCGTGAATAATCTGCTATCGATTGGTCAGCAATGGGTTATCACACGCCAGTCGGAGCAAGGCAAAGCCTGATCGTCCTACTCATCCAAAAAAGTCCGTCACCTGCTGGTCACGGACTTTTTTTATTCCAGATACACTTCCCTCCATGCTAGCTGACGATGCCCCGATTGCTGCCATTGCCACCGCCCCGGGACGAGGCGGGATAGGCGTGGTTCGCATTTCAGGCAAAAAGCTGAGTGCACTTGTGCATTCTGTCTGCCGGCTTGATGGCAAGGCTGAACTCAGCCCGCGACAGGCAAGCTATCTGGATTTTGTTCAGGCCGATGGCAGCGTGATTGATCGTGGACTGGCCATTTATTTCCATGCGCCCCACTCCTACACCGGCGAAGATGTGCTCGAGTTGCAAGGACATGGCGGCCCGGTAGTCATGCAAATGCTGCTCAATCGCTGCCTCGAAGCAGGCAAGGAAATTGGCCTCCGGCTCGCCAACCCGGGTGAATTTACCTATCGCGCTTTTCTCAATGACAAACTCGATCTCGCTCAGGCCGAAGCAGTATCCGATCTGATCGATGCCTCGACCGAAGCTGCCGCACGGCTGGCCACGCAATCCTTGTCGGGTGCATTTTCAAAACAAATTGAACAATTGGTTAAGCAGGTGATTGGCTTGCGCATGCTGGTGGAGGCGACGCTGGATTTTCCCGAGGAAGAAATCGAATTCCTGGAAAAATCCGACGCGCTCGGTCAACTGCAGGGTTTGCGCGAGACACTGGATACCGTACTGGCCCAAGCAGGACAAGGCGCCTTGCTGCGCGATGGCCTCAAAGTGGTTCTCGCAGGCCAGCCTAATGTGGGCAAGAGCTCCCTGCTCAATGCCCTGGCCGGCAATGATGTTGCGATCGTCACGCCCATAGCCGGTACAACACGCGACAAGATCACGGAAACGATTCATGTCGAAGGCATACCCATCAATATCATCGACACTGCCGGTATACGCGACGAAGCCGATGCAGACGGCGAAGTCGAGCGCATCGGTATTTCACGCACCTGGAGCGCGGTGGAGCAAGCCGATGTGATCTTGCACATCCTCGATGCCAGCCGCGGACCGACACGCGCCGATGAGGAAATCGTCGCGCGCTTACCTGATCAGATTCCTCTGCTACGCATCTGGAACAAGATCGATCTTTCCGGACACAAGCCTGCGATCGATCAGCAAGACGATGGTGCGCATATTTATCTATCGGCAGCAGAGCGCACCGGTATGGATTTACTGCGCAAGGAACTGTTGCGTATCGCAGGTTGGCAGCAAACCGCCGAATCGATTTATCTGGCACGCGAACGCCATCTGATTGCCTTGCGTGCGGCGCAAGCCCATTTGCAAACCGCTGCCGAGCTCGCGGCGCAACGCGACAGCGCGCTTGATTTATTTGCCGAGGAACTGCGACTGACGCAGGAGCGACTCAACAGCATTACCGGCGCTTTTACTTCGGATGATTTGCTGGGCGTGATTTTCAGCCGTTTTTGCATAGGAAAGTAAGCGGCCGCCGCACTCACGGCTTTCCTGAGATTGAATATCGTCAGGCGTACCTGCGGTAAGTCCCGCATTACAGGGTCGAACTCCGGCCACGCAAAAAATTTCAAACAGCGACTGCAATAATGTGAGTTCCGTTAGGCCATCTGCGTTCGCAGAGGATCCTATTCCTCCTTCCAAAGCGATGGCGAATGCGCGGATCGTTGCGCGGGCTTCGGTGTTGGTGCCGGCGCGCGCGATGACAAGCGTGGCGCTGCCGCTGACATCAGGTGTTGTGCCGGATAAGGACGCAAGAAATCAGGAAACTGTTCCTTCGAAGACTGCAGCCACGCGGCATACTGCGGCGGGTCGAGCAAGACAGGCATGCGCTTCTCATCCTCGGGGCGGTGGAAGCGCTGCATCAGCGGATGATTGTCGGCGTTCATCGTGA
>JAIXXZ010000103.1 GCA_027490465.1 Oxalobacteraceae bacterium
AAACTCTACTGATTGCTGGCCTCGCCCAAGCGCGAGGCTGTTGGATTGCAAACCCGCTCCGGCCAGTTCCGCAGCGGGTTTTGGTGTTTTTATATGCATTGATTCATGCCGGCCGGCACCTCACCGAAGGAGATTCCATGAGCCTGAAAGAACAGATTACCGAAGACATGAAAGCAGCGATGCGCGCCAAAGACAGCGGTCGGCTGGCGACGATCCGCTTGCTGACGGCGGCCATCAAACAAAAGGAAGTCGATGAGCGTATTGATGTCTCCGATGAGCAGGTGCTCGCCATCATCGAAAAAATGATCAAGCAGCGCAAGGATTCGATCAGCCAATTCGAGGCCGGCGGCCGTCAGGATTTGGCCGATATAGAAAAAGCCGAACTCGCGATTTTGTCGACTTACATGCCCGCCGCCTTGTCGGACGCGGAAGTGCAGGCTGAAGTCGCGGCGGCAGTTGCAGCGGTGGGCGCGGCTGGTCCACAAGACATGGGTAAAGTCATGGGTGTGCTGAAACCAAAGCTGGCCGGCCGGGCCGACATGACTGCCGTATCCGCGATGGTGAAAGCGGCACTTACTAAATAAACGCGAACCCTGCCTCGTGATCCCGCAAAGCTTCATCCAGGATCTGCTCAACCGCGTTGACATCGTCGACGTGGTGGGCCGCTACGTACAACTCAAGAAAGGTGGCGCGAATTTCAGCGGCCTGTGCCCCTTCCATAACGAAAAATCCCCCAGCTTTACGGTCAGTCCGACCAAGCAGTTTTATCACTGCTTTGGTTGTGGCGCGCACGGCACCGCGATTGGTTTCCTGATGGAGTACTCGGGACTTGGTTTTGTCGAGTCCGTAAAAGATCTGGCGCAGAACGTGGGCATGACGGTGCCCGAACAGGAAGATCGATTGCCCCCCGCACAGCGCGCCGAGTTGCAGGCAAAAACGCTGGCACTCTCTGATGCGATGACGCTGGCGTGTAATTTCTATCGACAGCAATTGCGTAGCGCACGACCTGCAATCGATTATCTCAAGGGACGCGGACTCACTGGCGAGGTCGCTGCCAAATACTGGATCGGTTATGCCCCCGACGGGTGGGATAGCCTGCGCGAGATATTTACAGACTACGACAATGAGGTGCTGGTCGAAGCTGGCTTGATTATCGACCGCAGTGATGAAGATAACAGTCATCGCAAACGCTACGATCGATTTCGTGACCGCATCATGTTCCCTATACGGAATACCAAAGGGCAGGTGATTGGTTTCGGTGGTCGCGTGATGGGTGCAGGTGAACCAAAATATCTCAATTCACCCGAGACCCCGCTATTTCAAAAGGGCAGCGAGCTCTATGGTTTGTTCGAGGCTCGTCAGGCGATACGCGATAAGGATTATGTCCTGGTCACTGAGGGTTATATGGATGTGGTCGCCCTCGCGCAATATGGTTTCGAGCAGGCGGTGGCTACGCTCGGTACGGCTTGTACTGCCACGCATGTGCAAAAGCTGCTGCGTCAGACGGACAATGTGATTTTCAGTTTTGATGGTGATACCGCGGGCCGTCGTGCTGCGCGTCGTGCACTTGAGGCCTCTCTGCCACACGCATCAGACAGTCGATCGCTCAAGTTTCTCTTTTTGCCGACCGAACATGACCCCGACAGTTATGTGCGCGAACACGGCACCTCGCAGTTCGAGCAACTGGTACAGGACGCGACACCGCTGTCTCAGTTTCTGCTCAATGAAGTCACTGAAGGCAAGGATCTCGGCACTGCCGAGGGCCGGGCGCGCGCGCAGTTCGACGCCAAGCCGCTGATACAAAGCATGCCGCCCTCGGGTTTGCGGCTGCAGTTATTGCGTCAGCTGGCACAGCTGACCGACAGCACACCACCGGAACTGGAGAGCTTGTTCGAGCTGGGTCGATCCACGCCGGCGGGGCGAGCGCCCGGCCCAGCAGTCAAACGCAGGCCGCCGGTAGAGCTGGAGCGTCAGGTGCTGCGCCTGCTATTGGCGCATCCGGCGATGCACGATCTTTTGGACAACAAGGCGCTCGATCTGATCGCCCAAAGCGCGCCAGACGAGGGCGCGACCTTGCGCGCGGTGGTCGAGGTAGCGGCGCGTCTACCCGAAGGCGCAAGCCTCGCGGTTTTATCCGAAGCTCTGCGCGCGCAAGGCGTGGAGCTTGGTTCTCTGGTGGCCGAGATTGCGGCAGAGCCGCCCTCGGAGCCGGATCTGGCTCGCAAAGAACTTGCGGGAGCCATCCGGCAGACTACAATGAAATCGCTCAAAGCCGAGCTTGAAAGCCTGGCTTCGGGGGGGCTTGTCTCTGATTCGGCAAAAGCGCGTTATCGCGAAGTTTCAGTCGAACTTGAGAAAATCCGTACTGCTGTCGATAAGGATTTACTGGATTAACAAGCTCGCTCTTCGGTTGGTAACTCCGGGTTTCGAACGCACTTGCCGCACATCAGCAAATGCTCAAATGATGCATGGATTTTGGGGTATTTTCCGCGACAATTGCCGCTTTGGCATGGGCACCTGCTGTCAGTGCCATTCATTGCTTAATTGAAGGGGATCAAGGCTTCCGTCTGTTATAATAGAAGGCTTTTTTACAAACGTGCGTTCTCATATTTTGTTTACGCATGCAGCAGTTTTTTAGCTTGCTGGACCCGCGGCTACTCATTGTGCAGAATCAGCCGGCGCAAAAATGCGACCGCACTGCCAGACGGCTGAAATAATCAGCCCTTACCGCATTCCAGTTCCCATTGCAGCATCGGCAATTCCCAATGGTGGATAGACCCATGGCGACCAACAAAAAACCCGTTAAAACTTCTGCAACCAAATCCAAGGCAGCGCAGCCTGCCAAAAAGCGCCCGGCAACTGCCGCGGCCAGCAAGCCTGTGAAGTCTGCTGCCAAGACCGTGGCCGGCAAGGCAGTGACCAAACCGGCGGCGAAACCAGCCGCCAAGGCCGCTGCGAAGCCATCGGCCAAACCTGCGACAAAGCTCGCGGCCAAGGCCGCATCCAAGGTCGCAGCCAAGGTCGCAGCGAAGCCGGCCGCCAAGCCAAAGCTTGCAGCCGCAAAAAAGACCGCGAACAAACCAGCACCTAAAGCTGTCTCAAAAGCCGGCAAGCTCCCTGCCAAGCCGGCACCCAAGAAGCCTGTAAAGGCCGCTGCCGTTCCCAGCAAAACCGGGGCGAAGTCGGCGACCAAGGCTGTAGCCAAACCCGCCGCCACGCCCAAAGCACCTGCGAAGAAAGCTGTCGTGACGAATCGGAAACCTGAAGCAAAAGTCGTAGCCAAAAAAGCGGTCGTCGAGCCCAAAGACGTAGCCAAGACCGACCACCAGATCATGTCGGTCAAGCAAACGACCGATGCCGCCGCATTGGCCGCCATTGATACCTCTGGCTACATCCTCCCTGGCATCAAGGTGCCCGGCCGTCGCGGCCGCAAGCCACGTGATTTCCAGCCTGAGAACGAGGAAATCGCAGCGCTCAATGCTGTTGAGCGCGCAGAGTTGAAAGCCGCCGACAAGGCGCGCGCGCGTGACCGCAAGGCCAAGGAAAAGCAGTTCCTCAAAGACGCATTCTCTGCTGACTCCGAGGCGAGCGAAGAAGAGATCGAACGCCGCCGCCAGAAACTCAAGACCCTGATCAAGCTGGGCAAGGATCGCGGCTTCCTGACGCACGCCGAGATCAATGATCACCTGCCGGAAAACATTGTTGATCCCGAAGCCATCGAAGGCATCATCAGTACCTTCAATGACATGGGTATCGCGGTCTATGAGCACGCGCCCGATGCCGAGGCCTTGCTGCTGTCGGATAACGTGGCTACCGTTGCGAATGATGATGATGCCGATGCTGCTGCTGAAGCGGCACTGCAGACGGTAGATTCCGACTTTGGTCGCACCACCGATCCAGTGCGTATGTACATGCGCGAAATGGGCTCGGTTGAGTTGCTCACGCGTGAGGGTGAAATTGAAATCGCCAAGCGTATCGAAGGCGGCCTCAAAGACATGATTCAGGCGATCTCTGCCTGCCCGATGACGATCTCTGAAATTCTGGCTATGGCAGATCGTATTGCCAAAGACGAAGCCAAAATCGACGAAGTCGTTGATGGACTGGTGGATCCGAACGCACCCGACGATGCGCCGATACCACCCGCACCCATCAAAGCCGCCGCCGCCGACGAAGATGAAGAGGATGGCGACGAAGATGAAGATGAAGAAGCTGAAGAGGAAGAAGGCAACGCCAACGGCGGCGCTGCGGGCTTCTCAGCTGAGCAGCTTGAGCAACTAAAGCGCGACTCGCTGGCTAAATTTGCGATCATCTCGACGCAGTTCGACAAGATGCGCAAATCGTACGAAAAAGAAGGCTACAACTCGAAGCAGTATGTGAAGTCGCAGGAAGCGATTTCCAATGAGCTCATGGGCATCCGTTTCACTGCCAAGGTCGTGGAAAAACTCTGCGACACACTGCGTGGTCAGGTGGATGAAGTGCGTCAGATCGAACGTCAGGTTCTCGATGTGGTCGTCAACAAGTGCGGCATGCCGCGCGCGCATTTCATCAAAGTCTTCCCGGGCAATGAGACCAACCTCAAGTGGGTTGATGGCGAGGTAAACGGTAACCATCCCTACAGCGTCATGCTGGCCCGAAATGTACCTGCGGTGAAAGAGTTGCAGCAAAAATTGCTGGATCTTCAGTCGCGCGTTGTCTTGCCGCTGGCGGATCTTCGTGAAATTAACAAGAAGATGTCGGCAGGTGAAACGCGTGCTCGCAAGGCCAAGCGTGAAATGACGGAAGCCAATCTCCGCTTGGTGATTTCGATTGCAAAGAAATACACCAACCGTGGCTTGCAATTCCTCGATCTGATCCAGGAAGGCAATATCGGTCTGATGAAGGCGGTCGATAAATTCGAATACCGTCGTGGTTACAAGTTCTCGACCTATGCGACTTGGTGGATTCGTCAGGCCATCACACGCTCGATCGCCGATCAGGCGCGCACGATTCGTATTCCTGTGCACATGATCGAAACCATCAACAAGATGAACCGCATTTCGCGGCAGATCTTGCAGGAAACTGGCGCTGAACCAGATCCGGCAACATTGGCCATCAAGATGGAGATGCCTGAGGACAAGATCCGCAAGATCATGAAGATCGCCAAAGAGCCGATCTCCATGGAAACGCCGATCGGTGACGATGATGACTCGCACTTGGGTGACTTCATCGAGGACAACAACACGCTGGCCCCGGCCGACGCGGCGCTGCATGCGTCCATGCGTGGTGTGGTCAAGGATGTGCTGGATTCGCTCACCCCGCGGGAAGCCAAAGTCTTGCGCATGCGTTTTGGTATCGAAATGTCCACCGACCACACGCTGGAAGAGGTTGGCAAGCAGTTCGATGTCACCCGTGAGCGTATCCGCCAGATTGAAGCCAAGGCACTCCGCAAACTCCGGCACCCTTCGCGCTCTGACAAGCTCAAGAGCTTCCTCGAGGGCGGTTAATTGTGCTCCGGTGGCGGGGAAATATTTCTCGCCGCCAGAGCCGTCCGGCGCTAGAATCTTGTCTGAATAACAGCTTTATCCGGGCCCCTAGCTCATGCTTGGTTAGAGCAGCGGACTCATAATCCGTTGGTGCCGTGTTCGACTCACGGGGGGCCCACCAAACACCAAACCTCGGCATAATTGCTGAGGTTTTTTTTCGCCGGGTGAGTTATCTTAATTGAATCATAAGTCCTGAAGCTTGCTGTAATTAATTCAGCTGAAAAATTTTCCGGTTGTACTTAACCAGCACTTCCTTAGATGTAAAGCCTGTTATGAAGCAAGCTGCCGTACACCACATAGAACATTTGGTAAGCCATCATCTCGCCAAACACATGGCCGGGGATAGGGTTGTATTTCACACCAAAGTGACTATTGTCCGCATTCGTGATGATCACGTGACTGGCGATATTGTGTACCACGACATTCCCGTTGAAGGCGGTACTTACTATCCCCATACAAACATAAACCAAATCGTTTATGAAAATTTCGCAGACCTTCGATATGTTTCCCCTCGGGCTGGCAATGAAAAATCAGCCGATTCTGGAGCTTTGAGCATTCACAAACATTCTTCCCGCGAATTGTCTATTGAGGAGGATGAATTTGGTGAATGGGAGTTTGAGTGCTTTTTGAATCAAATAGATAAAGAAGAATGCGGTCGAATTTTGTTCGAGGCTTATGGAACCAAGGAGGGTATCGTTTTTGTAACTTACCCACAGAAGCTCCACTACTTTATGGAAGACGCTTTCGATACTTACCTACTGTTCGAAAGATTACTCGATAAAAGCATGAAAAAATATGGCTTCTTGTAGTTATATGCTGCAGCTCATGACAAAAGCCAACACGAGCTACACACGTGGCCTCGACATCAAACATGGCGGCTTCGCCTGAATTCATAATGCCACCTTTAGCAATATTTTCTCTGCATCGTAGGTAAATGTTTCGTAAAATTTCTTTGAAAATTGCTGAGCAATTCTGACTAGCAGCCGGTTGGGCACGCCAAATTCAAACGGAAGGCTATAGCTGGCAGCATAAAATGAGGTCGTGTCATCTGCGTCGGCGTAAAAATTCAGCATTGGAGCGTATCGTGCCGCCTCTTTTAATAACTGCTGCATTTCCTCTGACGTTGCATTTTCCCGAACCTCCGCCTTGGCGATCAAGGTAAGCACTTGATGTTCAGTGTCAATCTGCGTGAAAAACGGAAAAGGAAACGGGCCGCCTTTCAGCGACGAGCATGCGTAGACTAGGTCGGGCCCTTTAATGATTGTATCTAACTTGCCTTTTTGATAGAGCTGACATAAGGTCTCAGCCGATACATCCACTGCCTTCAGTACGGTGATTTTATTATCGTTACATTGTGTGCGAGTCTCCTCGATAATCTCCATGATGTGTGTGATCAGACGAGGCGTGTCCTGCTCGGGTAATCCGGCATCAAGTAGTATCTTTCGAAGTATGTCGATCACCTCGTTGAAGATTGCAGCACCTACTTGAATACTTAAATCCGAGCTTTGTAAGTATCCACCCAGATAAGAGTGATCCGCTTTCCTGAGAACGTAACTGGCGAAATGCTCTTGATCGGAAATAATTTTTTCTGGGGTGACATTTAAAAAATAATGTCGAAGATCGGCTTGACTATTTACTTCGCTGTAAAGATCACGCACGATCATTTTAATTTTCGGTAGCCCACCGAAAACCGGTTTAAAAATTCGTTTTTCTTGTTGATTGATTTCTTTTTTCGTCAAGCCGACTTGTTCTATTTTTCCCAAAGTCGGGACGGCATTAGGCGCCGGGGAAAAAAGTGCTTGTGTTTGCGCCGGTTGATTGATAATTTCGCCGCGTACTTCCATTACCACGCCCATAATGAGTGAAATATCCTCTTTTGTAACACCGGCAGCAGCTAATGTTTTTCTCAGAAGGCGACCAATTTCGTCGAAGTCCTCATCGCTGATATTTAGCGGGTGATGCGCATCCGCCAGCTCACGGCCTTTGTAGGTACGGGCTGGTTTTCCCAGAATGAACGACAGAAACTGTACTTGATGATCGATCAATTTTTCCATGTTCAATTTTTTGAAAAAATGACCTACCTTAGGGCTGGCACGCGCGTACTTGTAAAACTCGCGGACGAGCCCCCGCATGGTCTCTGTTCCGCCGTATTTATCGAATAGGGTGTGCATGAATTTTTTTAGATTGAAATGCTAATACTTACAAAAATTTGGCGGACAATTAGAAAGTTCACAGATTGGTTCAGCACCTTCTTAATATTGTTATCATAAAAATAATTTAGAAGACGGTATTTTCCACCAGGAAAGCACTGATTAAGGAAACCCGAAAACTCTGTGGCAGGGGCAGTCGCGCCAAGCCCCTGACTTTGTTCGACGCCGCGCCGGACCGCAATCAACGAGGCCTGATCGACCCGATTGCAGGCCAATTTGTAAAAATTCATTTCCAAGCGGTGAAGTGGCGCGTTGCCTATTATGATTCACCCAAGTGCAAATAAGCGACCGTCTTCGGTATGGTTGGTTTTCCAAGCCAGCAAACACCTAACTTACCAGGATGGTTAGATAATGAAAGAAAGTCAGCAATAAGTACAAAAATGATAAAAATCAGCATTTTGTTCATACCCCTGGTTTTGATGTGCTCCTCGGGGAGCGCGTCAGCCAAGGTCGTGACTGCCAGTGGGGAATACCTGTTTGGCCCCGAGACCTCAGATAATGAGGCCTGCGAGCTTGCGCGTAACAAGGCCAAGTCCCTCGCCTTGTCGCAGGTGGTTGGAGAGAAGGTGTCCAGAGAAGAGCAGCTCGTCTGTAATCAGACTACTGGCAAATCCACTGACTATGGCTGCGAATTCAACCGCATCACCTGGTCAATGATTGATGGTGATATCCGAGAAGTCAGGAACGAAACCAGGAAAATCGAAACCCGTGAGGGTACCAAAGCCTGTGTTATCAGTCTCGAAGCAGACATTATTGAGCCCACTAAAAAGCCGGATCCCAACTTTGACTTCAGTGCAAAGCTGAATAAATCGGTTTTTTCCGTGGGTGAGGATATGCTTCTCGAGCTTGAGGGTACTGAGCCTGCGCATCTGGTGATTTTCAACTGGCTGCCGAATCAGAAGAATGAGGTCATTCGAATTGCCCCCTACACGAACGATCCCAACGTCAGTTCTTTTCATCTGACCAAGGGAGATTCCAACAAGGTTTTCCGTAGATTTCCTTTCGAAGCCCATTGGTCAGACGCCTACAGCAAAAATAAAAAGTTTGTCGATGAATGGCTGATCATCATCGCAACCAAAAAACCCTACAAATGGTTGTCCAGCTATGATTTTGAAAAATTCAAAGAACGTTTGCGCGAAATTCCCATTGACGAACGACGCATCGTTCGCAAGGGTTATCAGCTGACGCATTGAGCTGCTCATGCGATCTTTTTACCTTGCTCTGACGCTCATCGTTTGTGCCGCAGCCGGATTATCCGGTTGTGCAACGCGTTATGTTCAGGGTAATCCGTCGACAGTGAAATCAGACGATATGATGGGTGATGTCGTTATATCGGAAGCAGCGGCAGAATATGAATCCTCCCCGCCGGCCTGCCTCGGCCTGATGCCATTCACTGTTAGCAAGCCGTCATTTGCACCAGTCGAGGATGTTCGCAAGGCTTTTCACGCCCACCTTGCGCCAACGGGTATTCGATTAATCTCCTTGCAGAAAATCGATGCGCTGATTGACCCAAAAGCGGCAGCAGACCGGAATCTCCAAAAAATCGCTGAGGCGACGCAGTGCGACACGTTGATTACTGGTGAGGTCACTGATCGGAAGACGCGCTTCTGGGGTATTTATTCCGAAGTCAGAACTGGCGCGCGCTTGAAAATCGTTCGCGTAAGTACAGGCAAGGTAATCTGGGATGGCCACCACACGGCAGTCATGCGTGATGGCGGTGTGCCGCTCAATCCTGTCAGTCTTGTGGGTGGAGCGGTATCCGCTGGCGTTAATCTGCGAGATGAGCAAATCAAACGAACAGTGCATGATCTGGCTCGACGTTTGGTTCATGCGATACCGCAGCTGAAATATGTCGACGATATGCCTGTCATCGCCGATGCCAAGGGGATGCCACCCTCAGAGTCCAAGCCAGAATCTGTACAAGGCTTCCTCACATCTCTTGAAGCTCGGACGGATGAGGACAAAAAGAACAGCTTGGTTGCGGCACTGGAGAGCAATTTGTGGCGCACGCCGAAAGACCGTTTGGCAATCGCTGAGTATCTGATGCGTATCGACCAGAGCAATCCCCGCGGTTATGTTGAGGCTTCAGTAGCGAAGCTGAGTTTATCCGAGCCGACCGAGGCGCTTGAGCTCGCAAAGAAAGCGGTCACGATCGATGCGGCAAATCCCGACCATCAATTTCAGCTCGGCAGAACGTATCTGCACCTCAACCAGGCAGATCAGGCTTTGCGTCCTTTTTTAAATGCTGTTTCGGTACCCAACCCCAAAAGCCTGCATTTCAATGCGCTGGGGCTGGCCTATAACCAGACCGGAAGGCATTCCATGGCTGCGGCCGCGTTTACAAAGTCACTGGAGCTGGATAAGGATAACCCCTTCTCATTATTGCAACTGGGATTGGCTCACGTGGGTATGGGCGACGAGGTCGAGGCAGCAAAGATTGTCCGAAAGAGTATGATTATTAGCATTGCTGCGAATGATGCCGCCTCAGCGCGGAGATCTTTGAACTTATTCAAGGCCATGAATTTGAATACCAGAATTTCGGAAGAAGAATTAAAGGCAATCGAAGAGCGAATCGACAAACTCGCTCCCGTATAAATCGGTAATACTCTATTAATCAAGGGGAACTCTCATGCGTGGAATGAAATCAAAATATGCGGTGCTACTGATTGCACTTATCGCGGCGGCTTGTTCGGCACCGAAGCCTGGCACGCCAGAATTCGTCGCCAAACAGGAAGACGATCGTCAGAAGACAGCGCTGAAATCAGTGGAAAAAACCATTGATAACACGCCCTCATGGTATCTTTCGAAACCGTCCGATGCCAACGCTATTTATGAAGCGGCAACGGCGTCTTCTCCTGATCCCGAAATGGCGATGTCGATCGCAATCCACGACGCAAGCATCAAGCTTGCCAGCTCTGTAGGAGCAAAGTTTGATGCGCTGATTAAAACCTCTACGCGACAGGCCGGTACTAATAACGACCCTCAATTGGATCAGGAGGTGGTTAAAGTCACCCGTGCCGTCATGACTGAGGTTGAACTCAAGGGCTACGTCCGTGAGAAGGCCGATCTGAAGCAAGAGGGCAAGAATTTCAGAAGCTGGGTTTTGCTTCGTTACCCGATTGGTGAAGCGAACCGTCTGTTCATGGCCGAGGTAAAGAAAAATCAGCTCCTCGAAAGCAAAGTGATTAAGGCCGAGGCGTGGAAGGAGCTGGAGCGAGAAATCGAACTGCGCAGAAACAAGTAAGCCCATGAGCGCCCTGCAATTTTTGCCGTTTGGTACCAGAGGGAGCACAGCAGCGCTGCTGCTCTGCTGTGCGATGTCTGCCGGTGCGATTGATCTCGTCACACCCGACGAGGCCCGACGCTCTCAGCAGGCACCGCCCGTGGTAGAGGCGCAGTCTTCTGCGCCAGACCCGATGGCACCACTGATCGCAGTGGTTGATCCGCAGGGGATTGACAAGGCTTTGAAAAATCCATTCCGCATGGAGATTGATTTCAAGACGCAGGCCGGTGCCCGTCTTGATTTTTCCACTTTCAAGGCCTACTACGGCGCGTTCAAGATCGACATCACGGAACGCTTGCTCAAAGAGGCTACAAGAACTTCTTCCGGTCTGCGCCTGAGTAATGTCAACGTGCCATCCGGGAGTCACAAAATCATCCTGCGTATCAAGGATGACCATAGCCGCATGGGTGAGCGGGAGCTTTACTTCAAGGTCGAATGAAAACACTCATCAAACAAGGCGTTTTGCTGCTGCTGGTCTTAGGTGCACTTTGCGTGCACGGTGTGATCGCTGCGGATGCCGCACCAGACGTGCTGACGCGAGCAAGCATTTTCATTGACGCAGGTCGCCTGAAAGACGCGGTCGCGGTACTGAAAGGCCACGAGCCGCGTGATGCCAAAGAAGAGCAGCAAATTACGCTCTTGATGGGAAAAATTTATTTGGCCATTGATCGTCCAGCCAAAGCGCTGGAGTATTTCCGCAGCGCAGATGAGCAGATCAGTTTCAATATGGATGCCGTCATGGGGGCGGCTAACGCGTCTCTCAAGCTCGGTCGGTTTGCAGAGGCGCGCAAATATGCCATCGACGCTGGAAAGCTTAATCTGGATTCACCCGAGCCGGAGTTGTTGCTCGCGTTGATCGAGCAACGTTCTGGTCAGACCAGCGATGCCACTCGCCGCATGGATAACTTATTGCGTCAACGGTCGGGATCGGCGTCCCATGTCGTCGCTTATGCGAGATATCTCTTGTCGGCGGGCGAGCAGGCCAAGGCGGTGAGCACGCTCCAGACTTACCGTGAATCTCATCCAACATCAGCCCCGGTACTGGAACAGCTGGGTGATCTCGAGTTCAGCTTCGGTAATAAATCCACGGCATTCAATCTCAAGCGTGATGCAGCAAAGTCGTATGCAAGTCAGGGAAATGAATATCGGGTGCGCGTCATTCAGGCATGGGTCGAGGAGAATTCTGCAGCGCTTGACCCGCCCAAACGCGATTCGGAGATAGGTAAGCGTGTTTCGCCTGCACCATCGCCCGAAGCTGCACCCGATCTGGCACCGAATGGCCCACCTCAGACAGCAGGTAAAAAAGACCGGTCTCCTGAAACTGCCGATCAAAAACCCAAGCTTGCAAAATTCACTGATCCAGATGTCAATCTGCCGGTACAGCGCTTTCCCTTTCCAAAAGGGGTGACCATCACGGGTGGCAGCGGATTTATCGTGGATGAGGGACGCAAGGTAGTCACCAACAAGCACGTGATTGAAGGGGGTAAAGAGTTCGCGATCCGTACCGGCTTGGGTGAAGTCATCCGTGCCAAAGTGGTGTTTATCTCCGAGACTGATGATCTCGCCGTTCTTGAGTTGAGCAGACCGCTACCGCCTGATCGTGCGATACCTTCGGCTGCGTATGCAAAGCCCAGAGTAGGCCGCGATGTGGTGGTGATGGGTTATCCGTTGTGGTACATCCTTGGCGAGGGATCTCCCTCACTGACCAATGGCGTGGTGTCGAAAGGCACGGGCATGGGTGACGATAGAAATACTTTTCAGCTGACTGCGAAGGTCAACAAGGGCAATTCGGGTGGTCCGGTGTTTGATTTGAATGGCAATGTGGTCGGGATCACTGTCGGCAAATTGGACAGCCAGAAGATTAATCAGGAACAAGGCTTTGTGCCCGAAGATATTAACTTCGCGATTCACGTTGATCGGCTTCCGCCCATGGCCAAAGTATCCCTGAAAGCCGAAGGCATCTCCGACAAGCCGGTATCACCGGAAACCTTGTATCAGCTGATGCTCGGGCGTGTGGTGATGGTGGCCACTTACAAATAAGCATTCGTCCTGTCAGGTCTGCCTGATGGGCGAACTGCCGCTCCGGGGTTTGGCTTGCATGGCGCATATCTGCACAAAGAGCGGCGTCACAGGCGCCACGCGCTAGTGGAGGAGCGTTTCCTTTTGCAATCAATCGCTTAGCGATTGAAAGGGCCGGGTGAGTGCTATACTTCTGCGCTAAACCTAATGACCCGAATGTCCGATATCAACACACCTCCACAGTCCGTACCGGCTGCAGACGCATCCGCCGCTTCGCTTCCCCGCTTCGATGAATTTGGTCTGGCGCCACCTGTCTTGCAGGCATTGGCTGATCAGGGCTATGTTCATCCCACCCCGATTCAGGCGCAGGCGATCCCTGTCGTGCTGCAAGGCCGGGATGTCATGGGCGCAGCCCAGACGGGTACCGGCAAGACCGCCAGCTTTTCACTGCCTATCATCCAATTGCTGCTTGCCCACGCGAATGCCAGTGCCTCGCCTGCGAGGCATCCGGTGCGCGCACTGGTATTGACCCCCACGCGCGAGCTGGCCGATCAGGTGGCAGACAACGTAAAGGCCTACTCGCGTCATACGCCGCTGCGTGCAACAGTTGTGTTCGGTGGCGTGGACATGGCACCTCAGACCGCCGCGCTGCGCTCCGGCGTTGAGATCCTGATCGCAACCCCCGGCCGTCTGCTGGATCATGTGCAGCAAAAAACCCTGAATCTTTCGCAGACACAGATCTTTGTCATGGATGAAGCCGATCGCATGCTGGACATGGGTTTCCTGCCCGATCTGCAGCGCATCATCAATCTGTTACCGAAGAAGCGGCAAAACCTGATGTTCTCGGCCACCTTCTCTCCGGAGATCAAAAAGCTGGCTGGCAGTTTTCTGCATGAGCCAGTGCTGATCGAAGTCGCACGCAGCAACGCTACGGCAGAGAGAGTGACGCAGGTGGTTTATAAGGTCGATGAGGAAGCCAAACGTGATGCAGTGGTTCACCTGCTGCGTGGTCGTGATCTCAAGCAGGTGCTGGTGTTTTCCAACACCAAGATCGGCGCATCGCGACTGGCACGTGAACTGGAACGGCAGGGCATCAAAGCCGCGCCCATTCACGGTGACAAGACGCAAAACGAGCGTATGGCGGCACTTGAGGCCTTCAAGAATGGCAGCATTGATGTGCTGGTGGCGACCGATGTGGCCGCGCGGGGTCTTGATATTGCCGAACTGCCCTGCGTGATCAACTATGATTTGCCGTACAACGCCGAAGACTATGTGCATCGCATCGGCCGCACGGGTCGTGCAGGTGCTTCCGGCGATGCCATCTCGCTTTACTCGGACAAGGATCTGCGTTTTCTGACCGACATTGAAAAACTGATCCGTCAGAAATTAACCCCTGTACCGATTGAAGGTTTTGGTGGCAGACCATCGCGCACTGCCGAGCGTTCTGAGCGATCGGATGACACCTATTCGTCGCATCGTGCTGATCGCGAACGATCGGGTGACCGACGTTCAAAAGATCGTTCCACCCGTGGCCCGGCAGCGCCTCGTCGCGAGCCTGTGGATCCATGGTTCCTGAAGCCCTACGAACCTGCAGCCCCCACACCACCCAAATCCGAACCGGCCAGTACGGGCGCTAACAAGATCAACGCACCGCAGAAGCGAGCCGCCTTGCTGGGTGGGCGCAAGGACTGATCGATACTGAATGCGCAGTTAAATTTAATTGTGATTCGGCCGGGGCAGTCGCGCGGCAATTCAATACTTGTCCATCAAACAGAGATACTGGATCCCGGCGCAGGGTGAGGCAGGGAATTAGCAACGCCTGCGTTGCACCTGCCGAAGCGGTTTGGCTTGTAAGCCAAACCGTGGGGTAATCCTCCCTCAGGTTAGCGGAGGTCTGAAGTAGAATTTTCTCAATAGGAGGAGTTCTACATGAAGAAGT
Organism: Oxalobacteraceae bacterium; assembly: GCA_027490465.1. Taxonomy (GTDB): domain Bacteria; phylum Pseudomonadota; class Gammaproteobacteria; order Burkholderiales; family Burkholderiaceae_D; genus Pernthalerella. The sequence continues at coordinate 14,974 of JAIXXZ010000103.1, forward strand.
CGAGATTTACGGATAGCCAGATCATGGATGCCCTGAAGCGGGCT
>JAIXXZ010000019.1 GCA_027490465.1 Oxalobacteraceae bacterium
ATGTGGCACTACAATCACGAACGCCCGAACATGGCCTTGGGCGGTATCACCCCCAATCAGCGGCTGGCCATGGCCGCTTAACGCTACTTCAGGCGTCCGTTAAAAATGGGGGGATTACCAAGGCTAACGGTGTGAAAATCGGTCGCCCGTCAAAGATGAACGACGGCATGAAATCTGCTGTGAAACTGCTGCGTGAAAAAGGTATGGGAATTAAACAGATTGCACGGGAGTTGCAGATTGGTGTGGGTACGGTGTATTCGGTGATCTAGCAATTCAATATTTATTTCGGGCATAACGCAGTCTCATTTTGACCGCAATATTGCAGATGCAACTGACATCAAAGCATTCGACGAACCGACGAGTGTCTCAAGGTACGTCAACTACATGCTCACGAAAAACAAGCACTACTCAATGATGCCCAAGAGACCAGAGCATTTACTGATGTACGCACCGAGGTCGTGATTACTTTTTACCGCATGCAATTTTGAAATGAGTTTCAACAGATGAACCTGGCGGAATTGAACCCCAATCCCATTCGTTTTCTTTTGTATCATCCGAAAAAATAATCTCACCTTTACCCATTGAACTAGAGTATTCAAGTAGTGAAATTATCGCGAATGTATCTTCCAAGCAGTTGAAAACCACACGTCCTTTTGCCGATTTGTATACTTTTCCATTATGAGAAGTTCGCTCCTCAAAATAGTCTTTCATCGTCCACATCTTTGCAATTTTCCCGCTTCTTCTTATCGTAGACTTATCGTGATAATCAGTCCCCAAATTTGAAGTCCCCGCATACTCCCACTCTGCCCACGACACCAAGCCGAACATCATCAGAACCACAAAGAGTAGTCGTTTCATTGAGATTGCTCCTGCTGAGGAAAACCACCTTTCAAACTAAAGCATCACCAAAGATGTAAAGCACAAAGACGATGTATCGACAAAAATGCAGGCTAAGAACTACTGGTTCAAATGTTCCGTTTACCGTTTACTGCAAATGATTTTCCACTCTGCTTCAGCAACTGATCCAGGAGGAATAGGAGTCCAATCCCACTCACCTTGTTTTATCGTTCGAGTCAAAACCACATTACCCTCCCCCATTGGACCCGAATACTGAAAAAGTGAAATTGTTGCGACTGTTCTTTCCCTACAGTTAGCCACACGAAAAACTTTTTGCGACTTAAATATCGCGCCATCGCTGTTAGTTTCTTCTTCAAAGGAATCTACCATTGACCACATTTTTGCAATTTCACCATTTCTTCTTATGGTAGATTTGTCGTGATAGAAAGTATCGGTTTTCGTATTGCCCGTCAACTCCCACTCCGCCCACGACACCGAGCAAACCATCATCAGCACAATAAAAATTAATCGCTTCATTTTTCTCACCTCCCAACCAACACCCGACTTGAATCACCCACCAACTGCGTATTCTGCTTGCGACCTAGGGTCGTAGCTTGCCTTGCCACTTTATCCGACAGATAGTCTTGCATCTCACCTACTGTAATCTTGCCGTCTTGATTTGCGTCTGCGTCACCTTCCATACCCTTCATGAGATAAAAGCTGAATATTCCATGCTTGAGTTCAGGGCTAGATAATGAGGTCTGGTCATTGGCTGATGCAGTAATCACGGTGAAGTTAGCTGGAAATGGATTGGCTTCAAGTTTGGGAACAACAGGTTTTTCATTCGGTATCAGCACATCACCGCCTCTTGTTTGCCCGCTATAGCAAGCATCTATGAACATCGTGACAGACTTAGGTTTTGCAGCGGTCAAAGCAGCGACAATCTCATTTTGAGCAACTGCTGTGCGTGAGAGCAGTTCTTTGTCTACACCGTGTGGCAGGAAATACAATGACTTCCCGTCTGGCGCTGGTAATCCATGCCCAGAATAAAAGACATACACATCAGTCTTGTCTTTATTGACTTGAATAGGTAACCAGTTTTCAAATGCTTTGACGATATTGACTTCGTCTGCTTCTTCGTCAAGTAGCATCTTGATTTTCTCTGGCTTGATACCCAATGCACGAATCGCGTATTCGTTGAACTCACGGGCATCGTTGTTCGCAAACTCAGCCTTGGGTACGCGCTTGTAGTTTTGAATGCCGATGATGATAGCTACAGCATCACGAGATGGTGCTCGTTTGATTGCTTCTGGTTTGAGTGCAATCGATGTGTCAGCAGCTGGCGCTGCTATTCTTGATACTGTAATGGTCTTGATATCTGAGTTGCCGTTGATGTCAACAGCAGAAATGGTGAACTGCGTGTCTTGACCTACTCGGGCTACCTTCTTGATGCTGTAGTTGCCGTCTGCTCTGCCACCTTGCTCCTCACCGTTGATTTTTAGTGAACTTGTGTCGGCATTTGTTTGAACCGTGATCACTACCAAACCATCTGGATCAGGCTTTGTAGATAACACGGTCAATGAGAGAGTCTTATCATTTTTTTCCAATATTGCGGTTGATCTTTCGTTTTTAGAAGGATTATTTGCTTGAGCGACTTGTATTGCATCTTTTGAAATAAACCCACATTTTCTTTTCAAATTCACGAGAACGCAATTTGCTGCAAACCCCTCCGAAAAATATGCTGGCGCTTGCTCGCTAAAATCAACATAGTTGTGAAATTTAGGTTCTACTAAAAATTCGCCCAACCGATTTATGTAACCAGATTTTGCTTCATTTTTATTGCCGACGTGAACTGAGGCAACACCGTCTTCAAATCCCCATCCCACCTCGCTAAATTGTGGATTGATTACAAATTTTCCTGTTTTATCGATAACACCCCATTTCCCAGTTTTAAAGTCGCCAATCCTTGCGAATGCAAGACCTTCTTTGAAGGGACCCACTTGACTAAATTCAGGCTGAATTACGAATTTGTTAGTTTTGTCAATAAATCCAATTGATCCATCGCTGACTTGAACCGCAGCAAGTCCGTCCTCAAAACCCCATGCCCACTTATACTGCGGTTCAATTACAAGATTCCCTTTTGTATCAACGAAGCCCCACTTACCTGAATCGATTGACCCTACCGAAACCGGGGCAAAACCGTTTTTGAAATTCATTACATACCCAAACTGCGGTTTGATTATTATCTTTCCTTGTCGGTCAATAAAGCCCCACTTACCGTTCTCAATTGATCCTATACGTATTGCTGCAAGTCCCTCATAAAAACCAATACGAACAGCATCGAAAATAGGATTGATTAAAAAATTACCATGTTTGTCAATGAATCCCGTCTTCTTGCCTATTTCCACCGCAGCAAGTTCTTCTTGGAAGCCGTACGTATCTTCAAATTGAGGTTGAATGACAAAATCCCCCTTCTTATCAATAAAACCCCATTTTCCAGTTTTATCGTCGCCAATCCTTACTGCGCATAGACCTTTGGAAAATCTTCTCACCTTATCAAAAATTGGTTTTATTACTATTTGACCTTGCTTATCGATGAAACCAAACTTACCTGTAGCCTTGTCTCCTATTCGAAATGCCGCAAGTCCGTCTTGGAATGATTCAACCCAGTCGAATTGAGGCTTGATTGCGAATATCTCGTAATTCAGACTGTTTTCATTTTTTTGACTTTCATTTTTGGGTCGATCTTCAGTTAATTGCTGACGCTCACGGTCAACATTCGAGCGGTCGGTATTGGTAGCAGTATTATTGTTGAGATTTGGTAAATTGACTTTTGCTTCACGGATGAATTTACCGTCTGACCAGATACCTTCTTCACGATTACCTGAATGGCTGTAAAACATAATGCCCTGACCGTGCCGTATGCCATCTTTCCATTCGCCGTAGTACCACGAGCCATCAGCTAGTGTTCTCTTTCCAAGCCCGTGAGATTTGCCATCCCTGTATTGACCAACATACTGGTGACCATTCGCGTAGGTGTAAGATCCTTGACCGTGGTAATTACCGTCCTTCCAGTAGCCTGCATACTTGTCACCACTCGCTGAGGTATAGGTTCCTTGCCCATGGTACTGGTCGTCCTTGAATTCACCGACATACTTGCTACCGTTCACAAAGGTAGCCGTACCTTTCCCTTGCCTCTTGCCATTCAAGTGTTGACCGACATACCTGTCCCCATTCGCCAAAGTGGATTCCCCTTGCCCGTGATATTCGTTGTCCTTAAATTCACCAACATATTTTTCGCCGTCCGGACCAGTGAGTGTTCCCTGACCGTGATACTTTGCGTTCTTAAATTCACCGACGTACCTCCAACCGTCAGAACCGACGATTGTTCCCAAACCGTGTATTTTGTCGTCCTTCCATTCACCGACATATTTACCATCAGCTATAGAAAATGTTCCCCAGCAGTTGTGGTACCGAGCACCTATATCTGTGGGACACAGCGGCAACTTGTTCGGATTATTCAATTCCTGCCCATGCGCTACCCCGCAAATCAATGCCATTGCAATCAACAGTTTGGCTATCGTTTTCGTTCGCATAATTTCTGACCTGCTTATTCGTCTCTTGTAAACCAACCATAGCGTTTTACAGCACACGCCAAGCCAATACTTCTGTCTTGGGTTTTATAAAACCAGTCGCGCGCACCAGTACCCCGCCATTACCGCTTTGAGATACTGTAGGTCACAATGCCGCTAATGAAAAGCTGATTGCTTCCATTTTCTGGAGCGTCTGGTAAATTGCTCTGCAATAGGCAGCTGAGCGGCTGAAAACATCTCTTTTTCAGCGTATTGTTTTGCCGAATTAATAATTTTCTGCCGTTCGATGAATGGTTATTTGATAACTATTTCGGCAAGCTCGGTATGCAGCATTACAGACAGGTCGAAAGCAAACAGCAGTTAATGGACTATTCACAGCCGACAAATAGCGGGTTCAAAAAGTCGCAGAAATGATGGTGCTGATTTGCTTGTTCAAAAAGTGTTCAGAATTGAACAAAAATACGAGTTCGGAAAGCAGTTACTTTTGCAATGTTGATGAAGGTTGAATCGGTGAGATAAGTGATATGAAAACAACATTGCGATTGATTTTGATGACTGGCTTTGCTTTGTTCTCTAGCGTAGCGTTTGGGCAGGAGTTGAATAATCCGAATAAATTGCCGCCTTGTCCAGGACCTGATTATTCAAAAAATACTGATTGGGAGAGATTCTCTAAGTGGACGAGCTGCTGGGGGCGCTACAGAATTGAATTAGATGCTACATATAAAGGTTGTCTACTTGAAGGTGAGTGGAAAAATGGCTCTCTGGACGGGCAAGGCAACTCCACCTATCCAAACGGCGATCGATATCAGGGTGAATTCAAGTACGGCAACAAGCACGGGAAAGGCACCTACACCTATGCAAACGGCGCTCGGTATCAGGGTGAATTCAAGGATGACAAGTATCACGGGCAGGGGACCCAAACCTTTGAAGACGGCGCTCGGTATCAGGGCGAATTCAAGAATAATGAACGGCACGGACAGGGAACCTATACTTTTGCCCAAGGGCATGGGTACACGGGTCAATGGCTTGAGGGTAAACCTCATGGCAAAGGCAGAGAAACCTATGCTGATGGCAGACGGACAAATGAAGGTATTTTCGAAGATGGTACTTTCGTTCGTGCAGAAAAGCTCAATCTACCCGACCCTAATGTCGCCACAAACACAGACCGTACCAATATTGACCGTGAGCGCCAACAATTAGCAGAAGAGCGCCGTAAGTTAGAAGAAGAAAAGAGTCAACGTGAACAGCAACGTCGCAGTCAACGATTGAGTCTCACTGTCTCAAATACTCAACCGGCTTCTGACGGTAGTTTCACTATAAACGTACAGACCAATGCCGACACAGCATCACTCAAAATCAATGGCAATGAAGAAGGTGGTAGCCCAGATGGACGCTATGCAATCAGGCTCATAGCAAGGGCTGGGCAACCCACAACGTTCAACATCACTGCGACTGATGTTTACGGCAACACAGACACTAAAACCATCACAGTATCTCGTGCTGTCGTAGAGTCAAAAGCTACCTTTGCTGCACTCAATCCTGCAAATATCAAAAAGCAAGCAGAGCGTGATGCTGTCGCTGTCGTCATCGGCATTGCAAACTACCGTAGCCTACCCAAAGCTGACTTTGCGAACGATGATGCCCGTGCTTTCTATGACTATGCTATTCGCGCTTTGGGCATCAAACCTGAAAATATCAAATTGCTGGTAGACAGTGATGCAGAAGAAGCAGAGATACTCAAGACATTTCGGACATGGCTACCCAGTCGTGTGAAATCAACGACTGAAGTCTTTGTCTTTTACTCTGGTCACGGATTGCCAATGCCAGATGGTAAAGGGCTGTATCTCATACCTCCTCGTGCTGATCGTGAAGTGATTGACGATACTGCAATACCATTCAGTAAACTCAATGCTGCGCTGACACTGGCTAAACCAAAGTCGGTCACAATCTTTCTAGATGCTTGCTACAGCGGTCAAGCACGTTCAGGTGAAACACTCGTCGCAAATGCAAGACCTGTGCAATTGAAGAGTGATAGTAGATACTTTCCTGAGAGCTTTACTGTTATTACCGCTAGTCAGAATGATCAGATCTCCAGCTCAAATCCTGAGCTTCAGCACGGCATCTTTAGCTATTACCTCATGAAAGGTATGGAAGGTGATGCAGATGAAAACCGTGATGGCAAGATTACGCTCGGTGAAATGCAGTCATATCTGTCAGAGAATGTGAGCAGACACGCAGCAATGATGAGTCGCAAGCAAGAGCCTCAGTTGATTGGTGATATAAATCGTGTATTAGTGGGGAGGTGAATGAGATGAAGCGACTATTTTTTTTTGCGCTGATGATGGTCTGCTCTGCGTCTTGGGCTGAGTGGGAGATTACGTCAGCCTTAGGTGGTAGTAAAGTAATTCACTATCATGATAAATCAACAATACAGCAAGATGGTGCGATTGCAAAAATGTGGCTGATGTACGATTATCTTTCTGTACAAATTGACAGAAAAAGCAATATGTATAGGTCGGAAAAAATATTTGTTGTTTTTGATTGCAGCGAACAAAAATTCACTTCAATTTCTGGTGTTCTTTATGCGGGACCATTTGGTGGAGGAAAGGCTATTTCTCTCCCCACGATTAAAGAAAGTGATGCGGAATGGTATCCAGTTTTTTCGGGATCAGCCGTATGGAGAGAGTTAATAATCGCTTGTGGTAAACAGTAGTTCTCACTTTTTCGCAAATAACATTAGGAGTATTCACAATGAAACGACTAATTTTTTGCTAGGCTGACGATGGTATGTTCGGTATCTCAGCTTGATTGAGAAATTACATCATCTGTTCATGAAGTTGCTGCCTTTCAAAATAAATTTTCGATACGAAGGAGCGGTTCAATCGAAAAATATGAACGATGTCAGATTTTTATGAGTTACAAACTCTTGAAGGAGATATTGAAGACCGGCGCCCGCACTACAATCAGGTTCGGCCACATTCGAGTTTGGACGATGAGACACCAGAATCGTTTAGCAAAAAAATATCGACCGATTTATTAACCGGAGCTATCCCAACTTAAGGTGGTCCGAAAAAACCGGGCAGGTCAAGAGCACCTCCTTGATCGCCGTATTCTCCAAAGCCAGCTCGGCATACGTTCGTTTGAGCTTGGCATTCCCAGCCTCCGGCTCCTTGACCCGCTTGAGCTCAGGCAACGACATGCCAGCGTATTGGCTCTTCTGCTGGTAACACATCGGTGAGCTGACCCCGTGCGTGCGGCATACCTCCGCCACAGGAATACTGGAGCCGCCCTCCGTCAGAATCGCCAAGGTTTGGCTCTTCGTAAAATCGCGATTTCTTTGCCGTTTGTCCTAACTAGTGGCCGGCAGTCTCTGTTTACACCTTGTCCCTCGTTTGGGGAAGTCTACACTTGCCCCTTCGCTCTTAAGCCAAGGTTTCCATTGCCTGATAGCTTGGAATTGCTTGACTTTGCGTTCTAGTGGCAAAGCCCTAATCGTATTGGCCTGGCACAAAGGTTATGAAACCACTTACCTTGCCATATCTTGAATAATAAATTCCAGCGCAACTATCCGGGCGATTGGGGTCGCAAATAGCCACTTTAACAATTCCATTGTTTTGAGCAAATGCAGACGGAATAGTGAGTTGTAAGGCAATGGCTAACAAAGCAAGCGCAATGACAGTCAAGATTGCTTTTGTATATAAATCAACTTTCATCAGACTCTCCTTGGTTCAAAAAATTCAATCACGATTACAAATCAGAAATAAAAATTTACAGTAATAGTTGATATCTTTATCTATAAAACAAATAAAAAAATTTATAAATTTAATTTAATTGCGAAAAAACATGTTGCTCGGCGCAACCGTAGACTTCCCCGTCAAGTGGGCAATCTGAAAGTAGAGAGTTCCAAGTGAACCACCCTAGGCAGATACGCCAGCGGCGTCTTCTTGCCGAGGGACTCATGAGAGCGCACTGTATTCTACTCAATGCGCCATCCTTCCATAATCCGCTGGGCCTGTGCTACCGAATCGAACCGCCAGGCATTCAGCACTTCCTGACGAACGCTACGGTTAAACCGATCAACAAAGGTATTCTGATTTGGGTCTCGCGGCTGGATAACGCGCAGCGAAATCCCGTGCCGTTCGGTTCAGCTGACGAACTTCGCCGAGATCATCTTCGGGCCGTTGTTAAGCCGGATCGCTTAGGGCTTGCCATGATTCATCGATAACATTCAGCAACCGGCTAATCTGCTGTACTACTATCGATTCTCTGTTGACCCGCTGCCTGAGATCTGTGTCGGATAAACTCGTCCTGGCATTCGCTTGAGCACTCATCGCATAATTCAGAAATGGGATGAGCACTTGCCAAGTTCGTCTCAATTAAAGTTTATCTATTTACCAAAACTCTGCTTGCGTCACCTGTCAACTGAGTTGTCTGCTTGCGATTAAGCGTCATCGCCTGTCGGGACACTTTATCTGTCAAGTAGTCGTGCATCTCGCCAATCGTAATCTTGCCGTCCTGATTGGCGTCTGCGTCACCTTCCATGCCCTTCATCAAATAAAAACTGAAGATGCCGTGTCTCAATTCAGGGCTGGATGATGAAATCTGGTCATTCGCAGATGCAGTAATCACGGTAAAGTTGGCCGGATACGTATTCACATCTGACTTCAGTGCCAAGGGCTTCGCGTTTGCGATCAGAAAATCACCCTCACGTGTTTGACCGCTGTAACACGCATCAATGAACATCGTCACAGACTTTGGCTTTGCAGCAGTGAGTGCAGCCACGATCTCGTTTTGGGCTACTGCTGTGCGCGAGAGCAGTTCTTTGTCTACGCCATGGGGTAAAAAATACAACGATTTACCATCGGATGATGGTAGCCCATGGCCTGAGTAAAAAACGTAAACATCAGTCTTGTCTTTATTGACTTGGATGGGAAGCCAGTTTTCAAATGCTTTGACAATATTGACCTCATCAGCTTCTTCATCGAGCAGTATTTTTATCTTCTCCGGCTTGATTCCTAAAGCTCTAATCGCATACTCGTTGAATTCTTTAGCGTCGTTGTCTGCAAACTCAGCTTTTGGGACACGCTTGTAGTTTTGAATTCCAATAATTATGGCAACAGCATCACGGACAGGCGCTCGTTTGACAGTTTCTGGCTTCAGCGTAGCAGTTTGAGCAGAGGAAGGCGCTGCTTGTCTTGTGACAGTAATGGTTTTGGTTTCGGAGTTACCATTGATGTCAACCGCGGTGATTTTGAATTGTGTATCCTGACCTACGCGCGCTATTTTCTTGATAACGTAGGTACCATCTGGCCTACCGCCTTGTTCTTCGCCGTTGACAAGTAGAGACGCAGTGTCGGCGTTAGTTTGAATATTGATTGTCAGGCTGCCATCAGGCGCGGGTTGAGTATGGGCGATTGCAAGATTGACTCGCTGGCTACGCCGTTGCTGCTCGCGTCGCTGTTTTTCCTCCTCAATTCGTTGCCGTTCCGAGTCAGTTTTTTGATGCTCTTGTTTGCGTTGATCGCCTGACGGAGATGATGAGTCAGCAAGCACTCCGACGAGCTCTGAAAATTTACTTATCTTTTCTTTATCTTCTTCGTTATTGCCTGCTAAACCCGCAAAAGCTTCGAAAAACTTTGAGATATCGGTTTTTCTATTTTTCTTATCATTGCTTGCCGTGTTGGACGCAACTATTTTTTCCTCACGGATAAAACTCCCATTTTCCCAAATGCCCTCAAATCGTTTTCCATCGGCTGTGGTTCCAATGCCTTGGCCGTGAAATTTGTCGTCCTTATAGCCACCTACATACTTGTCACCGTTCGAAAAGCTGTGAGCTCCCTGGCCATGCCTTTTGCCTTCCTTGAATTCACCGACATACTTATCATTATTGGCATAGGTGTACGTTCCTTGGCCATGTAGAAGTCCACTCAGCCATTCGCCTTCAAGCACTGCACCTTTGTGGTCTTTACTGACTTCAACCCGATATTTTCCCCAGCAATTAGTCCACCGTTCTGTCCTACCGCCTTGGCCGACGTCATAAGATTTTGAGTAATCAGGTTTTGGGCAAGGTGCTAACTTATTAGGATTTTGTTGTTGCGCCCACAATGAACCACTCATTGACAAAAGAAGCGCAATTGTTAGTTTGGCTACCGAATTTTTTTGCATAGTTTTTACTCTATTTATTCTTGACTGATATCGGCTCAAGACTGACAGTGCATACCTAATCAGCTGTTCAACGGTCGGTTTTGCGTATTAAACTGTTCGTGCTTTACTGCACTTAACTCGCTGCGGCATCAAGATACTGTAGGTCACACAATGCTCGAGATGAAAGCAGTTTGCTTCCATTTTCTGAATCGTCTGGTAGATTTGTCAGGGTATCTCACCTGGCTTTTCGCAGAAAGCGGAAAGTTCGAGCATTGTTTATAAGACGGTAATGCTTTGATAGTGCTTGATTATTGCAATTTAATTAACTGCATTGATCTTCAACGACTGGATCCAAACTGATTCTGATAGACCGTCGACTTGTCGTTTATCCAATTGTGCGCTCAATCTGATTGTGTTCTTGGCTCACGCTTTTGATCGAATCAGACGAGAATAGCGCAATTCAGAAAGTCGTAAATATGATGACGCAGATGGGCTTGCTCAAAGAAAGTACAAAATCGGTCGCAGCCGTAATGCGCGGGAAGCAGGAGTCTCAGCTGATTGGCGATGTTGATAGCGTGTTGCTGCTCAAGTCGAGCAGCGGTTCATGGTTTGTAGTTCATGCTGAGGCGAACGATGATGGGACGGATGGGGTCGTTAAAAAGACGCCATTTGACAGCTTTTTTGATATCAATGATGCAGGGGCTAAAGTCTACTGCACGGAGCTGATCTGGCATTCTGCGAAAATTGCAGGATTTTATGATTTCGGTTCCGCTGTCAAAATTGGCGGCCGAGATTTTATTACCGTTGATTCAATCTATCATTCACCTTATCTGCAAGAGTCAGCAGCCAGGTAAGCGGGAGGATGAGTAAGATGAGACCAATACTGTTTTTTGTCCTGATGCTAGTCTGTTCGGTCTCGTGGGCGGATTGGGAGTGGACGGATGTTACCCGATCAGGTGAAAGGACTTGGTATCACGATAAATCGACCAAAAGAAGAAGTGGGTCAATTGTAAGAATGTGGACAATGATAGACCACTCTGCTTTACAAGCACATGGACAAGGAAAGAAGTTTAAATCGGCAAAAGTTTTTTATGCTTTTGATTGTAGAGAAAAAGAATTAGCAATTATTTCAATTGTTGAGTACGCTGGCTCAATGGGCGGCGGCGAAGTTGTTTTTTCCCACGCGTGGAAAGACAATGAATGGGATTGGGATCCCATTGTGCCTGGTTCATTTGACGATCAGAACTGGAAAATCGCTTGTGGAAAACAGTGATCGTGATTTTAGTGCAAGCACGATCAGATAGCAGAATAAAGAAAAATCGGAATGTTTTGCGAGGCTGAGTTTCTGACTAGCACCTTTCGGTACTCACCTCGCCCTTGCGCAGTGGCATGGAGTCAATGAAGGCGAAAAGCTCTGTTATAGATGTGCTATTGGTGCTTAGTTTAACTTTGCCGTCTTTGCCGACAAGTATTAATTTGAATTCTTTGTCTGTGATTGAAAACTTTTTGCCAAGCGTCTGGTAAGCGCTTGAGCCGGCGATCAAATCGATGTGCACCAGATCGCGCTTTCTGAATTCACAGGGATACTGCGCTATCTGTTTGATAATCGACAGGCGCTCGGGCGCTGATTTTTCAGACGAGAACGTCACGATGACTCGGTTGGTCCACAAGTATTCCTTGAGTTGCTCGGCACGTGCACAAAAGCAGATGGCCAACAGTGCTATTGCAGTCAGCAGCTTGTAAGCGAGCAAGCGCCTATGCAATAGCCATGCAAATGTTTGTGGCTGAAAAAATGGCGTCAAGGCGTTTGTTTTCCAGGCAGCCGAGGCAGGCGGCTGTTCTGGATGGCCATAAATCGCATATTTAGTCGGCGTTTCCCTGAATCGAACTAACGCTCTCATAGTCTCTGAAAATCACGTGCACAGAATCACTTCGCAGGGGAGGGCAGGTTTTGCGCCTGCAAGACCCTTCAGATGGCCTTCCCGCTACTCGCTATTGTTTACGGATAATGTAGGTCACTGTGCCCCAGATGGGAAGCGGTTTGCCGCCATTTTCTGGTGTGTCTGGCAAATTAATTGCGATCTTGGCTGCCTGTACATGGTGGCGCCTGATTTTTAGCTCATTATTTGTTGAAATAATAACGAGCTGCCTGTCGACGGGATTGATTGTTCGGTCAACGACAAGCAGGTCACCGGGTTTGAGCTCATACTGAGCTGCGGAGAGATCATGGACGGGGAAGATAACCGTCGATGCCGGTCTGGGTATGAGGAGATCGTCCAGCGTCAGGACTAAGTTGCTGGGATTGTCTGATTTAGCAACAATAATCTGACCCGCAGCGTCTTTTGAGGCGCCGGGCGAAGAAAGAACAAGACTTTGGGACAGATCAGACATGAGGTGAGATTACTGTATATTTGTACAGTAATCAAGCGGGCCGAGATGATTATCTAATGAATAATATTTTTTGTTGATCACCGTATCAGTGAGTAAACAAGGGCAACTGACATGAAACGAACTCTATGCTGTTTGCTGATGATGACGTGCCCGATGACTTGGGCGGAGTGGGAGATAACCTCTGGGGCGCCCGAGCAAGTTGTTTATCACGACAAGACGACGAAGCTCAGAAAAGGAAACATCGTCAAAATGTGGACGATGACAGATTTTCCGGAAATCAAAGAGGATGAGTTTGGAAATTTTTTATCAATCAAGACCTATGATGCGTTTGATTGCAAAGAGAAGTTTCATGCCTTGGTTCAAGCGTTTTTCTTTGCCGATAAACTGGCAACGGGCACGGTGATTCACTCACTGAAAATCAAGGACGCTGAGTTGGACTGGCTGCCGATCAAGCCTGAGACGGTCGCTGAGGAAGAACTGCGAATTGCATGTGAAAACTGAAATTTATTTATTCGATGGGCGCGTTCTTGCGCAATAGTGCTGCGCTTTAGCTTTGATAGCCAGCCAAAAGCGCTGGATCGTGTGCTGCCCTGACCTGTATTACCCGTCGCGTCGCGTCGCTTCACTTTGCGTTGCACGGATTTCGAGACTTACGCCATTTGAGGATGAAGGTTTATTCTGGGCGCGCCTCGATAATGCGGTCCAGTAGTCCGGCCATGGTATTTTGGACGAAAATGCCATCGCGCTCTGTTTAGTGGTGCCCAAACGCTAGAAAAAAAGGTGTTCAGCGGTTGATCCGAAAGCGGCGCTGCGTATTTTGTTCGGTAATGTATGCTTACTCAAACCTCGGTGTTTTGACAACTTGTGCGAAGGGCTCACAATTCCGCCTGATCATTGTCGATGGCAGACCGTGAAAAAAGGATTGAGTAAGCACCAGTAATGGCGAGCTTATGCTTGGGCTGGCAATATGAGTTCGTAGCCGATTTTCAAGCAGGCACTGACCCGATTGACGTTTTTCTTAACTTGCTGATTGAGACAATATGACCGCACCTGCTCGTAGTCTGCCGCCGATTCTTCAGAAGATTGATTTCCCAGTCATTGGCAGTCCGCTTTTTATTATCAGTAATCCCAAACTCGTCATCGCCCAGTGCATCGCTGGCGTTGTGGGCTCCATGCCAGCACTGAATGCGCGGCCTGCTTCTCAGCTTGATGAATGGCTTGCCGAAATCACCGAGGCTTTGGCGGCCCATGACAAAGCCCATCCGGATCGTCCTGCTGCGCCGTTTGCGATCAATCAGATCGTCCACAAAAGCAATGATCGTCTCGAACATGATTTGCAGATTTGCGAAAAATACAAAGTGCCCATTACGATTACCAGTCTGGGCGCGCGCGAAGATGTGAATCAGGCGGTGCATAGCTGGGGAGGCGTGGTGCTGCATGATGTGATTAATAACGTCTACGCGCACAAGGCGATTGAAAAGGGTGCCGATGGCCTTATTCCGGTGGCTGCTGGCGCCGGTGGTCATGCCAGTGTGAAAAGCCCGTTTGCAATGATTCAGGAAATTCGTGAGTGGTTTGGTGGCCCGGTGGCGCTCTCGGGTTCAATTGCGTCGGGTGGCGCTATCCTTGCGGCGCAGGCGATGGGTGCTGATTTTGCGTATATCGGCTCAGCTTTTATTGCGACTGATGAGGCACGTGCAGCCGATGCCTACAAAGAGATGATTACGACATCCAATTCGGACGATATCGTTTACAGTAATTTCTACACGGGTGTGCATGGCAATTATCTCAAGGGCAGCATCAGAAATGCGGGTATGGATCCGGATAACCTGCCTCAGAGTGATCCGAGCAAAATGAATTTCAGCAGCGGCGACAGCGGCGTCAGCGCCAAGGCATGGAAAGATATCTGGGGCTGCGGTCAGGGTATAGGCGCTGTGCGTGAAGTGGTGCCAGCGGCTGAATTAATTGCACGGTTTCAGCGTGAGTATGCCGAGGCGAAAGCGCGTATTTGCGCGAACTGATTATTGGATACGGGGTAAAGCCTCGAGGTCTATACAAACGAGGTCGATCATGGTGAGTCCTGTTGCGTGAATCAGATTGCGCCACTGGCGCGCAGGCCGCTGATGGTCGCTTCGTCGATACCCCAGTCCCGCAGGATCGCTTCACTGTGCTCACCGGCTGCCGCGACTGACGCAGGCGGTGCTGGTGGTGTACGAGAAAAGCGCGGTGCCGGTGCGGGCTGAGTGACGCCATCAATCTCAATAAAAGTATCGCGTGCGCGATTGTGTGGATGACGGATGGCCTCATCCCAATCGAGTACCGGTGCAAAGCAGGCGTCGCTGCCTTCGAGCAGTTCGCACCATTCGTCTCGGGTTCTGAGTGCAAACAGCGCGGCAGTTTTTTCTTTCAATGCGGGCCATGCTGCGCTGTCATTCTGCGCATCGAATGCAGCGTCGGTGGCACCGATTTTCTCGCGCAGCAGCGCATAGAACTGCGGTTCAATGGCGCCTACGCTCACATACTTGCCATCCGCGCAGCGGTAGTTGTCGTAGAAATGCGCAGCACCATCGAGGAAATTGGAATGACGCGTGTTATCCCACAGGCCACCGGCCTTGAAGCCGTAGAACATCGCTGACAGGAGCGCAGCGCCATCGGTCATCGCAGCGTCAATCACCTGACCTTTACCGGTGTTTTTTGCTTCAAGCAGTGCGCACACGATACCAAAGGCCAGCATCATTCCGCCGCCACCAAAGTCGCCAACGAGGTTGAGTGGCACAGGCGGCGGCGCACTCTCGGATCCCATCGCATGCAGCGCGCCGGAGAGCGCCACATAATTCAGGTCATGACCAGCTGCTTGCGCCAGCGGCCCATGCTGACCCCAGCCTGTCATTCGGCCATAGATCAGTTTGGGATTGCGTGCGTGGCAGACCTCGGGCGCCAAACCAAGACGCTCCATGACACCGGGCCGAAAGCCTTCGATCAGACCATCTGTTTGTTCGATTAACTTCAGCACGGTCTCAACCGCGTCTGGCTTTTTGAGATCGATAGCAAGAGAGCGTCGGCCACGCGCCATCACATCAAAGCGCGTGTTCAGAATCGGAAAGGTAGGTGTCTTGTCTTTGGCGTGCAGGCGAATCACTTCAGCGCCCATATCGGCGAGCATCATCGCGCAAAATGGACCCGGTCCCAGGCCCACGAATTCGATCAGACGCACACCCGCCAGCGGGCCAGCCTGTTTACCAGTGGGCGTCATCAGCGAGTGGTCAAGATGCCGATCATGCCGACACCGGCAAGGCAGACTTCCTTGGACATGGCAAGAATTTCCTCTTGTGATTGACAGCCAGCGCGCGCGTTTGTGTGCAAGCAGAACTGCAGTAGCTCGTTTTTTTCGCCAGAGCGCCGGCACCAGCATGTACGAATGGCGGGCTGCTCATGGGAAAAGATTCTCGCATACTCGGGACCGGTTCACCGGAGCCCGAGCAGCTCGAGCAATCAGTCGAGAAAGTCGGGTTGCTCTTTCAGGATGCGCGCGTAGAGCGGCTGAAACTGAAACCAGCCGGCAAAGGAAGAACCCGTGAGTGCGTAGGTTTGTTGGGCAGATTCAGGCGATACGTGGACCAGAGGTCGTCCGTTGGCAGCAGCTTCTGTCATCAGCTGCACCTGGCAGCTGCGCTCAAACGCGATGTACCACCAGGCTGCAGCATCGACGCTGTCACCCACAGTCAGCAGACCATGATTTTGCAAAATCACGGCTTTGTTGTTGCCCAGTGCCTTGGCGATTCTGGCGCCTTCGTCGAGCTCGACGGCGACGCCACCAAAATCGGTGTAGACAGCATGGTCATTGTAAAAAGCACAAACATCTTGCGTGATTGGATCGAGTTTGCGACCGAATGCAGACCATGATCTCCCGTGGATTGCGTGAGTGTGCGCCGCCGCCACTGCGTCCGGACGTGCGCTGTGAACGTTGGAGTGAATCGCAAACGCAGCCGCATTGACCGGCAAATTGCCTTCGACCACATTGCCGTGATGGTCAACCCGAATCAGGTTCGAGACCTTGATCTGCCTGAAGTGGACACCGAAAGGGTTCACCCAGAATGAATCCGGGAATTCAGGATCGCGCGCTGTGACATGTCCTGCCACACCTTCATCAAAACCGAATTTTGAAAACAGGCGGAAAGTCGCTGCCAAACGCTGCTTGCGATGCAGGCGCTCGTCCGCCACGTTGTCGAATTTGGGGGGCGAGGGCAGAGGCGGGTTGGACTGACCGCCTACCTCAGCGTGGCAGGCATGCATGGCAGAGATTTTTTCGGGTGCGTTCATGATGCAGGGCTTTCTTCAGAGAGGTTGGCAGTCGATGATGCATGATGTGGTTGATGGGTAAGCGCAGGTCATGAAGCACTGAAAGCAGTATTTCAAGGTCTGGCCAAACTGCCCAAAGATATCAAAACCTGGGGCGATCGCGACGTTTTGCGGTGAGAATTGTTGAAATTAATGTGCTGCAAGGCGATGTAGCCGTGATCTGGAACGCATTGGTGGCACGATCCTGGCTGCTAGAGCTGTCGTAATGGCAACTTGATAAAGCGCAATCCCGAAAAACCCCCGTCAGTGAAGCCGGCCGAATTTTTACGGCCGCATCAATATCGACCGCCACCCCGGCAGAACGGCCGTGGCGTACTCGCCGTGGCGCGTCTTGCAAGGGTGGGTCTCGTGTCGTTCGCTGCACGCTGACAGCTCCAGTGTTTAACGGGCTTGGGACTGTCTTATTTTTTCTGTTCAGGCACTGATCCCGTACTGCCTCCAGACTTGCCACTCGCCGCGCCTGAACTCGTCTCGGCCAGTGCCTGCTTGAGCGAATCGGAGGCTGGATTTTTTACCTTGCCGTCGATGACCTCCATCGCCGATGTGGTTTTGCCGTAGTACGCACTTGTCATTCTTTCGTTGTAGCGAATGTCGTTGACACCAATGGTGGCGACATTGCCGAACAAGCCTTTGGTACCCGACCACGCGATCACATCACCTTCGCCGGTCGATCCTTGCGCAATCTTTGTCCAGTTGACTACCGTGATACCCGCATCGGCAGTCAGTGAGAAATTGTTTTTGTCGGTGAAACGCTGCACTGCTTTTTCGTTTTTCAGCACGAAGGCAACTGCGCCGCCCTCTGCACCAACTTGCGCACCGATGCTAATACCACCGATGTTGTAGAACGCGGGATCACTCCAATCGGGACCTTGCCGAATCAGCAGTACGCCAGCGCCGCCCTGCCCACCAACACCCAGAGCTGCACGGCCATAGGTCGGCACGATATAAATGCCTTTGGCATCAATCATGACGCGTTGCATGGTGGGGTCGGACTCCATGCGCTTGACAACGGATACGGCGTTCTTCACGTGCTTGTTCGCGCTGTTCTCATAAGCTTCCTGAGTTTCGCGTTTTTGTGCCGCTTGAGCGAGTGCAGACGATGGTGCTGCAGCTGCCGCAATTAGCGCCAGAGGAATGATGCACTGAATGATGAAGTTTGATTTCGAGCTGGTCATGAGAGTTCCTTTTCAATCTTGTCGTGATGTCGAAACGAAGATAGAGCACCAACGATGCTCTACTTGTCCCGAGACGAGCGCTTGCGCTGTCGCAGCATCAGCCACTCTCCTGGATGATCGAGCGCAAGAATGGAGAAAGCGAGCCGGAGAAATTCAAATGCTCAATGACGGAGAGGAACGCAGATCAGTCGGCATGATTCGGCAGCAACCGAATTGGTACTGAAGTAGGTCTGGTATTCAGCCTGGCGGCCTAATGCCCAGTAATTCAAAAAATTTGTCGAGCGAGCCAGCTGAGGCACTGACATCGCGAATCATGTCCGGCAAACTCAGTTGGCCTAATTCGACTGCACGCTGTATGAGATAGGGTGTCGGACTGTGCGGCTCAATGCGCTGCAAGTAGACTGCAATTGACATCAGTGCTGCATAGGCTTGATCGCGGTCGGTAATCGCGGTCGCGCCCAGATGGATTTCTGCGCTGGCTGTCGTAGCCTTCGCTGGTGCTTCAGCTTGGTTTGTGGATGGGCTAGCACCGCCTGACACAGAATCTGTGCCACCACCTGAGCCATTTTCCAAGGGCATTGTTTCGACAGGTACCGGTAATTCTTTCAGCAGGCTTTGTGCCGCTTGCCGCAAGCTTGCGATGGCATCCGCAAGTTTAGACAGCGAGGGCGAGGCTGCTGCCAATTGCGTGTCGAGGAAATGGGACAGTCTCTCAAGTGTGGCCAGTGCCTCGTCAGAGCGAAGATCAATCGCTTGCAGCCATTCGGCATCTGACAGTTTCACACTCTCGCGTATTTCGCGACGGCTAAGCTGTGCACCTTCCGGCATTCTGGCATCGTCGGCACTCGGTGCGCGCTCCCAGTCGAGCAGCATGACCGTTGTTTCGCGATGCAAGATCGGCCGCAGCAGCACATTGCTCAACCTGAGCGTCAAGGGCAGATTTGCATTCATCCACACAAAGGGTGCGACGCGGCGCTCTGCATCATCATCTTCCATGGCGGGCCAGGCTGATGTCCAGTAGCGCTCAGCCATACCGGCAATCAGGTTCAGCCCGGCGTGCAGTCCGTGCAGACCCGAAGTCCGTGTCCATGCATCGCACAACCATGCGGCCACCTGAAAATCCTTGGTTTCCTTATCCAGCAACTGTATGCAGGCCTGCGCGACCTTGCGCCAGTCTGCTTTCACCAGGGGTCGTTCCCATTCACCCATGGGCAAAAGAGGATTGTCTTCTTCGCGCATACGTGCGATGTCTGTAAACGCACGCTCGTAGCGCATCCATCGCCCAGCAGGCTCGGCGTCCGTCAGCGGCGCCAGCAGTTGCTGCACGATTTCATCCAGATGATCGTTGGCCATCATCGCTCCACCAAGGGTGCGCGTTCGGGGAATACGGCAGGCCAGGGCAAGGGCGCGGTCTTGCCCGGCTCGGACAGCGTGACACCTACGAAAATGCGCACGGGTTTCTCGCGCAGCGCAGTCTCCTTGTTGTCGCTCTGTACGGGTATGTCGAATTTGAGCGCAGAGGTACGTGCATCGGAGGATTCCGCAACGCGAAGCAGCTGCACCATATCGAGCAGCGCCCACGGACCATCAAAACGGAACACCACCTGTTTGCGACTGACCTCCAGATGCGCATTATCCGGATCGGCGCGGGGTACGAGCGTCGCATCATTGGCAAATCGCAGCGTCAGTCGTACAGGGTCACCTGCTTTCCAGCGCAGCGGGCGTGGCGGATCGCGAAGTTTCAGTGTCTGGTCACCTATCGTGATGGTCCAATCGATAATCTTGTTCCCATCGATTTCGGCATTCACATTTGTTCGGAAACGCAGACTGACGTCATAAGCCGCTGGCTGCGAGGCATCGGCAGGGAACAAGGGCGCAAGTAGCTGTCGTACCTGCAGTACCTGCGTGGCGAAGTCTCGGATCGGTGCAATTGATCCTTCGGGAACGTTATTGCGTGCAAAAACTTCAGGCGAAACAACTGGTAGTCGCGCCAGCAGCGCGGCAGTTTCCGACAAATCTGCTGCGCTGATGGCAGCATACTCGCTGGCCTTGATGCCGCTGCGATTACCGATGAAAGGTCGACGGCCTTTGAGCAGTCGATTGAACTCATTGGCAAAGCCGGTCCACTGCTCCGTGAAAGACCGACGATCCAGCGCCAAGCAGCGACGTGTGACTGCCTTGTGCAATTCCACATGACGATCAGCGAAATAATTGTTGGGCCGTTTCGGCGGCTCATTGGCCTTGAGTACAGTCAGACATGCGTTGGCATCGAGCTCGCGCCCAAGTTCGATCATGAAACGCTCCAGCTTGATGAGGCTGGCTTTCGGATCTTTGGCGGTGTAAAGATCAAGCTCGCGTATGATGCCGTTCCATCGCGTCATGTCAGCGTTGTTGCGCACCTCGGCAGGCAGCGTGCCTCGAAGGATCTGCACATGAGCAGACAAGGACTGCACTCGGGTGAGCTGCTGATTCAGATATTCAGGCACATCACCACCCGAGAATACATTCAGAACAGAGCGCTGATCTGACTTGCCATCATCGGTATCGTCGACAATCTGATAAGGCCGCTCATCCAGCAATTCCTTGTTCAGCATCTGTAGACGAGCACTTGCATCATTGCCGAGTATGGTCTGCAATGTACGTGACTCGGTCTCCTGACCCAGATCTTTCAGTATGGCGATCAGTCGTTTGACATGGCTGCTGGTGAGCTCGAATGAAGTCGATGACGTTGCTGCCGCATTGTTGCGCAAGTCCTCAGCATCGATTGGGCTGTACGCGCGGCTGATCAGATCTGCCAGACGCAAAGCATACTGATAATCGATGACAGTGCTGGCGCTCTCCTGCATTTCGGCCGGGAATTTGGGTAATTCATCGATGATGAATTTTTTATGGCTTTCTCCCAGCCTGACTGCTTTGGTCAGTTGCTCATTATCCCAACGCAGCAGGGTGCCGCGTTGCGTAGCAACCAGCGCATCGCCGATGGCAGGTGTCATGAAGGGCTGGCTCAGGAAATGCTCAATCACAGGCAGTATAGCCTGCCGAGTTTTTGACTGGGCCAGCTTGCCATTACCGGCGACAATGATCTCACCACCGTCACCAAACAAAGAGACATAGCGCTGTCGCAGTCGCGCATGCTCCTGACGCTGTTTGCGGCGTACCTGTTCCACCAGCTCGGTACCGATCAGTTTGTTATCAGCAAATTGCTGCAGCATTTTTTCATGCGACTCACCCAGATTGAGTGTGTCATTTGCCATCCAGCCGCCATGTCCCTGAGCGAGCAAGGCTTTTTGCTCCAGCAGAGCTTCGAATAGTGACTTGTAGGCCGCGATCATTTCGGCGCTGCTTGGATCGGCCTGGCCATCAAACAAATTCGTCACGGCAGCAAGCGTAGAGCGAACTCTTTCTTCGCTGCGGATCAACGGGTTATCGATGAACAGCTTGTGGTTCAGTGCCTCCATGCCTTTGACAAAGCTGCACTGTGTGGCGCGCTCAATCGCCTGCTGATTAATCAGCGAGGCTTCGCTGGCAGTTGCCGAGCGAAACAGGGCGAGACTGCCATTCAGGTCACCTGGCAGTTCCGCACCCAGGGTATCCAGCACGAGCATGCGCAATTCCTGCTCGCTGTTCCTATGCGGCGACTTGAGTCTTTGCAGGGCGCCCACATCAAAACTCAAGCGGTGCATTTCCTGAGCGTAGTGCGACATGACGGAGAATTCGCTCAGATTTTCTGCCAGTAGCGCATTGCGGACTGCGCCCGGAGTGACGGTGGTTTTATGATTCGGTGAATCGCAGTCGGATGGGCCACCCGAGAGCGTGTACGTGGTCGGATTGCTTGGGGCATTGGTCAGCTCGGCGGTGCGGCGATAAATCGCATGCTGCAGCGTGCGCAGCCCCAGCTCGGCGAAATCCTGTTCTATGCGCTTGTATGCGCGCATGAAAACATCATCAAAGATAGGCCATGATCCTGGCATGAAAGGATTGAGCGCTGTGCCATCATAAAAACTCAGGCGTTTCGATACTCGTCTCGATTGCAGTTCTTCGAGGCCCATCATGAGTGACAGAGCGGTCTTTCGATACCACTCGAATTCGATGCGTTCGCCTTTGTTGCTGGCATTGGTGCGGTAGGCTTTATCGCGGTTCAATCCTTCCAATCCCTCGGCTAAAAACGGCAAGGTGCGGTTGAGCTGCATCGTACTCAACAGGATACCCAGACCGAAGACTAGGGGTAGCCCCACGGCCACCCAGCGGAATACCCGGCCCAGCAAGGGACGCGACAGTTTCTGTGCATGGGCGGCGCGCGAGAGGCCGAATTCGGCAAACACTTTTTCATCCAGCAAATCGCGCAGGAAAAACGGCTGATGGCCGTTACCGCTCAAGTAAATGCCACGCAAGAAAAAGGGATCGTGAAAAGCATTGGGTTGCATCAGTGCTTGCAGATAATCCGCCGCGCCCGCACGCAATGCCGCAATGCGCGAGGGAAGCAGGAACAGGGCTGCAGATGCGGGCACATCGGTGTTTGAGGCAAACAGCTCGGCTGTGATGTCGGCGACATCTTGTTCGATCTGATCAAATGCTTGCGCAACCCAGTTCGACTGGTACATCGCCGCTGGCTGATAGGGCGACGACCAGCCCAGCATGCTGTGGCGAAGTGCATCAGGCAGCGACCAGGCCAGTGCATCAAATCCGGGCAAGTCCTCAACGCCGGAAATGACGACATACACGGCAAAGCGCATTGCATAGCGATTTTGTGCAATCCAGATACGGCGGCTGATCGCATCGGCGCGCTCGCGCAGACGCTCCCGGCCTTCGGGCGTTCGATCCAGCAGCAAGCTGGCGGACACCGACACGATCATGGAATCGAGAGGTCGCTGTGGCCGGTATTTACCGCACAGTGCGACAAACTCTTCCCAGCGTTTTTCCTGAGCGTCGGCACCTGCAGGATCATCAAGTTGATCCGAGTTCAGCTCAACGATGACGCCCCGATCAAACAAATGCCAGCGCGGTGCATCTTCGGCGGGTGGCTCAGCTTCGCTCTGCAATACTTGCGACAGGCCACAGGCTTCAATTGATGGCCTTGCATCGCTACTTCCATCGTGCAGCAGAACGACCCAGGGGATGTCGTAGCGTTTTTCATGGCTGACAATATTGGCTTCGATCCTGCCGGTGGCGGCGCGGAAAGATGAGCGTAGTCGGCCGATATCCAGCGCGATGCGACGCGCACCGGCTTTGTCGCTCGAACGATCAATCCCGTAGCGCAGTGCAATGACGAGTACTGTCAGCACTGTTACCAGCAGCACGGCGATCCAGACGATGGAAAAACTGTTATCCACGATCGCCCCCATTGGGAACGCTTTGCTGCATGCGCACCGGCGCCGCTGGCTCCAGTGCTTTGCGAACAGGCGCCGAGGTGACGCGCCATAAAACTTGAGACAAAACCAGCAGGAGCAGCATCACACCAATGAATCCGACAAAGCCGCGGCTGAAACGGAAAAAGCGCACAGGTACGATATTCGAGAGTGGGTATCGATACGCCTGCGCCGAAAGCACGCGGTCAGCATTGGCGGGCTGGCTTGCCAATCCGGGTGCGAGCGCAGGTTCGCGACGATAAATTTTTCGGAACAAGGCATCGCGCAAGGGCTGCAGATGATGATCTGCCTGATCGCCGCGATAGCGACCTTCGAAACCAATGGCAATCGCAAACAGATAGAGTGGCGCCATCTGGGGTGGCGGGCCGCTGGCTTCTGCTAGCAGGGCATCAATTTGCTCAAATATCTTGTCACCTGAAACACTGCTGCCGAACAGTCGCGTTTCAATCAGCGTCTCGGTGAACCGTGATTGTCCGGGCCAGCGTCGAGACAGTAAAAATTCATCTGCAATCGCCGCTTTCAGGTAGCGCAATTCTTCCACAGCGGCGCGGTCTGCTGGCGTGCCTACCCGCGATATTTCCATGGTTTGCGCGTCAATCTCTCGTGCCAGTTTGTCACAGACTTCCTCGGCAGCAGCATGCGCCATGGATGCCTCTTCATCCGGCCCGATGCGATGGTTGTCGTAGCTTTCGATAATGCGCAAGACCTCGGCGACAAACAGCCGCAACTGCCGCAACAACAAGGAATCGGTGGGCAGGCCTGCTGCCTGCGTCGTCGACGCCCATGGCTCGGATGCCGATGCCGGGATCAAGGCTGTGATCGCAGGTGTCGGTGTTCGAGTTGGAAGAGTGAGCTTGCCCATGGATGCCGACCTCAATACCCCTGGGTGTGAATGAAGAGCGCGATACTGGCGGGTCGGCTCGTGCTGGCGGAGCGGCCAGAGGGACCCATCACCAGCCTGCTGTCAGCCTGACTCAGCTCCGGCCCAGGCAGAATTTCATAGAGCATCACATCAGGCAAGCTGCGCAATTGCATCTCGGGTGCTTCGGTGATGCGCGCGCGCCGGTACCCCAGTACGCGTTTTTCGCGCAATTCGGCAAATACATGAGCCGGTCCGATCACAGCGGTGTCCATCCATCGCTCGATCTCGGAGGGCTTTGCGCCTTTCACACCAATGACCAGGCGCTTGCTGATCCACTCTGGTCGCAGTACCAGCTCAAAGGCACCGTTCACCCATTCAAGATTGATCTCGCGATAATCCTGACTGACTTCCGACAAGTTTTCGCTAAGCTCTTTGAGCAGTGGCAGCAAAGTGCGATGCGGTTGCGCATGCTCGTAAGGCGGTGGGGTGATTGGCAGCGCGCCGGGACGCAGCAGCGACAGCGGGCCCAGCAGATTGCACAGCGCGAGGTAGAGTGGGTAGGGTGAAATCACCGGGCTCTGCAAATGCGCCTCCAGTACCGGTAAGGCGGGCACCATGCAGGAGAGTCGCTGTAACAGCACCAGCCGCTCGGCGCGCTGCTCGGCAATCGAGACGCCAGCGGCCTGTCGCGCAACAAACGCGGCTTTGCTTCGCAGCAGATGCACCATGTCGCGAAATTGCTCCAGCAGCTCGGGGACGGCATGTAAATCGAGCAGTGCGGGCAGCGTGTCATTCAGTTTGATCACGCCATCATCTTCAAGTACGGCGCCAATGGCCATGCTGACCATCAGCGCGGGAGGTGTTTCGCCCACGGCTAGCGAGAGGTTGGGTATCAGACGCGGTATATCTGCGGGTGCGGCTTCTGAAACTTCATCTTCGACAGGATCGGTTTTCACCGACAGGAAACGCGGCGCCATTTCAGGCATTTTCATGTTGCGTGAAACGGGCAGACACAGCCAGATTGTTTGTGGCCCTTGTGACAGCGCGTCCTTGATCGCATCGAGACGGATGGACAGATCAATGCCCTGGGTCTCGTCATGCGAGAGCGCAATCGCGGTGCCATCCGGCAGGATGGCTTCAAGCTCAAGTATCCGCACGGTACCTGAGGCCAGCAGCGCCAAGTCAAATTTCAGGCGTTTCACGCCCCACGCATAGGGCGTACCTGTCAGTGTGTGCCAGGCGATAAGTGCGTCAATACGCGCTGACTCCAGCTGAAAATGCTGTGGCGAGAGCAGCATGCCCTCATGCCACTGAATGCGGTCAGGACATTTCATGCGTCTGCTCCGTGTAACTGGATTGGATTATTCATTTATTTCTCCGAGGCGCTGACTGAAAAATCGGTCGCACCCAATTCAATACTGAGCTTGCCTTTGAAGGTATCGACTCGCACATTGTGTTCACCTGAGGTGAAATAGTCCGCCATGATCACGGCAAGGAACACACGTTTTTCCGTAAAGCGTTTACCGGGCAAGGTGATCGTTGCGCCTGGTACCAGCTCGAGACTTTCGATGTCCAGATCGCCTGGATTTGCCTTGATCAATCCGGCACGTGAGGCGAACCAGTCGGCGGCTTTCATGGTGGAGATTTTTCTCGCCAGTGCCTCATCCATGACCAGCACAATGTCGACGGCCACCGGAAAATCCCGGTTCGAGCTCGCCGCAGTGGTGAGCGATACCAGATCCCAGTCAAGTTTCACACCCGGCGGGAACAAGGTTTTTTTCACCATGCTGCAGCCGCCCAGACACAGCAGGAGCATCAGCATAGGCAACCAGCGGGGTAATGCGGCGTTCATCTTTATTTGCCTTTCCCCGGTGCAGTCGCGTTGTACATCACCGAGCTGGCTGTTGGCAGCACGACGGGCGAATAAGTTACTGCGCTCTTGTTCTCTGCCGAGGCTTGCATCCTGGCTTCGTAATCTGCTTTGGCCGATTGATGGCCCAGCTCAAAGCCGAGCATGACCAGGAGGGCGATCAGCAGCACGGAACACACGGTGCAAATCATCACCAGACGCGGTGTCATCAGCAGCGTGATTTTCATGCGACCTCCACCGTCATTTGGCCGGGCATCGATACCTCTATCGATCCTCCCCAATTGCACATCAGCTTGGAGCCATCATTCAGCGCAGGCATGTTGGCGATCTGTACGGTGGGCGAGCCCGGCACCCAGGGCGCGACTGTCATGGGTATGCACGGCATGGGCGTGAGTACACCCAGGGCGGCTGCAGTGGCGGCCGCCACCATGGGATTGGCCATGGACTGACACATGCCAAAGGGCATAATGTTCATCATGGGTACGTTATCCATGATGTTGGCCGATGGCGCACCCGACATCACGCAATTAAGCGGCAGCACATTCAGCGTCCCCGGTGCCATACCGAATGAGCATTTCAACATCGCACCTGAACAAACCAGTTTGCCCATCAGCTCCCCCTGAACAGTTTTTCGAACCGTTCCGCCATACGCGGTGCTTCGCCACCTTGCGGTTTACCGTTCTGATCAAAGCGCGCCGCATCACCCACACTCAATCCCTTGTCAAAACTGCTGCGTTCCATCACCTGCCCATTGGTCCAGTAACGGATCATAGGGCCGTGCAGCACATTATCTTTGTAGGTCGTGCGCTGAATCACTGTGCCATCGCTGGTCAGGTCTTCAATCACGCCATCGAGCTTGCCGTCCTTGTACTGCGCACGACGAACCAGGCGACCGTGCGTGTAATAGCGCGCTTCACCTTGCAGCAGGCCTTTCACAAAATTCAGCTCTGCCGCCACATGACCGGCGCCGTCATACACAGTGGTGAGACCATGTGCCTGACCTTGCTCATATTGCTGCTTCATCTGCAGGCGATCATTGAAGTGATACTCGCTGCTGCCATGACGCTGCCCGTCGCTGTAGGCAGCACGCTGCAGCAGACGACCGTATTCGTCATAGCTCTCCGTCGGGCCATGCAGCTGGCCGCTGCGCATGCTGACGGATTGGCGCAAGCCGCCATCGTCGCCCACGATGCGCACCGCTTCGACCGGAGAGATATGGAGAATGTCGTCGCTCATGGTCAGTAGGTTCTCAATTGATTTTCACCATGCCGCCCTTGAGGGTCAGCATGCCACCGCCATTGATCTCGGCGGACGCAGAAGCTTTGCCAGCAATCGACAGCGCCTCGGCTTTCAGATCAGTGCCCGCCTTGATGCCAAAGGAGGTGCCGGCCTCGCTCGTGAGTGCGGTACCCGCCTTGATGGTGGTCGCGGTACTCGAGGTCATGGAAATCGTCTTGCCTGACTTGAAGGTAATACTGCCTGTGACGTCGATGAGCAAATCGCCGGTCACCTTGATCGTTGATTTGCCCTTGATGGTTTGCAGCATGTCCTTCGTTACCGTCAAGGTGTGATTCTTTTTGACCGTATGAGAAAAATTTCCCGTGTTCTCGTGTGTCTCATCGCCGGTCACCTCCACATCGCGCGTACCGCCCACGGTATGTGACTCATTCCCTTGGGTCACTTCAATCGTACGGTCGCCTTTTTTGATCAGATGCTCTTCCGAGCCCTTGTAGAGGGTGGTCTCAAGATCATCTTCGACATCAATTTTCAGATCACGCTCGGCATGGAAGTACAGTTCTTCGTCGCCTTTTTTGTCTTCGAAGCGGATTTCATTGCCGTGCATGCGGCCAGCTTCAATAGCCGTGGTCTTGGAAATGCCATTGCCGGTTTTGGTTGGACGCGAGCGCAAGACACTTTGCGTTTGCATCTTGGGTAGCTCAACGGGTGTGGCGCGCTCACCGTTGTAGACACACCCGGTAATGATGGGGCGATCCGGATTGCCATCGAGGTAGTTGATGATGACTTCTTGTCCGATTCGCGGAATAAACAGACTGCCCCAGCCATTGCCGGCCCAGGTTTGAGATACCCGCACCCAGCATGAGGAGGTATCGTTTTTCGTATCCGAATGGTCCCAATGGAACTTCACCTTCACGCGACCCATGGTATCGGTCCATATTTCTTCGCCGCTCGGACCCACGACCACCGCAGAATGACTACCAGGAACCACCGGTTGAGGCACCGAACGAGGCGGACGGAAAGTGACTGAGGCCGCGAATGCTTCGAAATGATTGGTGTAGGTCGACGGTGTGGCCCGATGCGTGACCCGACGCAGGGCATAGCGCAGATTGAGCTTGCTGTTCGGATGCGCCGTCAGCGTAAATGCACCACCCGCATGCAAGCTGTTGCAGACGCTCTCGCCCTGAACGGTGGAGGCATCCACCTGACTGGCCTGAACGCGCACGCCCAGAATTTTTTTGCCGGCATCCAGTGTCTGCCGCAGATGCGGATAGTCGTAGAAGGTACCGCGACCCTTGGCACCGGCGGCATTGGCCATCAAGGCAGTGCTGGGTGCGGGATAGTCATAATCGGCACCGGTAAAAGTCTGCGTGACCAGCTGACCGCTAGCCTCAAAGCGCAGCACGCTGTCGGGGAAGTTGTGGCTGTCGCTGCGCCCACGCAAAATCAGCGTCGACTTTTCGCAATCGGTAAATGCGCTTGGATCATCGGCCAGCACCAGGGTATGCGTCGTGCCAGTGAAAGTGAAATAGTAAAAAATACCTTCTTGTGCCATCAGTCGCATGATGAAATCCAGCGGTGTTTCATCATACTGAACGCAATACTCGCGTGGGGTGTATGCGCCTTTGAGCTTTTTCTCGAAGCTGACGCTATGCGTACCGAGGATGGACTCGATAATTTGCACCACGGTCTTGTTCTGAAAAATCATACGGTCGCGTGACAGCGACAGCAGCCACAGCGCAGGCACCATCTCGGCGCTGTAGAAAGCAAAGTCAGCATTCATGCCAGCTTGCGTGAAACGGCGAATCACACCGCTGAAATGACGGGTCATGCCATTGGGATGTTTTACCGTCACCGTCGCCACCGTACCAATAATGGTGTTGGGATCCAGCGCAATCTGTGACGATTTCATTGACAGATGAAACTCGAAGGTCTGGGACAGCGACTCCGTCCCTGAAAACTCTTCCAGCAGCAGCACGTTGTCGCCAAAGGCGGAGCTGACTGACAGCAGTGCATGATCTTGATTGAAGCCGGTTCTCATCGCGTCGACTCCTTGTTGTGCAGAGCAAACTGGAAGTCGAGACGGCTATCGAGCGATAGTACGACTTCGTTGAAGGCGTGGCCATCAGCGATATGCTGCAGCACCTGCGATGCCAGCTCGGGCAACAGGGTTTGCGTCACGATGTGATCAATATTCCGCGCGCCGCTTTCGACTTCGTGGCAGCGTGCGACGATGGCATTAGCGACCGCGTCATGCCAGACAAAGCGTGCGCCGTGATTTTGCAAGATGCGCGCGGCCAGTTGCGATAGCTTGATGTCGACGATGGTGCGCAGCTGCGTATCGGCGATAGGCCGGTACGGTACGAGAATGACCCGCCCCAGAAATGCCGAAGGAAATTGACGCAGCAAAGCCGGGCGCAGCGCCGCCGTCATGGATTCCAGACTCGCGTCTGGCTGCTGACGACAAGTCTCGACCACCACGTCCTGTGCAGCATTGGATGTGAGGAGAATCAGCGTGTTGCGGAAATCGATGCTGGTACCCTCGGCATCATCCATCGTGCCCTTGTCAAAGACCTGATAAAACAGTTCAAGCACATCGGGATGTGCTTTTTCCATTTCGTCGAGCAGAATCAAACTATAAGGTTGTCTGCGCACGGCTTCGGTTAATACGCCCCCCCGACCGTAACCAACATAACCGGGCGGCGCACCTTTCAGTCCCGAGACTGAGTGGGCTTCCTGATACTCGGACATATTCACCGTGATCATGTTCTGCTGACCGCCGTACAACAGGTCGGCCAGCTGACAGGCCGTTTCTGTTTTGCCGACGCCGCTGGGTCCGACCAGCAGGAATACACCCACGGGCTTGATCGGATCATCAAGTCCGGCGCGATAGCTGCGCACGCGGCGCGCAATCGCATCCAGTGCCTGATCCTGTCCGATGATGCGTGCCTGCAGTCGTTCATGCAAATGCAGCACGGCTTGTTGTTCGTCGTCGAGCATGCGACCCAGAGGAATGCCGGTCCAATCGGACAGTACTTCGGCAATCACGCGAGGATTTACGGCGTCATGCACCAGCGGCTGCTCCCCTTGCAAGGCTTTTAGCTGGGCCTCGAGAGCGATCAATGTGTCGGATTGCGCAGAGGTGCCTGAGGTCTGTTGAATTTCAATACGCAGCGCTTGCAGATGCGCGACCTGCCGTCGCTCTTCCTGAAAACGTTGTTCGAGCGTGGCAAATTGCGCTTGCAATGCGCCCAATGCGGATTCACTGTCGGCGACTGCTGTAGCACGATCCTCGCCGGCGTTCGTATCGCGCTGATAGAGTCGCAGCTGATGCTCGGTATCGGTGATATCCCGGCGCAGCGCTTCCATCGCAGGAGGCAGTGCCGCCTGGCTTTGCGCCACGCGTGCGCAGGCGGTGTCCAGAATGCTGATCGCTTTGTCGGGCAGTTGGCGTGAACGCAGATAGCGGTGGGAGAGATGCACTGCATCACGTACTGCTGCATCAAGAATCTGTACCTGATGATGTTGTTCGAGTTTGCCAACGATGCCGCGCAACATGCCCACGGCGACCGTCTCGGAGGGTTCATCGACTTTGATGACCTGAAAGCGCCGTGTCAGTGCCGGATCACGTTCGATACTTTGTTTGTACTCAGCCCAGGTGGTGGCTGCAATGGTACGCAGTTCGCCACGCGCCAGCGCAGGCTTGAGCAGATTGGCTGCGTCACCGTGACCTTCGCTACCGATCAGCTGGTGTGCTTCATCCACGAACAGCACCACGGGTTTGAGCGATGCTTTGACTTCGGCGATGACTTGCTGAAGACGATGCTCGAATTCGCCGCGCATGCCAGCACCTGCTTGCAACAACCCTAAGTCCAGTGTGCGGAGTACGATGTTTTTCAGCGCTGGGGGCACGTCACCGCTGGCGATTTTTTGTGCCAGTGCCTCGACCACGGCAGTTTTACCAACGCCCGCTTCACCGGTCAGGATGGGATTGTTTTGCCGGCGACGCATCAGTACTTCAGCGATCTGCCGCACTTCGTTATCACGGCCGTACACGGGATCGAGCAGGCCATTGGCGGCTTGCGCGGTGAGATCAATGGTGTATTGATCGAGTGCGGGAGTGTTCGATGCGACCGGTGTTTTTATCGATGTATGAGCGCTGCGCGCTGCTGATGCAGGTGTCGATGAAGTAACCGACAAGGTCGGCAATTGCGCGCGCAGGGCCTCGCGCGCAATCTGCAGTAGATTGGGCGCAGATTCCAGCAAGAGGCCACGCAAGGTGTCTGACTCCAGCGCTGCCAGCAGCACGCAGCTGGCGTTGACTTGCTGCGTACCCAGAACCATCGAGGCTATCACCCAGGATTGTTCCAGCAGTGGTGGCAGATATTCCGAGAGTACGGGGGTGCGACCATTGCCGCGTTTTAGACTATCCAGTGCTGTCTGCAGTTGCTCCCGGGTGCGCTCGGGTGAGATGCGAAAGTGCTTGAGCAGCGTGGTTAATTCGCCGGCAGGATCGTGCAGCATTTCCGTGAACAAGTGCTCAGGATCGACGCTGAAATGCGTGTGCTTGGCGCACAGCTCCGCAGCGCGTTCGAGCGCTGCGCGCGTGTCGCCATCGAGGCGCAGAATGAGAGTGCGCAGTTCAGTGCTCATGGCCTGCGCATTCAAATGCAAAGCGCGCAGGCACGGGTGTGCTGCGCTCGCTGGTATCACTGGGTTCGCCCATCCAGGCATTCCAGCCCAGTCGCGGCGAGGATTGTGCGGACAAGCGGCCGGCCGGCAACGTATCGGCTTGCGGCGTGAGCAAAACTTCCACACGCAGCGCTGAGGGAATGAAGGCACGAACCGTGGTTTTGAAATCATCATGGTCGCTGCCACCGGGCAGCAAGTCCATCACCCGGTCTGCGGGTTGATCATCGGCGCGCAAACGAATGGCAGCCGCCTGATCCCAGATACGACGACCAAGAAAAGCGGTTCTCCCAAGTTGAGGTGACTGCTGCGGATGTCCCAGCTGAGTGAGTTCGTCTTCTTCGAGTCTCTGCCAGCCGCCGACAAATTGCTCACCCTGAAAACGAATGGCATAGCGATCGGCCAGCAAGGCGCACAGTGCCGTCATCGAGCGCGGCGCACCGGCGATCAGTCCGGCATGACGCAGCCACGGGGTAGGTGTTTCGCGATCAGGATTGCCAACGTCATGTCCGCACAAATAGCCAGTGCTGCGCGCTATCGTCGATGCCTGCGGTGAGGCCCAGCCCAAACCCAAGCGACGTCGTTTGCGATTGAGATAAAACAGGGACAGCAAGCGATGCTGAATGATGTCCAGAAAATCCGAGGTCGCAAAATCCTTGGCCGCGTTTCTTTCCAGCAGAAGCTCGGTAAACGCAGCGGGCAGGGGGCCGCCTTGACCGGACAGGGATAGCACCGGTGTGGACAGCGTGAATGCTTCACCGGTCTCTGCGCCACGCGAGATGTTGCGTACGTCGCTGGCTTCGAAGCTGAGCGAGACATGGCTTTTGAGTCGCACTGCCTCGGGTCCACCGCTGGCACCGATTTCCACCCGACCTTCGGCGACACCTTCGCGCTCGAGCAGACTGATGGCCTGAAACAAGTCAAAGCCATGCGGCGCATTCAGCAGGCGCTCGGGAAGCGGGAGCTCAGCGTCGCGCGTGTTCATTTACACCAGCTCCTGTGCGCCTGCCATCGGCTTCCACTGCACGAGACATTCATCACCACGCCAGACACCCAGCTCGACGAATGAATTGACGGTGGTGTAAAGCGCAAAGAAATGCGCCAGCACCGCAGAAAAAAGTATGGCGGAGGAACCGACGAAGGCTTCGGGTTCCAGTTCAAGGCGCACGGCAGTGCCACGGCAGTGACCGCGCCAGGCTTCATGTCCAATTTGCCGGGTAACCGGGCGGGACTGCAGGTGCGTGATGCCGCGAATTTGTTCCAGATCGCGGTTCTGATCGGAGGCAAACAGCGATAGCATTTCGCGCAGTCGATCACGACCGGTCGCGCCGCTGACCAGCGAGTGATGATTCAGCGTCAGCAATGAAGCGAGACGCCAGACCGTGTCACTGCCCAGCGGTGGATGACGCTGTCGCGAGGGCTCAGTGACGCAGCGAATCTGCAGACCATTGGAGACACCTTCACCCTTGATGCGAGTTTGGGTCGTGATCTGCTCTGCCAAACCGCGATTGGTACACAGCGTGCGCGCGTAGACGATGGGTGCTGATGGCGCACTGCGCATATTGCGTTGATCGATGAAGGACAAGTACATATCCGAACCGGAGATATCCTTGCGCAGACTGCGCTCGCGCCGGGAGGCCCAGTACACACCTTCATGGCGATCGCTGAAATGATCCAGCGATGAAAACTGCGGAATGCGCTGTGGCCTGTCCGAGCCCGGATCAGACGCCGTCACCTGTTCGATGGTGTGGATCTCGGTGAATGCTTCGCGCGCCCTGTCACCTACCAGCATGTGCTCATGCTGGCGATGATCGATGTGTATCGGCTCGGAGGTGCGAGGGAAGAGATTGATCGCGACAACACAGCCCAGCTTGAAATGTGCGGCAGAGATCTGCCGCAACTTGCGCGATACACCGCCGATATCGATCCTGAGCGTGAAACGCTGACCACTCAGGCGTTGCGAGCGCAGGCCATGAATATCAAAAAAGTGAAATTTCGCCGGAAACGCAAAGTATTCTTGCAGCAGTCCATAGGCAGGATGTGCACCAGGCGCTTGTGGCAGCACCGCATGGTCTGCGTCAAAGCCCACGCGCTGACAGGCACTGGCCGGCAGTCGCCGAGGGCGCGAATCATCGCATTGAATATCGATACCCCGAATGCGCGTCGCCAGAGATTCGTAGAGCGTTGCTACCGTTCCCCAGTCACCGGAAAGATGCATGCGCAAGGTGTCGATCTCAAGCTCGGAAAGATCAATGCCATCCTGTGCCGCTACGCTGATCAGGAGACGACCTTCATCATCGATCTGTGCTTCGTCAATCGACAAGGGCCACAGCGTCAGATCCCATGCGGAGCGGAAGCGAACTTCTTCGCCACTATCGGCATCGGCCACGAGTGCGGTGTGACGCGGAATCTGCAAGCCTGCGGTGACCTTGCCCTGGGCCTCGTCGAGTGCCATTTGCATGACCACCATGGACGGTATGGGTGCCAGCAGGGAAGGGCAGAGATTTTCGAGCAGCGAGCTGGCGACTTGCGGAAATTCCGCTTCAATGTCACGACGTACACGGCCTGAGAGAAATGCGACTGATTCGATCAGTCGCTCGGTATGCGGATCTTGGGATTCGGTGCCATGAAAATCGAGTCGCGAGGCGACCTTTGGATAGCGACGAGAAAAATCCTGCCCCTGCTCGCGCAGGTAGGCGAGCTCGCGCATGTAGTAGTCGAGCAGTTCATTGTCCGAGGTACGCGTATCCATCAGGCCGCCTCCACCGCAGAATGCACGCTGGTACTCTCACCCGTATCAATGCGAAAGTTAATGCGTCTGACTGTGTGCGCTATTCGCAGATTGGCTGCAATCAGATAGCGCGCTACGGTCTTGCCGGAAGCGCCGGGCACAACCGTGACCTCGACCTGGGTGAGTCGTGGTTCGAACGCAGCGATGGCACGCTCCAGAGCTTCACTGATAACCGTCTTGTCGCGCTCGCTCAGTGCCGAGCGGGCAAGGGTATCGGGGATGCCGTAATCGAGTACGGTCAGCGTTGCTTCCTGAAATTCGGAGAGCGGGATGCGGGAGCGTGAATTGGTCAGACGCGCGAGCTCGCGTGCGACGGAGGCTTCGAGCCCGTCTGCCGAGAGCACCTGGTCAGTTTCATTCGCGGCTGCGGTGAGGCGCTGATCGAGTTTGTCGAACAGCGGGATGGCCCCACCGGGAATCAGGCGCGACATGTGGATTCACCTTGCGGCGGGCCCGCGATCGCGCGCGGCGATCAGACCGCCACGTTGGTTGACAGATCCCAGCCGAAGGAGGTCTTGCCCGGGCTGTTGCCATCCAGTCCTTGCTGGACGTACTCCATGGTGATCTCGGTGAAATTGATCGTGAAGTTGTCCATCGGGATTTGGCCTTCGCCATAACCACCAGTCGATATCTGCGAAATGATGGGCTGAGTCAGCACAATTTTCAAGATGAGCAGATTGGTGCCGTTGGCGGTCCGGAAAACTTCAAGCGTCGCTGTTTTCAAGTCGGTGCCGGCAGAGCACGCTGCGTACAGCACTGGCGTGGCCATGTCGACTGCTTTGGTGAACGCCATTTCCTGAAAGCGCGCACGACCCGTGGTGCGGTTCGAGTTGGCGACATTCATGTCGACCGGCAAATCAACTGCAAGACTCCAGTTGGTGATCATCATGCTCGACTCGGCAGGACCGGTGAGCAGCATATTGCCTTTGACGTCTTCAATCTTTAGCGTGTAGATATCGCCCATGCTCTGGGACGATGACAAGCCGGCGTTAAAGGTGTTGGTTCTGGCGATTCCTGGCGAATTCATAGATCACTCCGTGGTGACTGGTCTGTAAGAGAGTCGTGGTTTTTTCAGATCAGGCGGCCGGTGCCGGCAGTTCAGCGACCATACGAATCGATGCGGTCAGCTCTTCCATCTGGAAGTGAGGCCGCACGAAGACGATGGCAGTGTAGGCGCCGGGTTTGCCGGGGACTTCCTTCACATCGACACGGGCGCTGGCCAATGGCAGTCTCGCCTTGGTCGCCTGCGGCGCTGATTCATCGAGACAGATATAGTCAGCGATCCAGGTGTTGAGGAAGGCTTCCACTGATGCCTTGGTTTGGAAGCTGCCGATTTTGTCGCGAACGATCACTTTGATGTAATGCGCAAAGCGAGACGCTGCGAGCATGTAGGGCAGTCGCGCGGATAACTGCGCGTTAGCGTTCGCATTGTCCTTGTTGTACAGCTTGGGTTTGTTGACGGTTTGTCCGCCAAAAAACGCAGCAAAGTTCGAGCCTTTGGAATTGACTACAGCGATGAAGCCGAGATCATTCAATTCTTTTTCGCGTCGATCGGTGATCGTGACTTCGGTTGGGCACTTGAGCGTGATATCGCCCTCATCGGTCTTGAACGTGTGCGCCGTCATGCCTTCCACCTTGCCGCCACCTTCCACGCCGCGAATCGCGGTGGTCCAGCCGTATTTGGCAAAGGCATCGGTAATGCGAAGACCCAGCTGATACGAGGCATTCGCCCACAGGTATTTGTCGTGATCCTTGCCGTCGACATCTTCTTCAAAGCTGAACTGATCAACAGGTACGGTCTTGGCGCCGTAGGGCAGACGCGACAGATAGCGCGGCAGGGTCAATGCAACATAGCGTGAATCTTCAGATTCGCGGAAGGCCTTCCAGGTAACCAGCTCAGCGCTCTCAAAAATCTTGGACATGTCGCGCGGCACACCGAGTTCGGTGAAACTCTTCATGTCGAACAAAGCCGGCGATGATGCAGCGATGAAAGGCGCGTGCGCAGCAGCGGCAACCTTGGAGATGCGCTCCAGCAGGGCAACATCCTGCGGGTGACGACCAAAATAATAGTCACCGATCAGCACCGAGTAAGGATTGCCGCCGAAGGTGCCGTATTCTTCTTCGTAGACCTTCTTGAACAAGACGCTGACATCGTAGTCGACCGCAGTCTCCAGATCGTTCAGCAATTCTTTTTTGCTCACGCTCATGAGACGAATCTTCAGACGCGAGCTGGTCTCGGTGCCGAAAACGAATTCATGCAATCCACGCCAGGACGATTCGAGTGCCTGAAATTCCGGATGATGCATGATCGCATTTAGCTGCTTGGTCAGCAAATCGTCGATTTCTGCGATGCGCTCATTGATCATTGCCACCACGCCCTTGTCCGGACTGAACTTCATGTCCTTGTCGAGGATTTGGGCTGCAAATTGCCCGATCAGTTTTTTCGCATAGGGCTCTTGCGAAGGTTCATTGACCATCTTGCCGTTCTGAACAATCTGATCGAGCAAGCTGCCAGCGCCTGAGGCGCCTGAACCGGATGCGGAGGATTTCGTATCTGCCATGTCATTCACCTGTTGAAGTGTCAGGGTGCATCTGTGTTGGTTTTATTCGGCAGCCGGTGGGTCTTCGGCTTTCTTTTCAGCTTCGGGTTCTGGTGCAGGGTCCGCTTTTTTGCTCGCAGTCGCTGCAGCATCGTTGCCGCGCAGCTGCTTGAGACCCTCAGTGTTGCCCACAACGCCAGCGAGCAAACCACCGAGATCATCATTGCCATCGAGCTTGGCGAGCAGGTCGCGCAGCTCCAGTCTGGCTTCGAGTAATTTTTGCAGTCGTGGTACTTGCTGCACCACCGCCTCGGGGTGGAAGTCGGCAAACTGCTTGAAGTTGAGTTCAATCTTGAGGTTGCCTTCACCTTTCATGGTGTCGGGCACGCTCATGTCGAGACGGGGACCGATTTTTGTCATGATCTCATCGAAATTGTCGCGATCTATTTCGACGAAACGGCGGTCCTTCATCTTGGGCGGCGCCGAAGCGGGCTTGCCCATCAGGTCGGCCATGACGCCCACGACCAGCGGCAATTCACGTTTTTCAACGGCATCGCCGATTTCAACGTCGTAGGTGATTTGAACTCGGGGTGGCCGGTTACGCCCCACCCATTTCTGCAAGCTGTCAGCCATGGCTCTCTACCTCCAGGAAATCTTCGGTTTTACGGCCCGTTTCTGGGACGCAATGATGATGCTTTCGCGCAATACTAACAATACTTTAGTATGACATCAAGCAAAAATATTTATTTTGGGTAATTTATTTATCGCAGCTTATTCAGTAGTTTGTCCGCCATCACGGCCGCCAGCTGACTCCGCAGCCGCGTCACCGATAGCCGCTCCTGCTCGATCCGGGCCGCGTCCTGAATTTGGTCGATGACCCGGGTTTTGGCCTTGTCGATGGCATGCTGGGTCATCTGCAACTCTGCCCGCAGCTGTTCGCGTCGCTCAACCTTCTCCGCCAGATCCCGCAGGGAATCGGTAATGCTGTGCCACGGACTGGCGCCACCATCGGCCGCGCCTTCATCCAGTTGCGAGAACAGCTGGTTCAGGCTTTCGCCCAGTTCAGCCAGTGTTTCTGCGGGATGTGACTGTCCATGGTCGTTGCCCATGGAGGAGATGGCTCTGTCAACCAGCAGGTTAGTTTCAGCAACCCGCCGTGCGAGATCGCCGAACCCGGGCGGCAGCCGACCGAACTGGAGGTCTTCACCTGTGCCAGCGCTGGAATCAAGGCGCGAGCTGCTCGGTGTACCGGCGCGCGGCGGAGTTGCCGCGGGTCCGTGGAATGCACGGCCGAACGGATTGCCGCCGGCGTCGGAGCGCCGGTCTTCCGGTTGCTCGCCTCCCCATCCATCGCTGGACGCGCCGTGCGGCTGGTGCGGTGGCTTCTGCATGGGATTGGTTGCTCCTTTGACTACGCTCTAATATCACACTAAAGTATAATACAACGCATATCCCCCAAGAAATATTTCGATGCAAAAATTTTTTCGGATCAGGTTTGCAGCCAGTGCCAGGAGCAGGGGGCATGGGGTTGGGCTCTCGCAAACCCATTGTTGCAGGGCTTTTCCGTGCTGACGGCAGCATGGTGGCTGGCGGCTGTGTTGATGGCAGTTGGCCTGCTGAGCCTGATTGCGGGATGGCAGCGCAGGCAGAGACGCGATCAAGTCACGCGTGGGCGGATAGATGATCGGCTTCAGGAGCTAGCGAGGCGTCGTGCAGAATTGCGTGATCTCGAAGCAGATCGTTCCCGTTTTCTTGCTGCGTTCAGTCATGATCTGAAGCAGCCGATGCAGGCGGTGAATCTCTATCTGGGTAGTATCGAGCGCAGCCTTGCAACTGCGGCGATGGCGTCGGACGAACGTGCGCGATCGACTGAAAGTCTGTTGCGCCTGCAGCAGAGCATTGGCTACATGAATGATGTATTCGACAGCGTCCTCGACATCAGCCGTCTGGACAGTGGTGCACTGGACGTCAGAATGGAGCGTGTGCATGCATGGTCATTCTGCGAGCGTGTTCTGGCGCAGCATCAGCGCATGGCCGATGATTTAGGGTTGGTGCTGGAGCTCAGAGGTGCTGATGCGTCGCAGGTTGCACTGAAGACCGATCCGCGTTTGCTGGAACGTATTCTGCGCAATTTCATCAGCAATGCGATGCGATACACGAAGCGCGGTGGCCTGCGATTACGCATTACGCAGCGTGGCGCGTTGTGCCGGATTTCCATTGCCGACACGGGCTCGGGCATCGCCGCGCCCTTGCGCAAAAAGATTTTTGATGAGTTCACTCGCGGTGATGCTGCTGTAATGGCGGCGCAGGGCGTGGGTCTGGGTCTTGCCATTGCGCGGCGACTGGCTGCGCGTATTGGCGGGCGCATTCTGCTGAGCAGTCATGTCGGTCTGGGATCGGTATTCGCCATTGAGCTGCCATTGTCGGTAGCGTCGTTGTCGGAAGCGGAGCGCGCTGCGATTCGCGATACCCATCTGATCGAGCGCGTGTTGCCTCAGATCGTCGTTGAACCACCGGTCAATACGCTGATGGTATGCATTGATGCCGATCCGGATGTGGCCAATGCCTTGCGCTTGCTGGCGCCCGGCCTGGGTGTTGACATCATCACGGCTGGTGGAAGTGTCGATGCAATTCGTCAGCTTGCTGCACGCAATCGGATACCGAGTCTGCTCATGATTGACGCACAACTGCAAACGGAATCGGTCGCTCAGGTCATCACGCTCATCAACGATGAATTCAATGTCACTGTTCCGGTAGTCCTTTGCAGTGATGAAGATATGCTGGCCAATGTCGATTACCATGCCGGCTCGCCGGTGACCTTATTGCAGCGGCCATTCAGCACAGAAAAACTGCGCGAAGCGATTAATGCATCGCTCTCGGGTTGGAGTGTGCGTCGGGATAGAATGGATCAATAATCTCGCAGATTCCGGAAGCTGACAATTATGTTCGGTTGATGATTGATCACGTCGCCTTATCGGCGCATCGGAGTGTCTCATCACGAACGCGGACTTGTTCAGTGTTTTCGCGGATGTTCAGTGGTTGTTCACAAACAGGCCGAGCTTTTGGGCCACCAGCACGGCCTGGGTGCGACTGACGACATGCAGCTCGCGAAAAATACCGCCAACATGGGATTTCGCCGTGATTTCCGAGATACCCAGACTATCGGCAATGTCGCGATTGCTCATGCCCTGACAGATCATCGATAGCACCTGCATTTGACGGTCGGTGAGGGCAATTCGGTTCAATGCCGAGCTGTCTGCCAGTCCGCGCGCAGACAGCCACGTGCCCTTGATCAGCGTGCCTTCGACCGCCTGCGCAATGATGGTTACCGTGTCTTCGATCGGTGCAGCCTTGCTGATGAAAGCCGAAGAGCCAGCGCCAAAACACGCACCGACTTGCAGCTCATCGTCATTGCCCGAAATGGTGATCGTTCGCACCGATGGGCCAAGCGCCAGCAATTGCGTGATCGCCTCCAGCCCGCCAATACCCGGCAGACCCAGATCAATCAGTACCCACCACGACGCTGATTTCTTTTTTTTCAGTTCGGTCTTGATGAGGGAGATAGCGGTTTCGGCATCGCCTGCGGTCTCCAGCCTGATTTTTGGAAAGCGCGAACGCACTGCTTCGGCCAGTGCAGTACGGATGATGGGGTGATCGTCGACGATCATTAATGAAGGCAGCGATGTCATGGCCCGAATTGTAGCGGACTGAGTTTCATTGAGGTTGATCAGTTCACTTTATTGACGGTAGTTTGCAGCACCGATTTTCGGATTGCCCACTGCGGGAATGCGTCTGTGCTGATCATTCAGCGCAGAAATGCGAGGCCGAGTATCAGAGCTGCAACCAGCAGCGATGCAAGCAGCGCGATCAGGAGCGGTGAGCCGTGTCGGCGTTGCTCGGGTACACCGGGGTATTCGATCGTTCGGACTTTGGCAAGTACCTTCAGATCCGCAACCGGCAGACTTTCCCATGCATCGCGCGAGAGTTGCCGGGGCATCGAGGACGCCACTTTTTGTGGCAGCACACGTCGCGCGCTGGTGCTTGCGTGCTTATCCAGGAAATGATGTTCGGGCAGCCCCAGGGCGATTGCTATGCGGCGTGCG
Organism: Oxalobacteraceae bacterium; assembly: GCA_027490465.1. Lineage (GTDB taxonomy): Bacteria > Pseudomonadota > Gammaproteobacteria > Burkholderiales > Burkholderiaceae_D > Pernthalerella. The sequence continues at coordinate 41,957 of JAIXXZ010000019.1, forward strand.
CAATCAATGCGATGTGCATCATCGATGAATGCAGCTACGTTGTCTTCCTCGATACCTTTAATCTGAGCATCGGTCAAACCCGACAGCATCGCGAGTGTGGCAGTCGTCAATTTGTGTTCGCGTCTGACTTGCTCGATCAGCTTGGCAAGCACAATAGTTTGCGCGCCGGATTTTGTGGCATGGCGGGTCATCGCACAGGCTCTCCGTTGTCGCTGCAGGGCGCATGTGCGCTGGCCTGAAGTACATCATCAACCAGTGTCATTTGTACCCGATAAAACAATTTAAATTCGGGTGTCTGGAGTTTTCGTAGCGATACTGACAAACCGCCGCCATTGCGCAGACGCAGCCAGCCCTGTGCCTCACTGGCGCTGGCAATGCTGTTTTCGAGGTGGGCAATTTCGCTGTCACTGCCCGACAGTATTCTCAGCTTGTCCCAGAACACGCCTGATGCTGCGTAGCGATCGACAGGGTCAAGCAAACGGAACCAGCCATCGGCCATCGCTGCAATGGCAAAATGATGATCCAGCAATCCAGTGGCTTCGTGCGCTGCATCGTTGCGCGAGTCAACCAGCAAACCGCGCAGCATCCCGTAATCGAATGCGAGGGTGTCCAGTTGCAGCAGGTGATAGCCTTGCCCGCCACATTCAACGCGGGTCATCCGGATTTGCATCAATTCTGCCTGATGATCCGGTTTTTCGAACAGTGCACGCACCAGCTGATGTCCGCTGGGTTGTACTGCGAGGAACAAGTCTTCGAGTACGCAATCCTTCGTTTCCGGGTACGCGAGCAGGCGTCGTGCCTGCGCAGTGGCGAACAGAATGCGTCCACCGTCATCGGTCACCAGTGCATTGCCGGGTAGCTGATAGAAAGCTTGCGTGATAACGAGCAGATCGTTGGTTGCTGCATTTGCCTTGGCCACCAGTTGTCGCGATAGGCGGTCGGCTAGTTCCGCATGTCTTGCAGACGATAGCTTCAAGAGGGTGATGAGCAGTAGCAGCTTGATCAACAGCCATGCGACACCGGTCGCGGCCAGCAGCCGCGGGCCGTACACTTCATTGACTTGCGCGGTCACCGATAACAGTCCCACCAGTAACTGCAGCGCTGCGGCTAATCCGAATAACAGCGCCAGCAATGACACCGGACCTTGTGCAATCGAGTGCAGGCGTGCGTTCCGGCTGCATTCAGCGGCGGTACCTGTAAATATCGTGCAAAGCAATACCGAGACCATCAATGGCGCGGTGAGACCGACGCCTTGCAGCGGCAACTGCAGCGCGCCGATCGCAAGTGCTAATGCGGCCAAAGTACCGAGGACAGTGATTGTCATGAGGCGTCTGCCCACGGTAAGCTCGCCAGCGATGACAGTAGCGATTGCGCAGGCGGCGATCAGGTCAAACGCGAGCAGCGGCGTGAGATCAATCTGCAGAGCAAGGTTGTCTGCAATCCACCAGGTGAGTGGATGGATGAGCATTGCGAGTGCAGCAAGCCCTGCATAGCGGTCACCGAGTTCCCATGGACGCGCCCGCTGGCGCAGCAGCTCCAGCGCAAGCAGTGCGCCGCTGGCGAACAAGAAAAATAGCGCTGAGGCGTTATCGAATTTCATTGCCCGACCACCTCAGTCTTGGCAACGCTGCCGGTGTCGTTGTTTGTGTCGCTGTTTGTGCCGTGCCCGATCTGTTGGTCGCCGCTGTAGACGGCATCGTGGTCGGCGTCATTGACTTTATCGTGCCCGGCCGGGGCGCTGATGGGCAAGCTCTCCGGTCCCAATGTGCCCGCGAGGGCAGTCGTGGGCTTATCTTGAGCAGGGGTCTGCACATTCATCGGCAGGTCGAAAGAGATACCGGAAATGGTGGGCCACGTCACGGTGAGTACTCCCATCACCAACGCTACTGTGGCCCCGGCCACAAGCCGTGCCGTGTGTCGGTAGTGCTTGCCGGCGATGGTTGGCGTGTGCGCTCTCGCCCTCGCGTCTGCGAACAAGGCATCGGCGCTGGCACCGCGAGGGTCATCATCCAAATCCCATCGGGCCACTTGCCCGCCCATCCAGGAAATACGTTCCGCGCAGGCCTGACTGCTGCCGGGAAAAAGTGCGACAAGCCGAAGCCGGTGGTCACGGGTGCCCGCCGAGAGCCGGACCAGCTGCTGGAAAGTGGCGCGGGGTATGGCCTGCGCTTCCGGGATGAACAGTACGCAGCCAGGAGGGCGACGGGAGGGCAAAGCGCGGTGGCCAGAAACGGTCTGCAGGGCCGCATCGAAGCGGTTGAGCATCAGATCGACGATCAGGGTCTCGAGCCGATCAGGTTCATACTTTTCGACGTGCCAGCCGTCTTTTTCGGAGAGCGTAACCGCCAGTGCCGCGGCATAGTCCAGCAGCTGACCACGGTCGCGCCCAACCATCGCCACATGGAGGCGATCGAGAGACAAGGATTCGCGAACGATGGAAAAGTGCTCCCTGTCCGCCGGACGTATCGGGCTTGGCATGCGGAACAGTATACTAAAGTATTACTTGGCTCAGATATCGAATTCCGGTGCGATGCGTACGAAATTCCGGGGCTGCACCTCGTTTTATTGGCTTGCGACCGCCTGGCACCCGGAATAGCGGCGATGACATCCGAGCGTTTGAGGTCTTCGATCTGGATTCTGCCGACATGGGTGGGTTGATTCAACGAGCCGCCGATCGGGTGTCTGGTAGCGCACACACCATCGATTCGTCAAAGGTGACTGGCTTCGCCAATCCGGGCTTGTCAATTTGCTTATGCGGTCGACAATGCGTTCCCAAGCGTTCACTGCAATATTAAATGAGCCTCTTAATGTGGCATTAATCTTCGGGCCTTAACCTGAGCTCCTTCCGTTGCGTGGAGATATTCAGAATCATGTGCCTTATCCTACCCGCCGATTATATTTTTGATAAGCCTCATCCCGTTCGGATGCAGCCTGCATCTGCAGTCAATGATTTGCACTTTGACTGGATAGACCGGGATCATCCTGATCGCAAAAGCATAGAGCGCTTTATTTCCGATGTTTTTCGTGAGCGGTTTGGCGCTCAGGTTCAGTATTTTTCGGATGTGCTGGTTGGTTCCCGCGACGCCGATGGTCAGTGGAATGCCGCAGTAGGTTTATCCGCGATTAACCAGCGTGTGGCATTTCTTGAGCAGTATCTCGATCGTCCCGTCGAACAAATCATTTCGCTCATGCAGTCGCATGATCCGCACAGTCAACCCGTTTCTCGCACAGATATTGTCGAGTTCGGCAATCTCGCGGCGACCCGACCCGGCGCCGTACGTGCGCTGATTATGCATCTGGCGCCTTTCCTTCGGGCGCGTCAAGTGCGCTGGATTGTTTTTACCGGTACGCGCAGCTTGTTCAATTCATTTGCCAAATTCGATTACAAACCCACTGTGATGGCGCCCGCTGACCCCAGCAAACTCAATGGTGCGCAGGCAATGTGGGGTACTTATTACGATTCATCACCCAACGTCATGTACGGGGATGTAGACGCAGCCTATGAGAGCTTCTATCAGCCATCCCATTGACACGAACGCCAGGCTTGGCGACCTGAACGGAAACAAGCTGAACGGTACTGAACTGGTTTCGGTGACCGAGGCAGTCTCCGCCTGTCTGAGCGCACAGCTGCCGCGGGGCAGTCTGGTGGGTCTGTATGCGGACAATTCAAGGGATTGGGCAATTGCCGATCTCGCCTTGCAACAAGCAGGTATGGTGTCGATACCCGTGCCCGGATTTTTTACGCCTGTCCAGATTGGTCAATTGCTGATGACTTATCAGGTGCAGGCAGTGATTGCACCCATGCTTCCGCCTGCGCTTGAAACGCTTGGGTTCGCAGAGAAGACCAAGCTTCCCGAGAGTTCGCTGATTCTGTGCATCAATGGGATACCTGCGGCACCGGTACATCACTTTCTGCCGGGTGCAAAGCTGACGTTCACTTCCGGCAGCACCGGTGATCCCAAAGGTATTCCCCTCGGCGCGGATCAGCAGTGGCAAGTCGCAGACTCGCTTGCCAAGGCTTTGCAGTCGCTTGGCTTGAAGCGCCATCTGGCGATGCTGCCAATGTCGGTGCTGCTGGAGAATGTGGCGGGTCTTTACACCGGTTTGCGTCTCGGTGCCGATATCGTCCTGCCATCACTGAGTGAGGTGGGTCTGAGCGGATCCTCCGGCTTCAATGCCAAACAAGCGATTGAAGCCATCATCGCCAGCGAGGCCGAGAGCATTATTCTGCTGCCACAAATGCTGCGCGACATTTTGTTTGAGCTGCAAGCCTCGGGGCAATCCGTCAGGCGATTGAAATTTGTCGCGGTCGGCGGCGGCAAGGTTGCCGACAACCTGATTCGTGAAGCGAGGCAGACCGGTCTACCCGTCTATGAGGGCTATGGTTTATCCGAAGCGTGCTCGGTGGTTTCATTGAACACGCCCGCAGCGGACCGAATTGGCAGTGTCGGCAAACCACTCGCGCATCAGTCAGTGCGTATCGCCAGCGATGGCGAGATAGAAATCAGCCAGCATGAGGGCACATGGTTTGCGACAGGTGATCGCGGCGAGATTGATGTCGATGGGTTCCTCCATGTGACTGGCCGAAAGAAAAATGTGCTCATCACCAGTTTTGGAAGAAACGTCTCACCGGAATGGCCTGAGTCAGTGCTGCAGAGTTTTCCTGAGATAGCGCAGGTCATGGTGTATGGCGAGGCTCAGTCGCAGTTGTCTGCGCTCATCGTGCCCAGTCATCCCGATCTCCCCGTACAGAAGCTGCAAGCAGTGGTTGACTCCGCCAACCAACTGTTGCCCGATTATGCGCGCATAGGCCAGTGGCATGCATTGGACAAAGCATTCTCAGTGCGCGATGGTCTGCTGACGGCAAATGGCCGGCCACGCCGTGAGCAAATCTGTGCGTTTTATCGTGACCTCATTCAAATTTGATTCACCTTCAGGGAGTCCTGCATGTCCGGTTTTTATCAGCACTTGATCAATGAAACCCAAAAAGAGCGATTGCAGCTGACGAGTATTCCCGTCATCCAGCAAGCATTGCGCGGTGATATCAGCAAAGCCCAGTATGCGGCATTTCTGGGGCAAGCCTATCACCATGTCAGGCACACGGTGCCGCTGCTGATGGCTTGTGGCTCGCGATTGACGAACTCGCATTACTGGATGCAAGAGGCCATTGCAGAATACATCGAAGAAGAAATTGGCCACGATGAATGGATACTCAATGATATTCGCGCTTGTGGTGAGGATGCAGAAAGAGTTCGACAGTCAGCCCCTCATTTTGAGACCGAGATGATGGTCTCGTATGCCTATCATCAGATTGACCGTGGCAATCCTATGGGTTTCTTCGGGATGGTATTTGTGCTGGAGGGTACCAGCGTTGCTCTGGCAACCAATGCCGCATCATCGATTCAGGTTTCGCTGAATCTGCCTGATAGCGCATTCAGCTACCTGAACTCGCACGGTAGTCTCGATCAGAGCCATGTAAAGTTTTTTGAAGATCTGATGAACAAGGTAGATCAGCCAGCGGATCAGCGCGACATTCTGCACTGCGCCCGAAGCTTTTACCGACTTTATGGTGACGTCTTTCTCTCACTGCCGACCACCAAGTAAGCACTGATTGAACAGGTCCAGAAACTTTTTGGCCAATTCAGGGGCGACAAGCCCTTGATTTTGCTGATCCTCGCATTCCACAGCTGCGCTGGCTCGTCATGAAACGTGGATTTATTCAGTGTCTCCCCAATTAAATTACAGAGGTAAGTATGTCTGCAGATAGAAAATACAGAGTCCTGTTGACTGGCGCCTCGCGCGGTATTGGCAAGGCGATTGCAGTGGCACTCTCGGACAAGGCGGAACGAATTTTTTTGCTGGGGCGTGACAAGAAAGCGCTGGATGAAGTGGCCTCGTTGATCAGTGGTGTTGACGTTATCGTGCTGGCAGGGGATGTGGCAGATGTCAAATTCTGTGCTGAAGTTGAAAGCCTGGTTGCAGCCAGGGGCGGTATCAATGTATTGATCAACAATGCCGGGATCAGTGATTTTTGCGCTTTTGAGCGTCAGAGTCAGGAAACGATAGAGAAATTACTGCAGGTGAATCTGCTTGCGCCCATACAGCTCTCGCAGCAGTTACTGCCACGGTTGTTGCGCGAACCTAGTGCACAGATCATCAACATCGGATCTACTTTTTCGTATATTGCCTATCCTGGATTTGCAACTTACTCCGCGACTAAATTCGGACTACGGGGATTTACCGAGGCCCTTGGTCGCGAACTGGCTGACACCTCGGTTCGTGTGCGCTTGTTTTCACCGCGAGCGACCAAGACGGACATTAATTCGCCGGAGGTGACCCGCCTGAACCAGCAACTGGGTACCTTTGAGGATGATCCGGCCGAAGTCGCGCGACAGTTTGTTTTTTTTCTGACGCAGCGTCAAACGGAGTATCGCGTGGGTTTTCCTGAAAAACTGTTCGCAAAAATCAATCAGATTTTCCCCGGCGTAGTCAGCAAGTCACTGCACAAGCAGCTGCCACTGATTCGTCAGGCACTCGCTTCCATTTCAACCAAATCATGAGGTCCGTCATGTTCAAAGCATTTGTAGCGCTTGTTTTCGCACTGGTGTCATCGGCCACTTTTGCCGTTGGACCGGAGGTTGTACGACTGCAGCAGGACTGGGCTGAAATAAAATACAAACAGCCTAAAAATCAGCAGGAACAGAAATTTGCCTCGCTACTCAAAATCGCAGAAGACTATGTCTCAAAAGCCCAGAATGATCCTGAAATATTGATCTGGTATGGCATCGTTGAAGCCTCTTATGCGGGTGCGCGCGGCGGCCTGGGCGCTTTGGGTAATGTAAAAAATGCCAAGAAATCGTTCGAGCGTGCGATTGAGCTCAAACCGACGGCGCTCGACGGATCAGCATTTACCAGCCTGGGTTCGCTGTATTATCAGGTGCCGAGTTGGCCGATCGGTTTTGGCGATAACAAAAAAGCACTGGAGTTTCTCAAGAAAGGTCTGGCTGCCAACCCTGAAGGCATAGACCCGAACTTTTTCTTTGGTGATTTTCTGTTCAAAAACGGCGACTATGCGAATGCCGAGCAGGCACTGAAAAAAGCCCTGAAGGCAGCGCCAAGGCCGGGACGCGAACTGGCAGATGAAGGCCGGCGTGGTGAGATCGAGTCATTGCTGCAGAAAATCGCTGAAAAGAAAAAATAGAATGACCGCTGGGTAGGGAGCCTGATTGAAGATCTTGTTGGTTGAAGACGATGAGCTGATCGCCTCCGGATTGCAACTCGCGCTGGGCAGGTTGCGTCACCGCGTGGAGTGGAGTGCTGACGGGCAGCAGGCCCAGCGTCTTCTTGATACGGAAGATTTTGATCTGGTGATCCTGGACCTCGGCCTGCCAGGTAAAGATGGTTTTGATATTCTGGGCCATCTTCGAATGGCCGGGTCTGCGGTCAGCGTGCTGATATTGTCGGCGCGCGATGGGATCAAGGATCGCGTCAAAGGTCTTGATCTTGGTGCCGATGATTACCTGACCAAGCCTTTTGATTTGGACGAGCTTCTGGCGCGCGTCAGGGTGCTGGAGCGGCGCCGGATGAGTAGCGCCAATCATGTTCTCGAGAATGGCAGGCTGGCGCTGGACCTGAATGCAATGACCGTGACTTGGGACAATCAGCCAGTCGAGCTTCCCCGCAGAGAGTGGATGCTGTTGCGTCTTTTTGTTGAAAATCCTCAGCGCGTCTACACCCGATCCCAGATCGAGGATGCCCTCTATGGCTGGAGCGAGGGGACCGAAAGCAATGCCATTGATGTCCACGTTCATCATCTGCGCAAAAAAATTACGCCGGATCTCATCAAGACGATAAGAGGTATCGGATACCGTCTGGGTGAGGTCGCCTGATGAAAACCCGGTATTCTGCTCGCCGCCAGATTCTCGTTGGTATTCTTGCCTCCATGCTGTTGATTCTGGGTGGCGTAGGGTGGATCGCGAAGACGGTCAGCGAGCATGAAACCAAACAGATCTTCAGCGCGCGCCTGGCGACGTCGGCGCGTGTGCTGGAGGCGCTCGTTGCGCGCCAGCTCGAAAACGCCACGATCAGTTCACCCATCGTAATCACGCTTCCTCCCGAGCTCGAGCAACCGGGGAATGATCATGCGGCCGAGACGGGACATCCTTACGAAAACGAACTGGTTTTTCAGGTCTGGAATAGTGCCGGGGTTCTGCTGGCCAAATCCCAGTATGCGCCTAGCACCAGACTCGGGCCGTTGGTCGAAGGCTTCAACACCACGCAAGCGAATGGATTTCTCTGGCAGGTATTTGCACTTGAGTCCGGACCCATCTGGATTCTTGCTGGTGAACGGGATGATGTGCGTACCGAAATTGCACGTGATATCAGCCTCGGTATTGTGGTGCCACTCCTGGTCGGCAGCCTGCTGCTGCTGTTGATCGTGAATACTTTAGCGATGAAGAGTATCCGTGCTGTCGAGGCGCTATCGCACATGATTGCGTCGCGCGATCCGATGTCGGATGCACCCATAGTGGGTCGGCATATGCCAACCGAGGTGGAGCCTGTCATCAAGGGCATCAATGCGCTCGTTGTGAAAGTCAGGGAAGCTTTCTGGCGCGAACAGCGATTCATTGACTCGGCGGCCCATGAGTTGCGCACGCCCATCGCTGCGGTGCAATTGCATATCCAAAATGCCTTGCGTGCCGAGTCGCCCTTGGAAAAACAAGCCAGTCTGGAAAATGCGCAGACGGCATCGCGTCGTGTCACGAGAATGGCCGAGCAATTATTGGCCTACAGTCGTATCAATGCTGCTGATGCCACCGAAGAGAAAGACCGTTTTCGTTTTTCTGATGTCTGTCAGGAAGTCGGTGCCATGATGCAGCCACTGCTGGACACACGCCAGCAGCATCTTGAATTTGATGAGAAGAGCGGCGCAACGATACGGGCGGTGAGAAGCAAGATAGAACGACTGATACAAAATCTGATTGAAAATGCTTCCAATTATGGTGCGTCGCCAGGAACGATTCAGCTGACTGTTCGCCAGTCGGCAGATAGACTCGAGCTCGTGGTAGAAAATGATGGTGACCCCATACCCGACGTTGAAAAAGAGCGCATATTCATACCCTATTACCGCGTCTTGCGAAATGATTCTTCCGGAAGTGGTTTGGGTCTTGCGATCGTGCAGGAAATCGCCAATCAGCACGAGGCGATATTGAAGGTCGAGGACAAAGCACCCGGGCAGGGTACCCGTATTCTGGTCAGCTTCCCGATCTAGACTCAATGTCACAATGCGGCTGGCGCCGCGCCAACCGCAACCCCAACTACCGCCTTTGGTCATCCAAAATCTGTTCGATGGCGACCAATACGGATTGCGTCGCATCCCGTACCCAAATCTCGCCATCCTGAATCGTCACTTGCAGTTGCATGGTCCGCTGACAGAGCGGCTCCAGCGCTTTGGCGACTTCGGGGTCGATCTGAAAGACTTGTAGATTGCTGGCTCGGGACACTTTGGATTGCGTTTGTTTCCACCAGATGGGTCCCGTGCTGGCATACAGGTAGACCCGCACTCGCGATGACTTGCCGCAGGCTTTCAGGATACGACGTTCATCGGGCTGCCCGACCTCTATCCATTGTTCAACCACGCCAGTCAAATCTTTTTGCCACAGATCGGGCTCATCCGTATCGGAAATACCTTTGCCGAATTCCAGTGATTCATGCGCATTCAATGCAAAGACCAGTATCCGAATCATCATCCTTTGCAGGGTCTCTGACGGATGGCAGGCAATACTGAGCTGATGATCAGCATAGTAGTGGCTGTCCATATTGGCTATCTGCAGGCTTGCCTTGTAGATGGTGGATTTCAGGGCCATGAGGATGTGGATTAAAAATAAACTGAAGGGCTCCAGGGCAGAAAATACAGCACGGAAGCCATACGAGCGCACTTTGCCAGCGGGAGCCGATCATAGCACTCAGACCCTGCCGGACTGGGTCTGCAGGCATCACGCGCGATATCTGAATCAGCTTCTTGTGTGAACCTGTCTGAAGGTGATCAGACCTCTCGCGTATACAATGGCGCCTGAATGTCTGAAAAATCATGATCGAACACAATCACGAATGGGATGCAGGCGAGCTGGGCTGTGGCGAACTGGTGTTGGGCGTTCGCAAGCGATTGCGCGCGCATCCGGGGCAGATTCTCAGGCTGATTGCGCTCGATACCGGTGCTGCGGTGGACTTGCAAGCGTTCTGCAATATGACTGGGGACGTGCTGGAGGCCGTTGATCCGATCAGCAAGACTTACTGGTTGCGCGGCAGAGAAAAATAGTTTTATTAACGATTCAATCTCAAAGGAGCACATCATGGCGGGCAAATTCTGTATCAACCTCACCTGCAGTACTGACAACACCGATCGTGCCACGGTCGCTTTCGTGGTCGCCAACGCGGCAGTGGCTTCTGACAAGGACACACTGGTGTTCCTGTCCATTGAGGCAGTGCGTCTATCGCAAAAGGGCGTTGCTGAAACCATTCACGAGGAAGGGTTTGCGCCACTCAAAGACCTGATGAACAGCTTTGTCGAGGCAGGCGGAAAAATTTTCGTCTGCTCACCTTGCTTCAAGAAACGCAAACTCGATGAAAACAATCTGGTCGACGGCGCACTGATCGTCGGTGGCGCCAAGCTGGTTGAATTCATGGCCGAAGCCTGCCCTAGCGTCAGCTATTGATTGATATGGCCTGTCTCGTCGAGTCGCCGGCAGCATTACCTTGTTGTGCGGTGAAATGACGGAGCAGGCACACCACCTTCAAAATCCAGTCCATGCAAGCAAGTCCATCTCACTCTCATCAGCCCGACGTCAGTTTTGACGGCGGTGATCTCGATTGCGGCAATGGCTTGTTGCTATTGATTCGCAAGCACATCGATCCTCTGCCCAGGGGTGGTTTGCTGGAGATACGCTCGTCCGAAATTTCGGTCGAGGAGGATCTGCCGGCGTGGTGCCGCCTCACGGGTAATGAACTGCTCTCATGGACCAAGCAGGACCGGCAGCGCAGCTTTCTGGTCGCCAAAGGCAAATTCTCCGAACGCGTGAGTGCGCCGGCCGCGGCATCCGTATCGGATGCATCAGCCGCCGCATTGGCGAACGCGCCGGTCAACGTGGTCATTCCCACGCACTTGCCTGCGCCAATCGATGCGCCGGCGATTGCACCCTTGTCGGTGATGGGCATAGGCAGTTGGCCGCGTCCGCGCTGGATGCTGCAAGCCATGCATGATCACATGGAGGGTCGTCTCGAAAATGCGGCTTTTCAGGCAACCGCCGATGATGCGGTCAGGTTGTCCGTCGCAGCGCAATTGCGCGCTGGTGTGGATGTGGTGACGGATGGTGAGCAGCGTCGCGACAGCTATGCCAGTTTTGTGGGTGGCATTCTCGATAATTGCCAGCTGATTCCGCTGACCGATCTGCTGCCGCTGGTCGATGATCCGGAAGAATTCGCGCGCGAGCTGCGGGCATTGGATGTACCAGCAGCCGAGGTCAGACACCCGGCCGTGTTCGGCCCGCTGGGTCGCAGCAGGCCCTTGGCAGTGCATGAAATGGATTTCGTCCGAACCTTGACCGACAAGCCGGTCAAGGTGGCGCTACCCGGGCCCTATCTGCTGACGCGGACGATGTGGCTCGAATGTATATCCGATCGCGCTTACCAAGACCGTGAAGCGCTGGCCAGCGATGTGGTTCGTGTGCTGCGTGAGGAGCTCGCCTGTCTTTTGGCTGCAGGGGTCGCGCTGGTTCAGTTCGACGAGCCTGTACTGTCCGAAGTGGTTTTCTCCGGTTCGGTTTCCAAGCGCAGTTTCATGTGCGGAGCGCTGTCGGAAAAAAATGAGATACCGGCCGAACTGAGTTTTGCACAAGAATTGATTAATGCCGTGGTCGCGGGTTTTCCGCGCGAGCGCCTTGCGGTACATATGTGCCGGGGTAACTGGACGCCCGACGAAGGCGCGGCTTTGTCAGGCGATTACACGCCACTGATCGACACGCTCTCGGGTCTTCACGTGGGTAGCCTGTTGCTGGAATTGTGCACGCCTCGCGCGGGCGAGATGGAAATTCTGCGTGCGATTCCAGACGATGTGCGTATCGGTGTCGGTATCTGCAACCAGAAACATGCGCACATCGAAAGTCTGGATGACGTGTTGACCAAAGGCGAACGCGCGATTCAGCTCTTTGGCAAAGAGCGAGTGCTGTTTACACCCGACTGCGGTTTTGCGACCTTTGCCGACAACCCGCTTGCGTCCGAAAAGATCGCTGAGCAGAAGCTCAGTGTCATGGCCGCTGCCAGTCACATTCTCCGGCAGCGGCACGGGATCGCTCCCTAGTCTGGACTATAGTTTGGCGCGTCCAGTCTTGGTCCCGTTCATTGGTGCCACGTAAGACATGGTCATCGAGTCCTTGTTTCCGACGTATTTCATTCGACTGGCTTCATCGGCTGTATAGACTTTATCTTTGATGACTGCGTGGCCATCCAGGCTCAGTCCTTGTAAGGCTCTTGTCTCATCTGTGAATTTGAACGACCTTACGCCATTGTTGAGGGGAATGCCGGTTACCCCATTCTGGATCGTTGCCTTCGACACTTTCAATGGTATCTTGCCATTGACGTCTGCAGATCCTGAGCTGACCCACTCTGTACCAATTTTAATGAAGATGGCGACGGCATTACTCTCGTCTTTGCATGCTTCCTCCAGGGGCTGTTCATTTCCTTTTTTATCGCGGAACTTTGTAAACGCGCTGGCAGGTATACCCAGCAAAGGTTTAATCTTTAGAAAGACGGTCGGTAGAGTTGGCTCCCAATTAACGTGCGTCCCATTTAATTTATTCCACGTTTTATAGAAGACATTGAAGCAAGTCTCAGGTCTGATGGCAGATTCTGCGCCATTGCCCTTTGCCGGTTTCCATTGGTGTGTGGCGCCGTAGGGCGTGAAGTGTCCGATTTTCATAAACGCTTGGGTATACGGACGCAACACTTCCGGATGTGGTACTGGAAATACATTCACAGACGGCAGGCCAAATAGCTTCATGCTCTCGATCACGGGTGCGATCTGGCCTGGATAAGATTCATGCGTGTCAAAAGTATCAAAAATCTTTCCGGTATACGCATTCCTTTTGATTTCCGGTTGGGGAGCCAAACTTTCCTGATGCGAAATATCCAGTTGCAGCCGTCCCTGACTATTGCGCCACAGTGATCCCAGGGCGACATGGCCCACCGCGCCGTACGTGCCAGGAAAACGGAAAACGAGAGCCATGCCTTTGTCAGTCGATTTCATCTGACTCATTTTTTGATTAATCACATCCATGAGTTCGGCAACAAACTGTGCGCCTTCTGGTTTATCAGAAAACTGTGGAAAACATTTTTTACCAAAAACTGCATCACTCAATTCTTGAGGCGATATTCTTCCTAAGAGTTGGGGGGTATCGCCTTGAAATATTTCCTGAATTTTATTTTTTTCGATTATGCCTTGTTCTATTTCATCCAGGTTATAGTGCGTTGAATTTCCTTGCTCTGTTTTTAATTGATTGATTAATTTTTCGGCTGCGGGAGAACGAATGCCTAAATGTTTTTGAAATTCTTTATTCTGATCATCTTCAAGTGCGGCCTTGGTAGCTATTTCAAGTTCTGAGATTTTTTCATTTTTAACCGATTTATCTTTGGTACTTGAAACGACATTGACATCGGTAAACGCATCCTTGAATTGAAAATGGCTATTTATCATATTAAAGCGATTCATCGCCTGTTTTCCTGATTCGGGTGGCAGCGTTTCAGAATGCGACTGCTCTGTCCCCGGCTGAGCAGAGAGATATTTTTTTTCTTTTTGATGTAATGAGGGTTTCTTGCGCTTGGAATCTTCAGAGCTCTCTATTTTTTGATCAGGTTTGGTTTGGGATTTATCGCCCTGAATATTTTCATTCCTATTTTTGTTATTTACTTGCATGATGGTCTCCTTAATTAGTGCATTAATTTTTTCTCTTTCCTCGGTTTGTGGCGCTCTTCAGATAAATCAGTTTTCGATTGGATTTTTTAGTTTTTATCGAGAATAATTTTTCATTCGGACTTGCGATATCTTCATTTTCTGGATTTAAGAAAGCTCTGCTTAAATAGCACTGCAAATTTCTTCCGAAAAATGGCATCGCGTCCTTGACTTCTCAGATCTCCCGCCGCGTATAGGCGCCGGGTCTCCATAAAACGCGGTTTTATTCAGCGTCTCCCTCGTCTGAAAACCTCATGTGTTTCCTGAATTCCCAGTCGGAAACACATTCCGGTAGAAACACATCAATGCCGAATGACGTCCTAATTATTCTCGCCATGACCTGATCACCTCCTTGCCATCAAAGGGCGTTTCTCAATTGACACTTGAGTAACGAAAATATTGAAGAAATTCAATTAACAAGATCTTTTTTTCGAATATCGATCTAACGCGCAGGACGGTGGCAGGTGGCAGGTGGCTTACCCAGGGTCATGGATAGCAGGGGGCTGCGGAAGTAATCCGAAGTTCAAGGCGCGTGCTGCGTCCGAGGGTCTCACGCAGACTGAAAAACGCTAAATAATTGCTCGTGTCAGGACAAGTCAGTAGGCTTGTGAGGCGGGGAAATCTGGAGGAAAAGGGGACTGCTGCTAATTTCTAAGTGAGAAATTTTGTGTGATGCTCACGTATCAGCGCTTCCCTGAGGGCGTATTGAGGTTTACTGTTTTTTAACGGCGGTGAGTCCTCTGACAGGCCCAAAGCTGCGATTCTGCAAAGAAAGATCTCCATGTGAGTGCAGTGCATCTTCCGAGATCGTTGCGCGGACCGTGACCTTGCTAGCGCAATCCTTCATGCAGTCGGTATCGGAGACATCGGGTCTGCCTCTGACCGTGGCCAAGCCGTGGTCCCGTGTCATGCCATGCCGGTTCGGCATGCGATCTTGTATCGCCTTGATGTTTTCGTCCGACAAGCTGAAGTCTTCCGGCACGATCTCAGCCAGATTCAGGATGTACGCGGTCACCGCATAGCTCTCATCGACCGACAATGATTTGGGTGCATTCCAGGGCATGGCCCGGTACAGATAATCCCAAAGCGTGCTCAGCGTCGGTACTTTCATGATCGCTGATCTGAGCACTGTATTCGGATTGGACAGGGCCGCGACTCTGCCGGTACGAACATCCTCCGCTGTGGTGCCACCGACAATAGGCGCTGACATCTGGGTCAGTTCGCCGAAGGTGCCGTGACAGGACGCGCACTTCGCATCCCAGACTTGCTGTCCCTGAAGCACGGTACCTGAGCCCTTTGGCAGGCCTTTGAAGTCGGGCCGCACATCGATATTCCAGACCTCAATTTCGCGGGCTGTGGCGGTGCGGCCGACGCCGGGATAGCTTAGGTCACCTGCCTGAGCCGGGTTCATGGAGGCGCAGGACAGCAAGAACAACAAACCGACGCTAATAAGCCTGCACATTCAGTACCTCACCGGATGCATTGATTTGCCAGGATTGAATCGCATTGTTGTGATACGTGGATCTGCTTCCTCGGACTTTGCGCAGCTGCTCAATGCCGGGCTGCACATAGCCCGTCTCGTCAACGGCGCGCGATTGGAGAATCACCTCGCTGCCATCCCAGACCCAGTCGATGTTGAAACGGGTGAGCGCTTTGTTTTGTATCGGTCCCTCCAGTCGTGCGCTGCGCCAATTACGACCCCCGTCGACAGATACATCGACCTTTTTGATCTTGCCGCGTCCCGACCAGGCGAGGCCTGTGATGTTGAACATGCCTTTGCTCAGCAACTGCTGACCACCGGAGGGCGAGGTGATTACGGATTTGCATTCCTGGATCGAGGTGTACTGCCGATGGCTCCCATCAGGCATCAGGTCGATGTATTGAATCGATTCATCCTTTGTGCCCCAGGGCTGATCGCCGACTTTGATGCGCCGCAGCCATTTGACCCATGAGACGCCTTGCATGCCGGGCACGACCAATCGCAATGGGTAACCATTTTCCGGGCGCAGCATCTCCCCATTCATACCCCAGGCAACCAGTACATCATCCAGCGCGTGCTCGATAGGAATCGTGCGCGTCAGGCTGGCGCCATCGGCACCTTCAGCCAGAATAAATCGCGATTCCTGTTTGTCATAGCCGCAGTAATCCAGCAGCAGGGACAGCGGCACGCCCGTGAATTCGCAGCAGGACAGCATGCCGTGCGTGTATTGCACCGTCGGCACCGAAGGATGTCCCCACTCCATCGCGGTGTTGGCACCGCACTCCAGAAAGTGAATGCGCGAGACGGACGGTAGCCGCATCAGATCATCCATCGTGAAGATCATCGGCGTCTTGACCAGACCATGGATCATCAGGCGATGCGTGTCAGGCGCAACATCGTGCCAGCCTTGATGGTGTCTTTCAAAATGCAAGCCATTTGGCGTGATAATGCCGAACAGGGCCTGCAAGGGGGTGAACGAGGCCGATGCCTCCTGCGTTCTTGTCAGGCCGGGTGATATGCGTTTGAGAATGGCATTTTCATGGCGCGAGGGTTGCCCGTAGCCGGCCTGGGTGACGGGCTTGCCCAGCGTCGTCGAGTGTGATGGCAGTACGAGAATATTCGGATCGCCTGCCGCTGAGTCACCGCTACCCCCAGCGCCCATCTCGTTGGCAAAGCTCTTGGATGCAGAAGACACTGCAGTAGCGGCAGAGGCCACCAAAAAACTTTGTCGCAAAAAGCGGCGCCGTTCTTCATCGAGCCCTTTTTCATGGATCTCGCGCAGCAGCTGCGGATTCAGAAAATTTTCTGGTGCTTTTCTGAGGAGTCCGGGACGCTTGGTCTCTGTCGTCATGCGATGACTTCCCTAATTCTTTTTTTCTGCATTCGCCAATGGGGTGCAGGCTCAGGGCTTTACAAAGCGCAGTGTCATCCGGTCTGACTCGCCTATCGCGCGATACTTGGCCTTGTCATTCTCGGCGACGCCGCGCAGGTTGGGGAGCAAATTCCACACGCCACCGGGATGGTCTTTTGTATCGAGCGGGTTGCTATTGATCTCCGAGCTGCGATCCAGCCTGAAGCCCGCAGCAGCAGCCGCTTCAATGACGAATTGCTCAGTCATGTAGCCCGATTCGATTTGTTTGGAAAGCGGCGTGTCAGGTTTTGCTCGGTGTTCTACAACGCCGAGCACACCGCCTGATTTCAATGCCTGAAAAAACCCCTTGAACATCGACTGAGTGTGTCCGGCTTTGGCCCAGTTGTGTACATTCCGAAAAGTCACCACCAGATCAGCCGTACCGTCCGCTGTGAACACTGGGGCGGCAGGATCGTAGGTTTTGATTGTCGGCTCGCCATAAAGCTCGGGCGCAGCTTTCAGCATTTGGCGATAGGCCGCATCTCTTCGTTTCATGGCTTCAGGCATATCGTCGGCGAGCGCCGGGACGGCCGCAGTGTAGCGACCCTGTTGTTTCAGGAGTGGCGCAATGATTTCGGTATACCAGCCGTTTGCAGGCGAGATTTCCACGACGGCCATGTGCGGTTGCAAACCGAAGAACAGGAGTGTCTCTTTTGGATGGCGGTATTGATCACGTGCTCGGTTGGCCTCGGAGCGGTGGGGGCCCTGAATAACCGTATCCAGCAAGCCCTGAACATCGTGAGCGTGAGCGGTTCTGGCAGTGAAAGGGGCTAACCCGGCGCCGATGAGCAGGGTCACCGTGAGGCAGGCCATCGCAAAGCTTGTTTTTTTGTTCATCATCACATCTCCGAAAAGTGGCCAGTGTGCCAGATTCTGCTTGCCTTCATCCCCGGCAGATCTGAAACCGGTAGCTCGCTGCAGTGCACCCGCAAGTGTCGGTTCGACATCGGGCTGCGTGCCAAATTCAGCGGGGCCGAGGGCGCGTCGTGAAATGCGGTTGGCGCCGCCTTCTGCGACAATAAGGCGGTTTTTATTCCAACGAGTCTGCCCACCATGAAGAAATGGCTTTTTCTGTGCGCGTTTTTGATCGCGACACCAACCCTTGCCGAAAATTGGGTGCAATATGCGCAAACCAATCAGGTCAGCCGCTACTACGATAAATTACGCATGGTGAATATAAGTGGTAACGCCTTCATCTGGGATTTGCATGATCTTCAAAGCCCAGTGGCTGATGCGTCGGGCAAGACCTACCAGTCAGTGCTGCTACCGACAGAATTCAGCTGCCGAAAACATCAGCGTCGCATCTTGAGTACACACAAAATGTCGGACCGCATGGGCGCTGGAACCCTGATCATGGAGCAGAACACGGTGGGTGACTGGATTGATGTCGCGCCGCAAACGCCTGATGACCAATTGATGAGAGCCGTTTGCGAGAGCCAGTAAACCTCATTCGCTGCCCTGAAAATTTGAATCGATTCCCATGACCGCTTACCCGCTGACTTCCTTAATAACGCTGCTCACCGTTTTGCTGATGTTCGTGACCTCCGTCATCGTCGGCAAAGCGCGCGTGAAATACGAAATCATGGCGCCCGCGACCTCGGGACACGAAGTGTTCGATCGCGCCTATCGCGTGCAAATGAACACACTGGAAGCCGCAGCGATGATGCTGCCCTCTCTGTGGATCTATGCGATCTTCAATGGTGAGACCGGCGCTTTTGCGATGGGTGTGATATGGCTCCTCGGTCGCGCCTGGTACGCGCAGTCTTATTTGACGAACCCTGTGCGACGGGGTCCGGGTTTCGGTATTGCGTTTGTTGCGCTGGCCGGTCTGTGGTTTGGTGCACTGGTGGGGCTGGCTCTCAGAGGCGTCTCACTGTTCTGAGTTTTTCACCTCAGGCCTCGCCGGATGACCGCGCCAGGCAGGATCAGGGCACAGCCCGCCGTGCGCCACCGT
Source organism: Oxalobacteraceae bacterium (assembly GCA_027490465.1). Lineage (GTDB taxonomy): Bacteria > Pseudomonadota > Gammaproteobacteria > Burkholderiales > Burkholderiaceae_D > Pernthalerella. The sequence continues at coordinate 60,804 of JAIXXZ010000019.1, forward strand.
TCTGACTGCGGCACCTGGTTTTCGACTACCCGCGCCCCACATAAGGCATGTTCGTCGCCATGATGGTCATGAACAGAACATTGCTCTCCAAAGGCAGATTGGCAATTTGCACCACGGCTTGCCCAACGTGCTCGACATCCATCGTCGGTTCAGCCTTCAGTGATCCATCCGCCTGAATCACGCCTTTGCTGATGACCTGTGTCATCTCGGTGGCCGCATTGCCGATGTCGATCTGGCTGCAAGCGATGCGATCTGCACGACCATCGAGTGCAATCGATTTGGTCAAACCCGTAATCGCATGCTTGGTGGCAGTGTAGGGCGCAGAGAAAGGCCGAGGCGTGTTGGCGGAAATCGATCCGTTATTGATGATGCGCCCCCCTTTGGGTGACTGTGCTTTCATCATGCGCATAGCTTCTTGCGCGCATAAAAAAGAACCGGTCAGATTCGCGTTCACCACATTCATCCACTGCGTGTAACTCAGATCTTCCATTGGGATCGGCGGCGATGCCGTACCCGCGTTATTGAACAGCACATCAATGCGACCAAACTTTGCTTTCAGGCTGGCGAACAGCTGTTTCACACTCTCGGGATCGCCGACATCACTGGTCACCGCCAGCGTATTGGCATCCGTGCCTCCGATGTCCTTGAGTGCTGCTTGGAGCTTGTCGAGATTGCGGCCAGTGATCACGACCTGATAGTTCGCATGCAATAAAGCTTTTGCAGCAGCCTTGCCTATGCCGGTACCTCCGCCGGTCACCAGTGCGACGCGATTGGAATTCATGAGCTTGTCTCTGTTGTGGGTTGATCGCCAACGCAGAGCGCGTTTCGGTAAGTTGAACGCGCTTTGCTATTCTTGCCTGTGGAAGATGTGTCTGTTATTTCACACTCAGGCATTTTGATCTTACCATCGCGCACATGACTCCCGGCGTCTGGACGGATCTCTGTTACCTTGCTTTGTAGAAGTCGTGTGATACCGTTAAAAACTAAACAATAAAATCATGGCCACTCTCATGAACCGTCAGGTGATTCTCTCCAGCCGTCCCGAGGGCATTCCTCAAGCCGAACACTTTCGACTTGTGGAGACCGCCGTGCCGCAACTGCAGCCGGGCCAGGTGCTGATACGCAATCACTTTCTCGCCGTCGAGCCGGCCATGCGCGGCTGGGTGAATGCGGTGGCCAATTACTCGCAACCCGTCGGTATCGGTGAAGTCATGCGTTCTTTTGCTGCAGGCGAAATCATCGCCTCCGAGAATTCGCAATGGCCGGTGGGCACGCGGGTGACTGGCATGTTCGGCTGGCAGGATTACGCAGCAGTCGATGTGAGCACGATTGATTATCGTGTTGATCAGGCGGACCTGCCTTTGTCGACCTCGCTGGGCGTACTTGGTATTAATGGCATTACCGCGCACTACGGACTGATGCGTATTGGTGAGCCCAAATCAGGCGAGACCGTGCTGGTGTCCACAGGCGCCGGTGCGGTGGGTTCTTGCGTGGGTCAGATTGCAAGGATTCACGGATGTCGCACCGTCGCGATTACCGGGGGGGAGGTCAAGCGTCAGTTGTGCATCGACCGCTTTCAGTACGATGCCGCGGTGGATTACAAGCGCGAGAATTTTGCCGAGCAGTTGGCGGCAGCTTGTCCGACGGGCGTCGATATCTATTTTGACAATACCTCGGGTAGGATCAGCGATGCGGTGATGCAGCACCTGAACGTGGGTGCGCGTGTGATCATTTGCGGCACCGCTTCCATCGCCAACTGGAATCCCACGCCACTCGGCCCTCGGGTGGAACGCCAGCTGCTGGTCAAGCGGGCTCGCATGCAGGGCTTCGTGATACTTGATCACCGGGACCACTATGCTGCCGCGCGCGTCGATCTAGCCGAGTGGGTGCGGCAGGGTCTGATCCGGTACGAAGAGGACGTACTCGATGGTATCGGCCATGCCCCGGATGCCATTGCCGGGCTCTACCGGGGCGAAAATCTGGGCCGGCGGTTGATTCGGGTCATCGACTGAGCAAGCTGCGCCACGCCAGGCACCGGGGTCTCTTCTGGTCGGGGGAGTAAATTTTTATTCGCCTTGCCAGCGCGGTAGGTGCAGCTCAAGCGGCCCGACCTGACAACCGGGGTTTTGCTCCCGCGCTATCTCGCCGCGCCTGAAACGCTGCGCCAGTGCCGCTTTTCGTCGTAGTGAGTCCTCGCCTGACGCAATCCCTGTCGTTTTGCCGATCGCCGCAGCGCATTGTTCAGATAATCTGAACTTACAGTAAAGAAATATTTATTTTTCCTGAAGTAGACTCATCAGTACAGTTCAAGCCTGAGCAGTATTGGCGGCTTGCACGGGCGCCGCTGCACCTATGCGAGTGGCGCTTTCGCCCGCACCGAGACCCCAAACAGGAGAATAAATATGCTCACACGAGTCAGCCCCGCCAACTGCGCGTTTCCGGATCAATTGGATCTGGCGCAGAGCGACCCCGCGCTCTGGGCCGCAATACAGCAGGAGGCGACTCGCCAGGAAGATCATATTGAGCTGATCGCTTCTGAAAATTACACCAGCCCAGCGGTGATGCAGGCGCAGGGTTCGGTGCTCACCAATAAATACGCTGAGGGTTATCCCGGCAAGCGCTACTACGGTGGCTGCGAGTATGTCGACATCGTCGAACAGCTGTGTATCGACCGACTCAAAGAACTGTACGGCGCAAATTTTGCCAATGTGCAGGCCAACTCGGGTTCGCAGGCCAATCAGGCGGTGTTCCTGGCGTTGCTCAATCCCGGCGACACCATCATGGGCATGTCACTCGCCGAAGGCGGTCACCTCACGCACGGCATGCATCTGAACATGAGCGGCAAGTGGTTCAAC
>JAIXXZ010000054.1 GCA_027490465.1 Oxalobacteraceae bacterium
CGACGCGCCCACAGATTGGTGACATCACCCGAAGCGATGGTCTCGCAAGCGAAGCCCAGCGGCTTGAGTCGCTCCGCCATTTTCAACTGGCAGCCCCCGTCGGCGGGTGTGACGGAATGCAGCGAGATCAGTTCTTCAGTGAGTGCGAGGGTTTTGCTCATGGGTGATTTCGGCTCATCAGAGGAGATGTTCTTCGTAGGTGGTGGCAACAAAGCCAACCAGCACGGTCTTGCCCTTGCAGAGTACCGGGCGCTTGATCACGCTGGAATGTTCGATCATCAGCTTCGTGGCGTTGGTCGCGTTGGTGACGCCATCTTTGGTGGGCTCGGGTAGTCCGCGCCAGGTCGTGCCTTTTTTGTTGACCAGCACTTCCCAGGAGACTTGCGTCATCCAGTTCGCGATGGTGTCCTTGTCGACGCCAGCTTTTTTGAAGTCGTGGAATTCATAGGCGATGTTCTGGCTCTCGAGCCAGTCACGCGCTTTTTTTACGCTGCCACAGTTGGGGATGCCGTAGAGGGTGATCATAAGTGCTTGTTTTAACGACGCTGGATTTTGGTTTACCGCAAATGCACATCAGTTCAGGTTTTAAGCTGTTTGCAGACAGCTAAAGCCACTGGATCCCCCCTTGCAGGGCGCGCCCTGCAAGGGGGGATCCAGTGACTTTTTTCACTCAGCACAAGGAGATTCAGCGTCGTAACTAATTAATCCCGCAGCAGCTCATTAATCGATGTCTTCGCGCGCGTCTTCTCATCCACACGCTTCACAATCACAGCGCAATAAAGACTGTACTTGCCATCCGCCGAAGGCAGGTTGCCGGAGACAACGACAGAACCTTCGGGAATGCGACCGTAGGTGACTTCGCCCGTAGCGCGATCATAAATCTTGGTGGATTGGCCGATGTACACACCCATGGAAATCACCGAGTTGGCTTCAACGATGACGCCTTCAACGACCTCCGAGCGCGCACCGATGAAGCAGTTGTCTTCAATGATGGTGGGGTTGGCCTGCATCGGCTCAAGCACGCCGCCGATACCGACGCCACCCGACAGGTGCACGTTTTTACCGATCTGTGCGCAGGAGCCAACGGTTGCCCAAGTGTCGACCATGGTGCCTTCATCGACATAGGCGCCGATGTTGACATAGGAAGGCATAAGCACGACGTTCTTGCCGATGAAGCTGCCACGACGCGCGACCGCCGGTGGCACGACACGAAAGCCGCCTTTGGCGAAATCATCCGCCGTGTAGTTGGCAAATTTGGTGGGTACCTTGTCATAGAACTGCATGCCACCGCCACCGGAGATGGGCACGTTGTCTTCCAGACGGAAAGAGAGCAGCACGGCTTTCTTGACCCACTGATTCACGACCCACTGGCCGCTGTCTTTTTGAGCAACGCGCAGTGTGCCCTGATTGAGTTGCTCGAGCACCGAGGTGACCGCATCGCGGACGTCAGTGGGAGCAGACTTGGGTGAAAAATTCGTGCGCTCTTCCCACGCGCTATCGATCAGACTTTGTAATTGTTGGCTCATGGTGTGGTTTCTTTAAACAGAAATAAAAATAAAGATGAAGGCAGAGATAAAAATCAGGCGTTCGCGAGTTTGCGCGTGAATTCAACGATGCGCTGGGCTGCTTCGAGACATTCGTCGACTTCAGCGACCAGCGCCATTCGAATGCGATTGGCGCCGGGATTGATGCCATGCGCCTCACGCGCGACATAACTTCCCGGCAAAACCGTCACATTATAGTCGGCGTACAGACGCCTCGCGAATTCGGTATCGGTGATGGCCACGAGCTTGTCGACCTTCGCCCAGAGGTAAAAGCCGGCATCAGGCAGAGCAACATCCAGCACTTCGGCGAGCATGGGTGTGATCTGATTAAATTTGGCGATGTACTTCGCGCGGTTTTCCTCGACATGCGTTTCATCTTTCCATGCAGCGATCGAGGCCGCCTGAATCGATGGGCTCATGGCGCTGCCATGGTAGGTGCGATAGAGCAGAAATTTTTGCAAAATGCCCGCATCGCCCGCAACGAAACCTGAGCGCATGCCGGGCACGTTGGAGCGCTTGGACAGGCTGGAGAAGGCGAGCAGGCGGTCGTATTTACGCCCCAGTTTGTGCGCAGCCTCGAGCGCACCCAATGGTCTTTCACCGCCAAAATAAATCTCGGAATAGCACTCGTCGGCGGCAATCACGAAACCGTGTTTGTCGGAGAGCGCAAAGAGTTCTTTCCAATCGTCGAGCGTCAACACAGCGCCGGTCGGATTGCCTGGCGTGCAGATGAACAGCAACTGCACGCGTGGCCACAAATCTGCGGGTACCGTAGAAAAATCGGGCGCGAAATTACGAGCCGGGTCTGAGTTGACAAAATAAGGTTCCGCCCCCGCCAAGAGCGCCGCGCCTTCATAGATTTGATAAAAAGGATTGGGGCAGACAACAACCGCTTTGGCATAGGGATCAATTACCGCCTGTGCAATCGCAAACAAAGCCTCGCGCGAACCATTGACTGGCAAGACTTCGCAGCCCGGATCCAGTCGTGGCAGGCGGTAGCGCTGCTCCAGCCAGCCGCAAATCGTGGCACGCAAGGCATCGCTGCCGGCCGTGGTGGGGTAGCTGGCCAGTCCCGACAGATTGTCGGCCAGAGCTTTTTGAATAAATGGCGGTGTGGGATGCTTGGGCTCGCCGATGCCCAGACTGATGGGCCGGTAGCTCCGCTCAGGGGTCACATCGGCAAACAGACGCCGAAGTTTTTCAAAAGGATAAGCCTGCAGTTTTTCAAGAAGCGGATTCACGGGTATCGGCAGGTGTTGGCTCAACTCAGGCAGATTGAAATACGGGATTTCGGTGTGCGCGGATTATACCTGTGTGCATCATTTATCGTGATTGCCGCCCGGTTTGCCTTACGCTGCAGCAGGTTAGGGGCCTCCCGGATGATATGATTGCGCGATTCTTTGAAACCGCCGGACGGCAGCTCGTCCGGTTTATCGTTTTTACCGACTGAAAAGTTCATAACGTGCGGTTAACTTCTTTAAAACTATCCGGATTCAAATCCTTCGTCGACCCCACCAATTTTCAGGTACCCGGCCAGCTGGTCGGGGTTGTGGGCCCCAACGGCTGTGGTAAATCCAACATCATTGACGCGGTGCGCTGGGTACTGGGTGAGTCCAAGGCCTCGGAATTGCGCGGCGAATCCATGCAGGATGTCATTTTTAATGGCACCACCAGCCGCAAGCCCGCGGGCCGCGCCTCGGTAGAGCTCTTGTTTGATAACAGCCTGGGCAAGGCGGCAGGCCAGTGGAGCAGCTTTGCTGAAATCTCCGTCAAGCGCACGCTGACGCGTGACGGCACATCGACTTATTACATTAACAACCAGGCGGTACGTCGCCGGGATGTGCAGGATATTTTCCTCGGTACCGGGCTGGGACCGCGTGCCTACGCAATCATCGGACAGGGCATGATCTCGCGCATCATCGAAGCCCGCCCTGAAGATCTGCGCATTTTTCTGGAAGAGGCTGCGGGTGTCTCCAAGTACAAGGAGCGCCGCCGCGAAACTGAAAATCGCTTGCAGGACACGCGTGAAAATTTGCAGCGCGTCGAAGATATTCTTCGCGAGCTCAATGCCAATCTCGAAAAACTGCAATCGCAGGCAGAGGTGGCACAGAAGTTCCATGAGCTGCAGTCGGATCAGGTAGAAAAGCAAAAACTGCTGTGGCTGTTGCGCAAAAATGAGGCCAAGACCGAGCAGGAAAAATTCACGCGCGAGATCGACAAGGCGCAAACCGAGCTCGAAGAGCAAACATCCCGACTGCGTCATATCGAGACCGAACTCGAGCATATGCGCCAGGCGCACTATGCTGCGGGCGATCGCATGCATCAGGCTCAGGGTGCGCTGTATCAGACCAATTCCGAAATTGGCAGCCTCGAAGCCCAGATCAAATTTGTGATCGAGTCGCGCTCGCGCCTGCAGACACAACTGAATTCACTTTCAGCGCAACGCGATCAGTGGCAGCGTCAGAGTTCGCAATTTCAGGACGAGCTCGCGCAGGCTGATACCGATCTGCAGATGCATGCCGAGCGAGTGGCGATAGCCCAGCAGGCAGTTCAAGAAAAACAGGGCGCTCTGCCGGCCATTGAAGAGAGCTGGCGTGCGGCGCAGCTGGCGAGTACTGAATCTCGTTCACGCATCATGCAGGTACAGCAGCGCATTGAGCTCGAATCGGCTCATCAGCGCAATGCGTCCAATATTCTTGGCAGTCTTGCGCAACGTCGCGAGCGTCTGATGCAAGAAAAGAACATGCTCGCACCGCCGGATACGGCGCAGTTGTCGGCACTGAAATCGCAGCTAAGCGAGGCGGACACCCAACTCAATGCAGCACGCGATGCGCTGCACACTGCGCGTGGCCGTCAACCGCAGCTTGAGCAGGAACGTCGCAACGCACAAGAAACTGTTAACACCGAAAATTCAAGCCACGCTCAGCTGGAAGCAAGGCTGAACACGCTCAAGCAGCTGCAGGAAAATGTGCAAACCGAGGGCAAGGTTGCGCCCTGGCTTGAGAAGCATGAGCTGGGAAAATTGCCTCGCTTGTGGCAAAAGCTGTCCATCGAGCCTGGTTGGGAAAATGCGCTGGAATCGGTGCTGCGCGAACGCACCGGTGCGCTTGAGGTATCGAATCTCGACTGGGCCAAGGCCTTCTTCAGCGATGCACCGCCGGCGAAGCTGTCCTTGTTCTCACTGTCAGGGACGGCCACGGCTGACGAAGCGCCTGCTGCGGGCCTCAAGCCGCTGCTGTCTTTGTTGCAGATGAATGATCCGGGTCTTCGTGCATTGATGCAGGACTGGCTGCACCATGTCTATGTCGCCGAAGATGCGGCGACCGCATTGGCCGAGCGTGCAAAGCTGCCGGCGGGCGCTTGTCTGGTCACACGTCAGGGGCATCTGATCAGTCGTCTTGCGGTGCGTTTCTATGCAGCCGATTCCGAACAGGATGGCATGCTGGCGCGTCAACAGGAAATCGATAATCTCGTGCGTCAGGTACGTGCGCAACAAATGCTTGCCGATGAAGCGCGACAGCGTTCGGTGCAGGCGGATGCCGCACTCACGCAAGGTATGCAGCGCATCGAAACACTCACCCGCGAAGTCGATGAATTGACTCAGGCGCTGCACAGCTTGCAAATTGATCTGTTGCGCCAAAGTGAAGTACAGGAGCGATTCAGCCAGCGCAGCACCCAGATTGCCAGTGACCTGTCCGAGATTGATGCGCAGGAGGCGGAGCAGCAACAGATCAAGGTTGAAGCCGAGAATGCGCTTGAGGAACTCGATGTCGAGCTGGGGCAGGTGCAGGAGACCCACGAAGATGGTCAGACCGTCTATCTCGAGCGCGAGCAGGTACTGAATCAGGCACGCGAGGCTTTGCGCGAACTGGAACTCGCTGCACAGCAAGCTGAATTTGCGCAGCGCTCGCACGAAAATCGTATCGAAGAACTCAAACGCAATATATCGACAGCTCTGGAGCAATCAGCGCAATTATTTGCGAGCATGGAGCAAGGCCAGCTTGAGCTGGAGTCGCTGGATGACCAGACAGCGCAGGCGGGTCTGCAATCCTTGCTTGAGCGTCGCAGCGAGCAGGAAGTGGTGTTGGCGAACGCGCGCCACGAACTTGATCAGCTCACGCAACGCATGCGTGGCCAGGACGAAGCCAAACTGGCTGCCGACCGTGCGCTACAGCCCATGCGCGATCGTATCGTTGAGTTGCAACTCAAGGAACAGGCTGCTCGCCTGAATCAGGAGCAGTATGCGCAGCAGCTCATCGAAGCCGAGGCTGATGAAGCCGCACTTTCAGAGAAACTCACTGACGATATGCGTGCATCGTATTTGCAAGGTGAGGTGACGCGCCTGAACAATGCAATTTCTGCCTTGGGTCCGGTCAATCTGGCTGCGCTGGATGAGCTTGCACAGGCCAGCGAACGTAAAAATTTCCTCGACGCGCAAAACGCCGACCTCACCGAAGCGATCACGACGCTCGAAGATGCGATTCAGAAGATTGATATCGAAACTCGCGATCTGCTGCAAGATACCTTCGACAAGGTCAATCATCACTTTGGCCAATTGTTCCCCGAGCTCTTCGGTGGCGGCAATGCCAAGCTGGTGATGACGGGCGAGGAGATTCTGGATTCAGGCGTTCAGGTGATGGCGCAGCCGCCGGGCAAGAAGAATGCGACGATTCATCTGCTATCGGGTGGTGAGAAAGCACTGACGGCGACGGCGCTGGTCTTTTCTATCTTCCAGCTGAACCCCGCACCGTTCTGCCTTCTCGATGAGGTGGACGCGCCGCTGGATGATTCGAACACCGAGCGCTTCTGCACGATGGTCAAGCGCATGGCGGCTCAAACGCAGTTCCTGTTTATCTCGCACAACAAGATTGCCATGGAAATGGCGCAGCAGTTGATCGGGGTGACGATGCAAGAGCAGGGTGTGTCTCGTATTGTGGCGGTTGATATGGAAACGGCAGCCAGCCTGACCACCGAGGCTGAAGCGGCCTGACGGGGGCGAGGTGGCGGCCTGAGTTTGGCAAAGCGATGCCGACGCGCTTTTTTGTAAGGTGTGTCAGAGGCTTAGTACCAGTGCTGAGCCGAACGCGCCATTGCAGCGCGTTTTTGGTAGTAGGCTTCGTTTTCTTCGGCTTCGCGTGCTCGTGCGTTTTCCACGTCGGCGCAAATGAGATAGTGTTCTTCGGCTCGCCGGTACCACCAGAGTCGCAATCGTCGAATCAAGGGTTTCAGGGAGAGCATGGTAAGCGCCTGAAGTTTGATTTCCGAGGTTTCAGCCATGGATAATCCTTTCGTGCGGGTTTGACTTGGGGAGACGCTTTGTTATCTTAATGACAAAACCGTGGCTGAAATTGATCATCGTCAACAATGCGAGCAGGCAAGCTTGTCTCTTTAACTGCGTGAGTTGGCTTAAAATGTTTCTTTAATGAATATTTTTCAGATGAGTCTGCTTCCATCCCCGGGTCTGAGGCCGAAGGCCGGCAAGCCCTGCAGGAGTCCCTTTAATGAGTGAATTACAGGTTAGTCTGATCGCCATTGGTGGCGCCGTGATTATTGGCGTCCTTTTTTACGACAAATGGCGAGAATGGCGCGCCAGGAAATCCGTGGATAGCGCATTTTCCAGTCCGCATGAAGATGTGCTGATGGGTGATCTTGCCCAAGCTGCCGCGCAACGCGAGCAGGTTGAGACCACCAGCGTGATCGAGTCGCACGAGGAAGTCAGCCCGCCCGAAACGGAAGTCGAAGAGGAGGCGCCAATTCATGCACCTCCGCCGCCCGCTGCCAGAGTGGAGCCCGCCGTCAAGCCGCTGCCCTTGGATGAGTTCATCGATTGCATCATCCCGATGCCGCTGCTCGGCCCGGTGCGTGGGGAGAAGGTCGTTGCCGCGTTTCAGCCACTGCACCTCATCGGCAACAAGCCAGTGCATGTGATAGGGCAAAACGAAACCGGCGATTGGGAACCTGTGTCGGTCGGCGGCGTTTACTCTTCGCTTAAAGCCGGTATGCAAATGGCCACGCGACGCAGTTTCATCACCGAGCTGGAATTCTCCGAGCTGGTGGCTGGCATTAATCAGCTCTCCGAAGATTTGGGCGCAGAACCCGAATTGCCCGACATGCCGGAAGTTATGGCCCGAGCGCGCAAAGTGCATCAGTTCATTGCCGAGTTCGATGCCAAGCTATCCATCAACGTTGAAGCCCGTGGGGCGGCATGGATGATGTCAACCTTGCGGCCGGCCTTGCAGCGCATGGGCATGGATCAGCGTCCCGATGGCATGCTGGTAATGCCCGATGGCGAGGGTGGGATGCTCTTCTCGTTGTCCACCAATCCGAGTGCGTCTGGCGAGATCAGCAAACTGCTGACGCTCCTGCTTCCCGTATCTTTGGTGGCACCCGACCGTGATGCATTCACTGCGATGAGTGCTTTCGCAAAATCGCTCTCGCAGCGCCTGACCGGCGGTATTGTCGATGACGAGGGACAGCCGCTGTCCGATGATGCGCTTGCTGCGATCGGTAATGAAGTCCGCTCTTTCTATACCGCGATGGAAGAGGCCGGTGTGACAGCAGGCTCGCATCTGGCCCATCGTCTGTTTGCCTGATGTCCCAGAACGATCTGTTCGGTGGCGATGCAGCCACCGGGCCGGATTCCTCCGACTGGCGCGCGCGGGCTGAATGGTTGCATGCCGAGCTGCACCGGCATGCCCATGCCTACTATGTGCTCGATAACCCCAGCATCCCTGATGCGGAATACGACGCCATGTTCAGCGAGCTTCAGTCACTCGAAGCCGCTCATCCTGAACTCCTCACGCCAGACTCTCCAACACAACGTGTCGGAGGTACGCCACTACCTGAATTCAGTCAGATCGCGCATGACGTACCGATGCTGTCGATTAACAATGGCTTCTTGGAGGAAGACATTCTTGCCTTCGACAAGCGCGTGCGTGATGGTCTGGAGACCGATGCTGAGGTCCGCTATGCCTGCGAACTCAAGTTCGATGGTCTGGCAATCAATCTACGCTATGAAAAAGGCGTGCTGACACAAGCCGCCACGCGTGGGGATGGTTATACCGGTGAAGATGTCACGGCCAACATTCGCACCGTGCGATCAATTCCGCTCAGATTGCAGGGTGACAGCTTGCCTGAGGTAATGGATGTGCGTGGCGAAGTGCTGATGTTCAAGGCAGATTTTCAGCGACTCAATCAACGTCAGCGCGACGCCGGACAAAAAGAATTCGCCAATCCCCGCAATGCAGCAGCTGGCAGCTTGCGACAACTAGATTCGCGTATTACGGCGCAACGAAGTCTGCGTTTTTTTGCCTATGGTATCGGTCGTCTGGAAGGCGCAGCACTGCCTGCCACCCACGAAGCGCTGCTCGATTGGTACAGCGCCATGGGCGTGCCCGTGTGTGCGGAGCGTGCTGTGGTGTCAGGTGCAGCGGGCTTGCTGTCATTTTTCTCGTCCATCGCCACCAAGCGCGCGCAACTGCCATATGAAATTGATGGGGTGATCTACAAGGTCAATCGTTTGGATCAGCAAGGTGTGCTCGGTTTCGTATCGCGCGCACCGCGCTTTGCACTGGCGCATAAATTTCCTGCTGAAGAAGCGACTACGGTGGTCCAGGATATTGTCGTGCAAATCGGTCGCACGGGCGCCGTGACGCCAGTCGCACGATTGGCACCGGTTTCTGTCGGTGGTGTCACCGTCACCAATGCCACATTGCATAATGAAGACGAAGTAAGGCGCAAGGATATCCGTATCGGTGACACCGTCATCGTGCGCCGTGCCGGTGATGTGATACCTGAAGTCGTCGCCAATGTACCCGAGCGTCGCCTTGCGGCAGCACTTGAATTCGTCATGCCAAGCGAGTGCCCGGTTTGTGGCTCCGCGATTGTGCGACCAGAAGAAGAGGCGGTTGCGCGTTGTTCAGGCGGCTGGGTGACTTGCGCGGCGCAACGCAAAGGTGGTTTGCTGCATTTTGTGTCGCGTCGTGCGATGGATATCGAAGGCCTGGGTGAGCAACTGGTCGAGCAATTGGTCGATCGCGGTTTGGTGACCACACCCGCAGATTTTTACAAGCTGGGTCTGGTGATGTTGTCCGAGCTGGATCGCATGGCGCAAAAGTCAGCGCAAAATTTGCTCGACGCGCTGGAAAAATCCAAATCCACGACACTGGCGCGTTTCATCTATGCACTGGGTATTCGTCATGTGGGCGAATCAACCGCCAAATCACTCGCAAAATACTTCGGTAATCTTGATGCACTGCTGGATGCAAGCGAAGAACAAATACTGGCGGTAGATGATATCGGCCCAGTGGTTGCGCAAAGCATTCTGAATTTCTTGCATGACCCTATCAATCGCGAGCTGATCGCGCAATTACGTGTATCCGGCATACACTGGGAAGAGGGCGAGCCCGAGCAGCGCTCTCAGCATCTGGCGGGTAAAACTTTTGTGCTGACAGGCACGCTGCCGACTCTCAAGCGCGATGAAGCCGCTGCAATGATCGAAGCAGCTGGCGGCAAGGTGTCTGGTTCGGTATCTAAAAAAACAAGCTACGTTGTCGCCGGCGAAGAAGCTGGCAGCAAACTCGCCAAGGCCGAAGAGCTTGGTGTTGCCATCCTTGATGAAGCAGGATTACTGAATTTATTGGAGCAAACGACATGACAAGCATACGCAAAGCCGTGTTTCCTGTGGCCGGTTTGGGGAGTCGCTTTTTACCCGCCACCAAAGCGCAGCCCAAGGAAATGCTGCCGATCGTTGACAAGCCGCTGATTCAATATGCCGTTGAAGAAGCCGTCGAAGCAGGCATCACTGAAATGATCTTCATCACTGGCCGCAACAAGCGCGCGATTGAAGATCATTTTGACAAAGCCTATGAACTCGAGGCCGAACTAGAAGCCGCAGGCAAGCAGCAGCTGCTGGAGTTGGTGCGCGAGGTCATACCGAAATCGGTGAACTGCATGTACATACGCCAACCGCAGGCGCTCGGTCTTGGTCACGCTGTACTCTGCGCGCGCCCTATTGTGGGTGATGATCCTTTCGCTGTGCTGTTAGCAGATGACTTCATGCAGGGTGAGCCGGATTCTGAGGGAGTGATGGCACAAATGACGGCGCAATTCAATCGCGAACAGTGCAGCTTGCTGGGTGTGCAGGATGTACCGCGCGAGCACACGCGACAGTACGGCATTGTGAGTACCGAGCCTTTTGCTGACCGACTGGAAAAAGTCAAAGGTATTGTTGAGAAGCCCGCGCCTGAGAAGGCGCCTTCAACGCTCGCTGTCGTGGGCCGCTATATTCTTACGCCCCGCGTGTTTGCCTGCCTTGAAAAACTTGGCAAGGGTGCAGGTGGTGAAATACAGCTCACTGATGGTATTGAAGCGCTGATGCAGTATGAAACAGTGCTGGCTTATCGTTATCAGGGCAGACGTTTTGATTGCGGCTCCAAGATTGGTTATTTACAGGCCTCGGTCGAGATAGGGCTGCAGCATGCGGAAACGGGTGCGGCATTTGCTGAATGGCTGAAGCATCGTTCGTAGGAAAAGCAAAGACGCTGGATCCCGGCCTGCGCCGGGAGCGAGTGGGGAATTCGGATCGCATGCGATCCGCCCACGCAGCAGTCATCACATGTAGGTGATGACGGTGGGAGTTAGTACGGCGCCCCAACAACTCCCGTCATCATTTGCATGTGATGAAAGTCGTTTTTTAGACGACAGTAGATTTCCCACCGTCATCCCGGCGCACGCCGGGAGCCAGCGCCTTTCGTTATGCACGAAATGACTTTAAAAATAAAAAATACGAAGCAACATACACACCGAAGCTAACCAACGGAGTTAACAGCAATGCCAGTACGCGACATTCTAAAAATGGGTGACCCCCGCCTGCTCAGACAAGCAGAACCCGTCTCAGCATTTGATACCCCCGAGCTGCATGCGCTGATCGCAGACATGTTTGACACCATGCACGCCGCCAATGGCGCAGGGCTCGCTGCGCCGCAGATCGGCGTCAATCTGCAAGTGGTGATTTTTGGTTTCAAAGAAAATTCGCGCTATCCCGATGCACCCCAAGTACCCGAGACAGTCTTGCTCAACCCGGTGCTGGAGCCTTTATCGGATGCGATGGAAGAGGGCTGGGAGGGCTGTTTGTCTGTGCCCGGTTTGCGTGGCGTGGTGTCGCGTTATCAGCGATTGCGGTACAGCGGTGTCGATCCCTATGGGACGCCTATTGTGCGTGAGGTGGAAGATTTTCATGCGCGGGTGGTGCAGCATGAGTGTGATCATCTGATCGGCGTGCTTTACCCCATGCGGGTGACTGACTTTAGTCGGTTTGGGTATACGGAAGTTTTGTTTCCGGGGATGGATCCGAATGAGGATGATTAAAAATTCCAGGAAAATTTAGCCAGGCTGGTTTGAGCGTAATAGCGGTAGCTTGATTTCGATGCCGGCACAGGGCATATTTCAGTTCACTGGTGGGACTCATGCGCTTCATCCTCACGCATCTTGATCAAATCAGCAGCCGTTAGCTCAACATCTTTTCCATCAATCGACACAAGTAGGCTGGTGCTTGCCGTGCATGAAGCAGCAGCCAATCGTTGAGAGTAGGTTTGCCGCAGTCAAATTTTTCCAACCGGTGCGATGCACCAAGCGGCTGGGGTACCGATAAACTCATTCGTTAGCCCAAACGGGACGCCGTGAAAAAAGATCAGCCAGACCAGGGTTGTCAGATTCCGGGCGGTCTAGCATCTCCAGGAGTGCTTGGTACTGACTGCCTGAAACCATGAACAGGCGTTGGTCGAGCAAAGTGTGCTCGGCAGCCTGATAGGCAGCATCCAGAATAAAGTCAGTCAGTGATTTATGTGCCACTTCGGCAGCGCGCCGCAGCACAGTTTCCTGCTCAGGGGTGGCGCGCTTACCACTCTCACGCCGTAAAACCGAGTTGACGGATTGGCTGGAGAAGCTGCGAATTGGTTTTGAAGGTCGAATATTTCCTTTTACTGCAGAGACAGCTGTTTGCTGGGGTGAGATGTGTGCCCGTGCTGAATCAGATGGACGCACCTTGGCGGCATTCGATTTCATTATTGCGGCGACGGCAATGGAGCACAGGTTGGTACCGGTGACCCGAAATGAGCAAGACTTTTCCAAAGTGCCGATTACGCTCATCGACCCATGGCCCGAGAGCTAGTTGCTCGTGCACCAATCCGACGCCGGCCGGGCGAGTGCTCTTTGTGACACCCACAGCGTCATTAGCGCGCCGATAAAAGCGAAGGCAGCCAAGGACCAAAACGCCGCCTCTGCAGCGCCGCCGTTCAATGCGCGAATACGTCCAATCAGATCAGGCCCGAAGTGACCGCCCAGATTGCCGATCGAATTGATTAGTGCAATACCTCCCGCGGCTGCAGTGCCCGTCAAGAACGCGGTTGGCAGTGACCAGAATGTGGCGGCAAACCCCAGTGTACCTGCGGCCACAATGGTCAGGGCCGCTATCGCTGGTAGCGGTGATTTTCCTGCTAGCGCGAGCACAATCAGACCCGCCATCGCCATGAACAGCGCGCCCGCCGCATGCCAGCGCCGCTCGCCCGTCTTGTCCGAGTGAGCACCCCAATACACCATGAACACGGCAGCCAGACCCCAAGGCACGATGCTGATCAGGCCGACTTTTAAAAAGTCTTTTTTATCGATACCCAGTTCTTGAATAATTGTCGGCATCCAGAAAGTCAGCGCGTAAAAACAGATCACCTCGCTGAAGTAAATGGCTGCCAGTATCCAAACCCGGATGTCGGTAAATGCGCTCATCAAATTGTGATTGGAACCTGCAGGCGCTTTGCTGGCTTTGTCGCGCTCAAGTGCCGAGAGAATCGCATCGCGTTCTTCATCGTTGAGCCATTTTGCGTCGCGTGGGCTGTTGGGAAGCACCATCAGCACGAGTACGCCGACCAAAATGGACGGGATACCTTCGATCAGGAAAAGCCAACGCCAGCCGCTCAGTCCA
The DNA here is from genome assembly GCA_027490465.1 of Oxalobacteraceae bacterium. Lineage (GTDB taxonomy): Bacteria > Pseudomonadota > Gammaproteobacteria > Burkholderiales > Burkholderiaceae_D > Pernthalerella. Next base: position 13,522 of record JAIXXZ010000054.1, read on the forward strand.
CCCGCACCATCCATGTACTGCATGATGCCGCCACTAATGGGCGAGCCCACCAGATTGGATACCGCGATGGCAGTCATGAACAAAGCCACCATCTTGGTACGACGATGATCCGGAAACCAATAGGTCAGGTAAAGAATGATGCCGGGGAAGAAACCGGCTTCCGCTGCACCTAACAAAAAACGCAGCACGTAAAAAGTAAATTCCGTATCGGTGCAGCCAAAGTGCTGTGCAACCCATCCCCAACTGATTTGGTCGACATACATGAACGCCGTCGAGATCAAGCCCCAGGTGATCATGATCCGTGCAATCCATGCACGAGCACCGACTTTATCCAGAATGACGTTGCTAGGCACTTCGAAAATGAAATAGCCGATGAAGAAAATGCCTGCACCAAAACCATAGACCGCATCTGAAAAATGCAGCTCAGGTGCCATCTGCAATTTCGCGAAACCGACATTCACTCTGTCAAGAAATGCGACCACATAACAAATGAAAAGGAAAGGTATCAGCTTGCGTGCGGCTTTGCCGTAAGCACTTTCCTCAATGGACTCGGTCGTAGTGTCAGAAACCATCGTTGACTTTCTTTGCAAAGTGGTTCGAATTTTTAGTTATTCATGCGATAGGAATCGAGAAGATAAAAATCTATTTTCCTCACAGGGTACTCAAGACCGGGCGCCACGTGTCGGTAGCAAAGCATTTAAATCCTCGTTGTCGAGCAGCGGACCCTCCAGCGTGACACGCGCTGATTCAATATGGGGCTGACGAAATTTTGCGATCAGTGCGGTGAGTTCGGACTTCTGGAATGTGTTGTCATAGCCATTGAACAAATGACCCAACAGACCACGGTTGAGATCACTCGTGCCCATCACCCAGTCCGCCAGAGGAAAGGTCAGATTCATATTGATATGCATCATGATGCCCATATTGTGGTGAACACTGTGGTGCCGACGCACGCTATTGATGATGGGGCAGTGCCGGACGAAAGCATTTTCGGGTACGTGACAGCAAAAGTGAAAGCTCTCGTACAGCATGTAATGGCCAATCATCGTGATTGGTACCATATAGCCTGCATCAGGCCCCAAAAACAGAGACACCAGCCAGCCAAGAATTGCGCTGGCAACCGAGAGCACCAGCAAGACCCTCCACGGGAAAAAGACAATCCGAAATTCTCTGATGCTGTCGATCGTGAAGTCGTTGTCGGTGAAATATTGATGATGCTGTCGTGTGTGTCGATCGTAAATGGCACGCAAGGCGAATACATCTTTGAGGCGGTGCATGACATGGAGATGCATCGCCCACTCGGCAAAGTTTCCGACAATGGCGATGGGAATAATCAACCACCATTCCCAGCTCGGATTATGCAGTTGATGCATGCACCACCACAGCACTGATAATCCGGCGCCGTACATAACACCGATATGGATCAGACCGTGATACCACGGGCTTATCTGGCCAACATACTGCTCGCGGAATGTGGATTGTCGCTCGGTGATCACGTACGCCCCCATATGAGCTGTCACTCAGACTGGAGTTATCGCAGGGACGGGCGCCGGAGGCAAGAAAAAAGCGGTGAAAATTATTAAAATAAAAACTTTTCCGGCGTATTTGTTCCTTTGGTGATGGTCCACTTCAGTGCCAGCGAATTGGAAGGTCAGGATCATGCACGTCCCAGTAACGACTGTCGTTATTGTCGCCAAGCGTTACGAATGCTCAGAGCGCAATGCCTACGAATCACCACGACGCGCCATGTCCCGAAGCGCTCATCCTTTGCCAGATACTGCCGCTGTATCAGAGGCAAAATCCCCGCTAGCGCCTTGCTTGACCTTCCGGCTTCCCAAGTTTTCTGTCCGGTACCTTCGGTGTTTTTTACTGCTAAATGTTGTTTAATTTTTGATTCATCCGGCTGATCAGCTCGTTTGCATCGTTGAGTTGTTGCCGAGCCTCCTCGCTCAAGGTTTGGGACTCATCAAGCGTGTTTGGTTCGATTGGTTTTTTAGTCTCGGATCTCGATTTTTGTTTTGGTTTGATATTTTTTTCTGTTTTTTTCTTTGGTTTGGATGTTGATTTGTTGTCAGGCCGTGTTTTTTTTGCTGATTTTTTAATCTTTGATGCCCTGGCTTTGTCGCGGGTTTCTTTGGTGTGACGTATCAAATAGTCGGTGTAGATTCGTCCCAATAGATGCGCAGGATCTTTCGTATCCGAGGTGTTTTCTTCATCAAAAGGACGGGGATTAGATATATAACTTTGCTGCATTCTTATTGAAAGTTGACTTAATTTTTTGCAGATCAGACGATGCTCTTCTGAGATATCTGCTGTAGAAAAATACACTTGCATCTTTTCTGCGTCGGCGAGGCTTATCTTTAGATGAAGGTCGGCCTCATCCCATGTAATTTTCTTCAGCTGTTCAAGAGTAATTATTGGAAATTCTGCAAATAAGCCAGTTACATTGTTTGTGCCTGAATAAATGTCACTGACATCAACGCTAGAAAGAGGAATTTCTCTTTCGCTATCATCATCGGTTGAATTGCTGGGCGCCGGAGGGGTCGCGCGGAAGTCGGCGATGTCCTGATCGACATTGCCCCGGTGTTTTTTTAGCTCAGAAAAATTTTCTGGTGTGAGTATTTTGCTGAAGACCTGAAATTTTGATTCATATTGCGCAAGAAATTCCTCAAGCTTGTCGAGATCGATGTGCTGCAATGCTGAGATTCCACGATCGCAATAAGTGATGAATCCTGAATCAAGAATGGCTTGGATAGGTGAAGGCAAGGGCAGGTTGCCATGGCTAGTGCTGTTGAAGTCAGTCGTATAGGCCGAAAATTCTTGGGCGATAGTCCGCGCTGTGATTGCAGGGGCAGTGGGTTTTTCCGTTTTCAGTTTAAGACGTTGATCGCGCTCGGGCATTTGGTGATCTGCACGAGCTTGTATTGATTTTCTGCTGAGGGCGATCCATTCGTCCCGCTTCTTTGTCCATGCGGCGTACTGCGGGGCGGGCATCACTCTTCCATACAATGACCATTGTTTCTCAGTCATCTCGATGAAAAGCGTATTCGAGGTGAGCTGCTCGACTGCTTGTTCGTCTGTTTTCCTTGTTGAGCTCCCTCTACAGTAATCTAAAAATCCTGATTTCACGGGCAGTTTGTATTGAGGTGGCGCATGTTCGCCGTCACGAATTTTGGACAGGATTTTCCATTCAGCTTCGATGATTTGACACGCTTCGACTAAATCCGCATTGTCCGAATTCGTATCTTTGGAATCCACCTTGGTGGAACCGATTTCTTCTTGATTGCCTGATGATCGTTGGGATTGAAATTGGACCACCTCGCCGTGGTTGATCAGAAAAGGTACCGAAGTAGATCTGAAGTGTTTGCCCGTTTGGACGATGCTATTTTGATCGTCGTCCTCATTTGGTGGTTTGGCTTCCGCGGTAGCCGAGGCGACCACAGAGAATAGCTTCGACATGCGAACAAAGCCCTCGTTTCGGATATCTTGCAACAGGCTATCGACTTGCCCTTTTACTTCTTTTTTCGCGGGAGGTTGATTATCTCGTGTATTTTCCAAAAAGTTTTCAGCCCAGCGGCGAGCATTCCACTTCATGATTCCGCCGAATAAATTGCTCAGAACACGTTGGGTTTTATTCGGACATGTGTTTTCTGTAAAAAGAATTTTTCTTGGGCTCAGCTGTCCCTTCTCATTGAAAAATTCAAAGCCCATCATCATCACATCGTCTTCGCCAGACGTCGGGTTGAGCTTTTCGGGTGTTAGGCTAGGGCTTTCGGAGTTTGAGGCAGGTCGCATGGTGGTCTCATAGCAAACAGGGTTTTGCTCACAGACGAGCGTACCGAGATTCTGTTGCTGTGGGTGGCTGAGCCGCCATGTTGATGTGTTGGCGATGCGCTATGTGCTATGTGCTGAAACCCTCATCCTCAGCCAGGTAGCGCCATTGCCCCACCGGCAAGTTACCCAGCTTCACGCGCCCGATACGCACGCGTTTAAGGCCCAGCACCTTCAGGCCGACCATTTCGCACATGCGTCGTATCTGACGTTTTTTACCTTCGCGCAGAATGAAGCACAGCTGGTCATCATTTTGCCAATGCACTTTGGCGGGCTTGAGCGGCTTGCCGTCCATGATCAATCCATGGTTCAGGCGTTTGAGGTCCTGATCCGGCAGTCGCCCGGGTTTGCTGTATTGCACGCGCACCAGATATTCTTTTTCGATCGCTGAATCTTCGCCGATCAGCGTTTTTGCGATGCGGCCGTCTTGGGTGAGGACCAGCAAACCCACCGAATCGATATCCAGCCGGCCCGCAGGTACCAGACTTTTTAGTTGGCCTGCGCTGAACTGTATGGGCAGTTTGTCTTGCGACCAGCGGTTCTCGGGTCGCACCAGCACCACGGCGGGCTGATAACCGTCTTCTGCCTGGCCGCTGACATAACCCATGGGTTTGTTGATGAGTACGGTGACGCGCTTGGCCTGTTGGGCCTGTGCCTGCCGTTCGATGGTGATTTTCTGATGCGGCAGTACTTTGCTGCCGAGTTCGGAGACGACTTTCCCGTCGACACGAACCCAGCCTTTGGCGATCCATTCATCAGCCTCGCGGCGTGAAGAGAGACCCAGCTCGGACATGCGCTTGGAAAGTCGTACGGGTTCAGTCATGGAAGCTCAAACGCGCAGCGCATCAAGAAGATCGGATTCCAGTGCAATCTGGCTGCGCGCATTCGACAGCAGGGGGCCATCCACCAGAAAAACGTCCTCGACGCGCTCGCCGAGCGTGGTGATTTTTGCGGTGTGCAGATTGACCTTGTAGCGCGCAAGCACACTGGCAATCGAGTACAGCAATCCGGTACGATCACTCGCCGACACCGACAGCAAATGATACTGACCACGTTCATCGGGGCGCAGATCGACCGCCGGCGTAATTGGGAAGGTACGCGAGAGTCGTGACAAGCGCGCTTTGCCCGGTGGCGGCAATTCCGACTCGCTCTGCAGCCACAGGCTCAGGTCATGTTCGATTAGGGTGATCAGTTCGCGGTAGTTGTCGGCAAAGGTGGGTTCGCTGACCAGAAAGGTATCGAGCGCATAGCCATCGCGCGTTGTCTGCACTTTGGCATCGAGAATGCTGAAGTTTTTACGATCAAAGTAGCTGCAGATCCGGGCAAACAGGTCAGGACGATCGCGCAGATAGACCACGACTTGCAGACCTTCGCCAATGGGTCCGAGCCGGCAGCGGACGATGGCTTTTTCACTGTTGGTGTGTTCGCACAACACGCGCGTCTGCCACGCGATTTCTGATGCGTCATGGCGCAGAAAGTAGCCGACATCCAGCGTTTTCCATAGCGCTTCATGGGCATGCTCGGATAGCCCATGAAGACGGAGTGAAGCGATAGCTTCCTGTTGCCGGTTGCGCAGTTCACGATCTGCGGAGGGTGCTTCGCCACCGAGCACGCGCAGGCTCATGCGGTAAAGGTCTTCGAGCAATTTGCCTTTCCAGGCATTCCAGACTTTGGGACTGGTGCCGCGTATGTCGGCGACGGTCAGCAGGTAGAGCGCGGTGAGGTAGCGCTCGGTTTTTACGGTTTTGACGAACGCTCGCACGACATCCGGATCCGACAAATCCTGTTTTTGCGCGACCTGCGACATCAGCAAATGATGCTCGACCAGAAAAACGACCAGGTGCGTTTCTTCTTTTGACAGTCCATGAGCGCGACAAAATGCGCGTGCATCACGCTTGCCAAGTTCGGAGTGATCACCGCCCCGACCTTTGGCAATATCGTGGAAGAGGGCTGCCACATAAATCAGCCATGGCTGTGAAAAGTTCGCCATGAGCTGGCTGCAGAACGGATACTCGTGCGCATGCTCGGGTATCGCGAATCGTCGCACATTGCGCACCACCATCAGAATGTGCTGATCGACGGTGTACACATGAAACAAATCATGCTGCATCTGTCCAATGATGCGGCGGAAGTTGGGCAAGTAGCGTCCCAGAATCGATAACTGATTCATCAGGCGCAGTGTATGCGTGATGCCTTTGGGCGCCCGGATGATTCGCATGAACAGCTCGCGATTGGCGGGGTCGCGTCGGAACTTCGCATCGATACGAAACCGTTCATGCCATATGGCGCGTTGCGTGCGCGCGGTCATGCCTTTGAGTTCGCCATGCTGCTCCAGCAGCAGGAAGATTTCCAGAAGCGCAGAAGGGGTTTCGGCAAAAACGCGCTCGTGCGCGATGTCGATCATGCCGTTGACTTCATTGAAATGAGGCGAGACTGCGCGCGACACACTCGCTTGCGGAAACAGATGTGCCTCGATGTTTTGCAGCAGGATGGTGTTGAGCTGCGTGACGGCCTTGGCCGCCCAGTAATAACGCTGCATCAGCACTTCGCTCGCGCGACGTGTGTCGGTTGTGAGAAAGCCGAAGGTTTCGGCGATTGCCGACTGCACATCGAAAATCAAGCGATCTTCGCGTCGACCCGCATGCAGATGCAGGCGTATGCGAATGTCCTTGAATGCACGTTCCTTTGCGGCGAGCTGACGGGCTTCGGTTGGTGTGATCATGTCGCGCTCGGCGAGCTTGCGCCATGAATCACCCAATCCCGCTGCTTTCGCAACCCACAAAATCACTTGCAGGTCTCGCAGTCCACCCGGACTCTCTTTGCAGTTCGGCTCCAGGCTGTAGGGGGTATTTTCGTATTTCACATGCCGTTGGCGCAATTCGAGGATTTTGTCTTGAAAAAATGCGCGGGCATCCATCGCTTGCACGCAGCGATGTTGCAGTTCCTCGAAAAGTACTTTGTTACCGCAAATCAGACGGGCTTCCATCAGACTTGTCTGGACAGTGATGTCGGCAGCGGATTCTGTCAGGCACTCATCGACGGTGCGGATGCTGTGACCAATTTCGAGTCCCAGATCCCACAGCAATTGCACCAAGTGTTCCAGCTTTTCCTTGAGCGCCTGATCGGGGGCAGAAGGCAGCAGGATCAGTAAATCGATGTCGGAGTAGGGGAATAGCTCACCCCGTCCATAGCCGCCCACTGCAACCAGCGCCGTGGAATCGGGCATGGACAAGTCTTTCCATGCGCGAGTGAGTACAAGATCGGCGTTCTGGCGTATGCGCTTTAACAAACGCTCCGGGCGCCGATCCTGTTCGTAATCGGCAACGATAGCCTGACGCCCAAGCTTGAGTTGCTCCCTGAGAGAGAGAGCCAGCTGGGCCATGTCAGGCCATGGCGGCTGGCTTGCCTGCATGGTTTTCCTGAATGAAGGCTGGGGGCGCAGGGCTCGCCGCAGAGACGGTGAGGACTTCGTAACCGGTTTCCGTGACCAAAACCGTGTGCTCCCATTGCGCCGACAGGCTGCGGTCGCGCGTTTTGATGGTCCAGCCGTCTCCCATCTCACGTATTTCCCGTTTGCCCGCATTGACCATGGGTTCTACCGTGAAGATCATGCCGGCCTTAAGCTGATCAAGCGTGCCTGGCCGACCGTAATGCAAAACCTGCGGCTCTTCATGGAAGACCTTGCCGATGCCGTGACCACAGAATTCGCGCACGATGGAGAAGCCCGCTTTTTCTGCGTGTTGCTGAATGACGTGTCCGATATCGCCGAGGTAAGCGCCGGCGCGGATTTTGGAGATGCCTAGCCACATACACTCATAAGTGATGTCAGTGAGGCGTCTTGCAAGGATGGACGGCTCGCCCACGTAGAACATGCGGCTGGTATCCCCGTGATAGCCATCTTTGATGACGGTGATGTCAATATTGATAACATCGCCGATTTTGAGCACCTTGTCGCCGGGTATGCCGTGACAGACCACGTCATTGACCGAGGTGCAGATAGCTTTTGGGTAGGGGGTATAGCCGGGCGGGCAGTAATTCAGCGGGGCGGGAATGCTTTGCTGCACATTCACCATGTACTCGTGGCACAACCGGTCGAGCTCGCCAGTGCTGATCCCAGCTTTCACATAAGGTGTAATGAAATCAAGGACTTCCGATGCCAGACGACCTGCGACACGCATGCCGGCAATGTCTTCGTCTGTCTTGATCGAGATGGAACCCATAGAGTGTAGGCAGTGGAACGTAAGTGAAGGTGCGGAACGCCGAACCAAAGCCGGATTATAGTCGACCGCGAAAACCGCTGCCCTGCCGAGCTTCTGAGTTTGTAACTCGGGCGAAATCTCGGGTAGAATCTTGGGTTAGCTTGAATCGCAGCTAGTATTCCACTCACACGAGTGGCGCCAGTGATTCAGGATTAATTCGTTGTTGTTTTGTAAATCGCGAGCCCGCGCCGCCAAGGGTGCCCGCTACTGACGATGTCAGTGGGGTGACTGGCCGGGCTCCAGACCCAACCCTGGAGAATAGTACATGTCCGTTACCATGCGTGAAATGCTGGAAGCCGGTGTCCATTTTGGTCACCAAACCCGGTTCTGGAACCCCAAGATGGCCCCGTATATCTTTGGTCATCGCAACAAAATTCATATCGTCAATCTGGAAAAGACCATGGTCATGTTCCAGGATGCGATGAAATACATCCGCCAGTTGTCTGCGAATCGCGGCACCATCATGATGGTCGGCACCAAGCGTCAGGCCCGCGACATTATCGCGGCTGAGGCACAGCGCGCAGGTGTTCCTTTCGTCGACCAGCGCTGGCTCGGTGGCACGCTGACCAACTTCAAGACAATCAAGACCTCAATCAAGCGTCTGAAAGAAATGGAAGCCGCAATCGCTGATGGCTCCGTGGAAAAGATGTCGAAAAAAGAGGCGCTGATGTTCAATCGCGAACTCGACAAGCTGCAAAAAGCGATTGGCGGCATTAAGGACATGGGCGGCGTACCGGATGCAATTTTTGTGATTGACGTGGGTTATCACAAGGGTGCAATCACTGAAGCGATCAAACTGGGCATTCCGGTGATCGGCGTGGTTGATACCAACCACACACCACAAGGCGTGACTTACGTCATTCC
>JAIXXZ010000003.1 GCA_027490465.1 Oxalobacteraceae bacterium
CTGCCATTTTCGTAACCCCTACCGACCTCTGGTTCCGAGACTCAATGCATCTCTGTGTTTCTAATCAGCGTTTAAACTTGACTGATAATTGCCTGCCACCTATATTGCTGACTCGCTAGTTAGTAATTTTCCCGCTCATGCCCGCCCTGGAACCGAAGACCAAACCCCGCTGGGAACGCCGCAAGGACGCCCGTCCGCAAGAGTTGCTGGCTGCTGCTCTGGATTTGTTTGTGGAGCGCGGTTATGCGGCCGCCCGGCTGGACGATGTGGCAGCCCGCGCAGGCGTCTCCAAAGGGACGCTCTATCTGTATTTCGAGAACAAGGAAGAACTGTTCAAGGCCGTGGTTCGGGAGAACCTGGTGTCAGCGCTGGCTGAAGCGGAAGACTATATAGAACGCTCTACCGGCAGCAGCCGGGACCTGTTGCGCGCCTTTATCCTGAACTGGTGGGACCGCGTCGGGCAGACAAAACTCTCAGGGATTTCGAAGCTGATGATGGCTGAATCCGGTAATTTCCCAGACGTTGCGCGCTTTTACCATGAAGAAGTGATCTCCCGGTGTAATGCGCTGCTGGTGGGTATTCTGGAGCGTGGCATCGCCCGTGGTGAATTCAGGGCCGTCGATACCGTGAATGCCAACCTCGTGATCGTCGCGCCACTGGTGATGTTAATGATGTGGAAACACTCCTTCCACTCCTGTAGGCTGGAGCCGATATCGGCCAAGGATTATCTGGACTGTTATCTTGATCTGCTGATTAATGGTCTTCAGGCGCCGCCTGAGGAGAGTGACTCCGAGACGCTGCACGAGCCGCCGTCGAATCACCACTAAAAACGCTATGTCAAAAAAACTTGGTCGTGGGCTCATCCTGCTCATTCTTTTGATCGTCGCTGGCGGCGTTGTCTGGGGCCTGATGCACCGATCCACTGCCCCTGCAAAACCGGCGGCACCGGCGCAGGCAACGGTCGCGGCAACACCGCCGACCCTGGAATTTCTGCCACAGGAAGTCGTGACCGCGGCTCCAGTAGAGATCCGACAAACGCTTGCCTTGTCAGGATCGCTTCGCGCGGTCGACATGGCCACGGTCAAAGCGCGGGTACCGGCTGATGTACGACAGGTCTTGGTGCGCGAAGGCGAGTCCGTGCGCGCGGGACAAATCGTGGTGGTGACCGATGGCACCGAATATGAAGCGCGCGTTGCCCAAGCACGCGGCAATCTGGATGCGGCTCGTGCCCAGCTCGAGATCGCTACCAAGACGCGCGATAACAATCGTGTACTGGTAGAAAAAGGCTTCATCTCACGCAATGCGTTTGACAATGCCGAAAGTCAGTACGCTGCAGCCGAGGCCAATGTGGCTGCCGCACGTGGCGCGATGAATATCGTGCAGAAATCGTTGAATGACACCGTCATTCGTACACCGATTTCAGGTCTGGTGGCAGCGCGCTATGTACAGCCGGGAGAAAAAGTTTCGCCAGACAACAAGCTGCTCGACATCGTGAATCTGCAGAAAATGGAGCTGGAAGCAGCAGTACCCACCAGCGACATTGCGCAGATTGTGGTCGGTCAGCGGGTAAGCCTGCATATCGAAGGCCTGCTGGAAACATTCGATGGCAAGGTCGTTCGTGTCAATCCCTCTACCCAGGTAGGCTCGCGCTCAGTACTGGTCTATGTACAAGTCGCCAATCCGAAGAATGTACTGCGCGTTGGCATGTTCGCGGAGGCGCAATTGGTACTGAAAGCGAAGCAGGGCATACTGGCCTTGCCGCAAAGTGCAGTGCGCAAAGATAGTCAGGGTACGTTTGTCTACACGATAGCGGATGGCCAATTGAACAAGACCCCCGTTACTGTAGGTATTGATGGTCGAAGTGATGATGAATATCTGACAGAAATCGTCTCCGGTCTGGATTTTGGTGTGCAGGTGATCCGCACCGACATGGGCAACCTGCAAACTGGCACGCGCGTCAGAGTGGCCGCGCCGGCCGCCGCGCGCTAGGAAAGACAGGAACCGGGGCCATGTGGTTTACACGCATCAGTATCGGCAACCCGGTTCTGGCCACCATGATGATGGTGGCATTTGTCGTGCTGGGTCTGTTCTCTTATCAGCGACTGCGCGTAGATCAATTCCCCGATGTGACCTTTCCTGTCGTGGTGATACAGACGGAGTATCCGGGCGCAGCACCTGAAACCGTCGAGACCGACATCACACGCAAGATCGAAGAAGCGGTCAACACCATCAATGGCATCAACAGCCTGACCTCTCGCTCCTATGAGGGTCAGTCGATTGTCATTATCGAGTTTGCGCTCACCATCGACCCGGCACAGGCGGCGCAGGATGTGCGTGAAAAAGTCGCGCTGATCAAGGCGATTTTCCGTAAGGAAGTGAAGGAACCACGCGTCACCCGCTACGACCCGGCGGACAGACCGATTTTCTCGGTCGCCGTGACCAATGAAGCCGGCAAGGGCAAGTACAGCATGCGCGAGCTGACCACGATTGCGGATCAGCTGATCAAAAAACGTCTGGAAAATGTGCGCGGTGTAGGCTCGGTCACACTGGTCGGTGGCGTCAAACGTGAAATTCAGATTCAGGTTAAACCGGCGGATATGGAGGCGCTGGGCATCAGCATGGATCAGGTGCTCAATGCCTTGCGCAATGAAAATCTGGAACTGCCGACCGGCAGTGTGCGCGCAGCGGCCAACGAGCAAGTCGTACAGGTACAAGGCCGTATCAAACGCCCTGAAGATTTCGAGCGTATCGTGGTCGCCCAGCGCGGTGGTCATTCGGTCTTGCTGGGACAAGTCGCCCATGTGATTGACAGCCAGCAGGAACAGGAGAATCTGGCGCTCTTCAATGGTCAGCGCACACTGGCGCTCGATATCCTCAAGGCTCAGGGTCAGAATACGATTGATGTGGTCGATGGCCTGAAAAAAGTGATCACCGATCTGCAGCCCACACTCAATGCCCTGCACCCGGGCGTGAAGCTCGATGTGATCAAGGACGGTTCGCGGCAAATTCGCGTCGGTGTCGAGAATGTTCGTCGCACGCTGATCGAAGGCGCTCTGCTGACGATACTGATTGTTTTTCTGTTCCTGAACTCATGGCGCTCTACAGTGATTACGGGCCTGACGCTGCCGGTCTCGCTGATCGGTACTTTTTTGTTCATGGACATGTTTGGGTTCACGATCAACATGATCACGCTGATGGCTTTGTCGCTGTGCGTGGGTCTGCTGATCGATGACGCGATTGTCGTGCGTGAAAACATCGTTCGTCATGCCGGCATGCGCGTCAATGGTCGCTATAAAAATCCACGCACGGCAGCGCTGGAGGGCACCCAAGAAATCGGACTGGCGGTGCTGGCGACGACCTTCTCGATTGTCGCCGTGTTTCTTCCGGTGGGTTTCATGGGCGGCATCATCGGCCGCTTCTTTCATCAGTTCGGTGTCACGGTCGCCGCTGCGGTGCTGATTTCGATGTTTGTATCGTTCACGCTGGATCCGATGCTCTCATCCATCTGGCACGATCCGGCCGTACACGGTCAGGGGCCAAGGCGGGGCTGGTATGCGCACACCATTGGTCGCGTGCTCGAACAATTCGATCACTTCGTACAGTGGCTATCGAAAATTTATCAAGTCACCTTGCGCTGGTCACTGCGCCACCGCATCGCCACGCTGGTACTTGCCGTAGCCACCTTCGTCGCTGGCCTGCTGTTGCCGGCCTCGGGGCTGGTCGGTACCGAGTTCGTGCCACAGGCTGATTATTCCGAGACCGGTGTCATTTTTTACACGCCAGTCGGATCATCGCTGGAATTCACCGAAAGCAAAGCTAGACAAGTTGAGCAGGCCCTGCATGCATTGCCCGAGGTACGTGATCTGTACACCACGATCAATACCGGCACTGCGCAGGGAAAAAACTATGCAACGGTGTACGCACGACTGGTGCCGCGCAGCGAAAGAAAGCGCAGTACGAAAGAACTGAGCCAGCCTCTGCGCGCACAGCTGGCTCGCATTCCGGGGATTACGATCACGCATATCGGTCAGCTCGACGGCGTGGGCGGCGATAACAAGCAAATCCGTTTTTCCATACTGGGCCCCGATCTCAAGCAACTCGGCAAGCTCGCCGATGAAGCCATCGCACGCGTACGCGCGATACCCGGCGTGGTGGATCTGGATTCGAGTCTCAAGCCCAACAAGCCCACCATTCAGGTGGAGCCTTATCGTGAAGTCGCCGCAGATCTGGGTATAGGCGTGGCACAGATAGGCAATACCTTGCGACCGCTACTGGCTGGGGATGCCGTCACTGGCTGGCGTGCACCGAATGATGAAACTTATGATGTCATGGTGCGACTTGCGCCCTCGGACCGCAACAATATCGCCGATCTGTCTCGACTGAATCTGGCCAGCAGTCAGATGAATGCCGATGGCTCGCCGCGGATGGTGCCTTTGCGTCAGGTGGCGAGCATCATGCCGGCCAACGGTGCCAATCAGATCAATCGACGCGACCTGAATCGCGAGGTCGAAATCTCTGCCAATGTGCTGGGCCGCTCGGCGGGTCAAGCGGGCGTCGATATCAAGCGGGTACTCGAATCAATGAGCTGGCAACCGGGTTATCGCTACCAGATCGGCGGCGCAGCCAAAAACATGCAGGAATCCTTCGGCTATGCGATGTCGGCGCTGCTGCTGGCGATCATTTTCATTTACATGATTCTGGCGTCACAATTTGCCAGCTTCCTGCAACCGATTGCGATCATGTCGGCGCTGCCGCTGACACTGATTGGCGTTTTTCTGTCGTTGATGCTGTTCCGCTCAACGCTGAATTTGTTCTCCATTATTGGCTTCGTGATGCTGATGGGACTGGTCACCAAGAATGCAATTCTGCTGGTGGACTTCGCCAATCAGGCGCGCAAGGCCGGCGTAGAGCGCAGCGAAGCGCTGCTCGAAGCAGCTCATGTGCGACTACGGCCTATCCTCATGACGACGCTGGCAATGGTGTTCGGCATGGTGCCGCTGGCATTGGGACTGGCCGAGGGCTCAGAGCAGCGCGCCCCCATGGGCCAGGCGGTGATTGGGGGCATCATCACCTCCTCTATCCTGACGCTGGTGGTGGTGCCCGTGATCTACACTTGGCTGGATGATTTGGCTCAGTGGGGACGCAGGCGCTTCGGTCCTGCTGCCTCTGTGGATGAGGCGGACGGAGCCGCAGCAATATCGCCAGCAGGCTCAGGAAAAAATGAACCCTTTTGATAAAATTTCGCTCTTTTGGGCGCAGGAGTTTCTTACATGAATGTCGAACAAGCACGGCGGAACATGATTGAGCAACAGATCCGCACCTGGGAGGTACTGGACCTGGATATTCTGAAGACGCTGGTGGCTGTGCGGCGCGAGGCCTTTGTACCCACGGCTTATCAGGCGCTTGCCTTTGTGGATACCGAGATTCCCCTGCCGGAGGGTGAAAACATGCTCTCACCCAAACTGGAGGCGCGTCTGCTACAGGAAGCCGCCGTACAGCCCCATGAGTCCGTATTGGAAATCGGCGCTGGTTCAGGTTATATGGCGGCTCTGCTGGCGCATCATGCAAAACAGGTCATCACGGTCGAGATCGTGCCAGAACTCAGAGCACTCGCTGAAAAAAATCTCGCCAGCTATGGCGTCGGGAATGTCAGCGTCGCGCTGGGCGATGGGGCACGCGGCTGGAGCGGTAGCGGATCGCAGGCATTTGATGTCATCATGATTTCCGGCTCATTACCCGTGGTGCCAGAGGCTTTTTTGCGTCAGCTGAGCGTGGGTGGACGGCTTCTGGCAGTCATCGGTGAAGCGCCCGTCATGTCGGCCTGCATGATTACGCGCGTGTCCGACGATGCATGGGACACGGTAAAACTGTTTGAAACCAGTATCAAAGCGCTGCGCAATGCCGAGAAGCCCTCGGCATTCCGCTTCTGAGGCATGGAACATATCTCCGCTGCCGAACTCGCCCTGTGGCTGGCGGACCCGACACGTGTGCAACCTTTGCTGCTCGATGTGCGAGAGCCCTGGGAGTACGAGACTTGCCGCATTGAGGGCTCGGTCCTGATGCCCATGGCCAGTGTCCCGGCGCGACAGGAGGAGCTTGACCCGGAAACGCCCATCGTCTGTATCTGCCATCATGGCGCACGCAGCATGCAGGTCGGCGCATTTCTGGAGCGCGCCGGCTTTGGAAGCATCACCAACCTCAGCGGCGGCATCCACGGTTGGGCGATGCAGGTCGATGGCAGTATGCCCACTTATTGAGACTAGAACCTAAACATGACTGGAAAAATAATGCGTAAAACTCCGCTCGCTGCTCTGATTGCCTCAGCATTCTTGTCGCTGGATGCGACAGCACTGGATTTAATCGAAGCGTACCGCGCCGCTCAGACTTACGACAGTCAGTTTGCCAGTGCGCGTGCGGCGCGCGAGGCCAATTCGGAAAAATCCGTACAGGGACGCGCAGGCTTGCTGCCCTCCGTGAACGTGACGGCATCCGCCAACAAGGTCAACGGCGAATCCACCATCAATCCCAATATTAATTATTCGGCCAACAGTTATCAGCTGCAGCTCAGACAGCCGCTGTACAACCGTGCGAGCGGCGATCTCTACGAACAAAGCAAACTGCAAGTAGCCGTCAGTGAAGTGCAATTCGATCAGGCGAAAAGCGACCTGATGATTCGTGTGGCTCAGGCGTATTTTGATGTACTGACTGTTCAGGACACGATTGCCTTCATCCAGGCACAACGTGTCGCCATTGCAGAACAGCTCGCCTCAGCCAAACGCAACTTCGAAGTCGGCACGGCGACCATTACCGATACCCATGAGGCGCAGGCGCGTTACGATCTGTCGCATGCGCAGGAAATCGCAGCCATCAACGACCTTGAAGTCAAGCGCAATGCCTTCGCACAAGTTACTGGCAAACTTCCTCCGGTTCTTGGCAGCCTGAAAACCGGCCTGAAGCTGAGCCCCCCTGAACCCGCCAGCATGGATCCTTGGGTGCAAACGGCAGAGTCTGGAAATTTCAGTGTCGTCGCCCAAGGCCTGATCGCAGAAATAGCGAAACTGGAAATCAGCCGTAATCGTGCAGGTCATCTGCCGACGCTGGATGCAGTCGCCAGCTACGGTCGCAACACGAGCTTTTTTACGTCGGCCATCACGACAACCACCACCAATATCGGCGTCCAGCTGACCATTCCAATATTTAGCGGCTACGCCACCAGCAGCAAAATCCGCGAGGCCGTATCGCTGGAAGACAAGGCGCGTGCCGATCTGGAAACCACCCGCCGCAACGCAGCGCAAAGTACCCGCGCTGCTTACTTGGGCGTGCAGAGCGGCTTGTCTCAGATACGCGCACTTGAGGCAGCGGAAATCTCCAGCAAATCGGCACTTGATGCCAACCGCCTCGGCTATGGCGTTGGCGTACGTATCAATATTGATGTGCTCAATGCACAGCAGCAGCTGTACTCGACCCGACGCGATCTGGCCAAGGCACGCTATGACACGCTGATGAGCGGTCTGCGTCTGAAGGCAGCAGCAGGTACTTTGAGCGAAGCCGATCTGACCCAGTTCAACGAATTGTTCGAGGCCAGACGACCCTGAGGCAGCACTGATGCATGTAGTCTGCCTGCGCTAGCGCGTAGCAGGGAGAAAGACGCGCCGTATACAGCTTGTTGATTTTGTAGTTAGTGCATGACTAAGTAAGGCTTCGGCAAAGACAAATTCATTGAACACTCGGGAGAGTGACTCTGGCTCTATTGTGTGTGGGGACATCAATAGATCCGTTGGCAATGACGGCCGGGGCTGCGGCTCTCGGTCAGTTGTAACACCTTGGTCGCTGGTTGTATGTCTTTCATTTGGCTGATGGCGAACATCACTGCGGTCAGATGCTTTTTCTAATGTGGCGGAAATTCATGAATAACAAGAATACATCCAGCAGACTTCTCATCTCCGGCTTGCTACTGGCACTGCTCGCTGCATGCGGCGACAAAAAGGAAGCGCCGAAGGCCGGGCCAGCCGGTCCTCCACCACCGATGATGGTGTCGGTCATCACGGTGGCACCGGAGAATATCTCCAACATCACCGAACTGCCCGGCCGGGTTGAGGCCACGCGTACCGCGGAAGTGCGTGCGCGCGTCGGGGGCATCGTGCAAAAGCGCGTGTTCAACGAAGGCAGCGATGTGCGCGCCGGCCAAGTGCTCTTTCAAATCGACCCGGCACCTTTCCAGGCCGCTTACAACAGCGCCAAGGCCACGGCGGCACAAGCGGAGGCCGGACTGGTACGCGCAGAAGCGAATCTCGCTCAGGCCAACACCAAACTCAATCGCTATCGCGGGCTGGTAGAAAGCAATGCGATCAGCAAGCAGGAATTCGATGATCTACAAAGCGCACAGAAACTGGCTGCCGCCGATGTTGCCTCAGCCACGGCGGCGATAGGCACTGCGCGCGCCGCTGTTGAAACGTCGCGACTGAATCTTTCCTATGCCACAGTGACTGCGCCGATCTCTGGCCGGATCGGTCGTGCGCTGATTACCGAAGGCGCTCTGGTGACCGCCAACGATCAGCACAGCATGGCCGTGATCCAGCAACTTGATCCGATTTATGTGACGCTCACCCAATCCAGTGTTGAAACACGTCGCCTCAGAGAAATCGTCAGCCAGTCAGGCAAGGGCGGCGCAAAGGCAAAGCTGACGCTCGTAACGGAAGACGGTCAAGCTTATGAACATCCGGGACAGCTGCTTTTCTCGGAGGCGGTGGTTGATCCTGCATCCAGCTCCGTCATCCTGCGCGCGCAATTTCCCAACCCGCAGCGCGCGCTATTGCCCGGCACTTATGTGCGCGTACGTCTCGAACAAGGTACACGCGCTGGTGCAATCACCGTGCCGCAACAGGCGGTTATGCGCACTGCGGATGGCTCAATCGTCATGACAGTCGATGGCAACGGCACCGTGGCGCCGCGCCCGGTAAAAACGGATGGTGCTTACGGTACGAAATGGATCATCAGCAGCGGCCTCAATCACGGCGACCAGGTGATCGTCGAAGGACTGCAAAAAGCGAAACCTGGCGCTACCGTCAAGCCAATACCGTGGAACCCGCCTGATGCAGGCAGCAACGACACAGCCGCACCGCCGCAAAACAAATAAAGACTAAGGACGCGTCGCCATGGCAAAGTTTTTCATTGATCGCCCCGTGTTCGCGTGGGTGATTGCACTTTTCGTACTACTGGCCGGCATTCTGGCGATCCCCAACCTGCCCATCTCGCAATATCCTCAGATTGCACCTCCCACCATCATCGTCAATGCGGTGTATCCCGGCGGCTCGGCGCAGACAGTCGATGAGAGCGTCACCAGCCTGATCGAGCAGGAGATGAACGGTGCGGAGAACATGCTCTACATCGAATCGCAGAGCCAGTCGGACGGCCAGTCGCAAGTCTCGGTGACCTTCAAGAACGGTACCAATCCGGAGCTCGCTGCTGTCGACGTACAAAATCGTCTCAAACGTATCGAGGCCCGTCTGCCACAGGCCGTGGTGCAACAGGGCGTGACCATCACGCGAGCGCGCAGCAACCTGCTGATGTTTGTGAACCTGCGCGCAACGAATGGCGATGTCTCACCCGTCGCGCTGGGTGATTATCTGGCGCGTAATGTGATCAATGAGATCAAGCGCATCCCCGGTGTCGGTGTGGTGCAGCTGTTTGGCACTGAGCGCGCCATGCGAGTTTGGGTTGATCCCGACAAACTGGTCGGTTACAAGCTCACACCTACCGATGTCGTCGCTGCGATTCGCCAGCAGAACGCACAATTCTCTGCCGGTATTCTCGGGGATCTTCCCGCACCCAGTTCGCAGCGTATCGCAACTTCGATTATCGTCAGCGGTCAATTGTCGACGCCGGAAGAATTCAGCAACGTGGTGCTGCGCGCATTACCGAACGGCGCAACAGTGCGTATCCGTGATATCGGCAAGGTAGAAATCGCCGGACAATCCTATGGCTTTGCTGCGCGCTTGAACGGCAAGCCGATTGCCGCGATTGGTATTCAGCTGACCCCCACGGCCAATGCACTGCAAACGGCCGAGCTGGTGCGCGCGAAGATGAAGGAGCTGAAAAAATTCTTCCCGCCCGGCGTGGAGTATGTGGTGCCTTACGACACCTCATTGTTCGTGAAGATCTCGATCGAGGAAGTGATCAAGACATTGCTCGAAGCGGTAGCACTGGTGTTCCTCGTGATGCTGCTGTTCCTGCAAAGTCTGCGCTACACGCTGATTCCTGCGATTGTGGTGCCGGTGGCGCTGATGGGAACCTTTGCGACGATGTCTCTGTTTGGTTACTCCATCAATGTGCTGACCATGTTCGGCATGGTGCTGGCAATCGGTATCCTGGTGGATGATGCGATTGTGGTCGTGGAAAACGTCGAGCGCATCATGGCAGAGGAAGGCTTGCCGCCACGCGAAGCGACGATAAAGGCGATGAGCCAGATTACCGGCGCCATTATCGGTATCACCGCCGTCTTGATCGCGGTGTTCGTGCCGATGGCTTTCTTTACCGGCTCTGTAGGCGCGATCTATCGACAGTTTTCGATGTCGATGGTCTCGGCCATGGTGTTCTCGGCCGTGATGGCAATTACGCTCACGCCGGCACTGTGTGCGACGGTACTCAAGCCGATCGAACCGGGTCATCACGAACGCAAGGGATTTTTCGGTTTGTTCAATCGTTTTTTCCGCCGCACGACGACAGTGTATGAATCTGGCGTAAAAAAAATGCTTCGCACCACCGGCCGCTACATGGTGATCTACGGCGTGATCATCGCCTGCGTGGTGTGGATGGCGTCACGCATGCCAACCTCCTTCCTGCCTGCCGAAGATCAGGGCTATCTGCTGGCAAACGTGCAGCTGCCGCCGGGCGCAAGTACCGGCCGAACACTTGCGGTAATGGAGCAGGCAGAGCAGTACTTTATGAAAGAACCGGGTGTCGCAGGCATCGTATCGGTGATTGGCTACAGCTTCTCGGGTAACGGCCAGAACGGTGGTCTGCTGTTTGTCCCACTCAAAGACTGGAAGGAGCGCACTACACCGGAAGTCAGCTCGGCCGGTATCGCACAGAAAGCGATGTCGCTGATGGTGACGGTCCGTGATGCGATTGTCTTCACCGTCAACCCGCCTGCGATTCGCGAGCTCGGCAACGCCACTGGTTTCTCTCTGCGGCTGCAAGATCGCGCTGGCCTGGGTCATGATGCACTGCTGGCAGCACGTAACCAATTGCTGGGCATGATGGCGCAAAGCAAAGTCATCAAGAGCGCGCGTCCGGAAGGTATGGAAGATTCACCGCAACTGCGCCTTGAAATCGATCGCGACAAGGCGAATGCACTGGGCGTGTCGCTCAGTGATATCAACACCACGATGTCGGCTACGTTTGGTACGACATACGTCAATGATTTTCCGAATCAAGGCCGACAGCAGCGCGTGATTCTGCAGGCCGATCCGGACAAGCGTCTGATGCCCGAGGATATCGACAAACTCCACGCGCGCAATGCCCAAGGGGCGATGGTGCCTTTCTCCGCATTTACGCAAAGCCGCTGGATTACGGGCCCCGTGCAGCTGGTGCGCTTCAATGGCTATCCTGCGATGAAGGTGCAGGGCGACGCTGCGCCCGGTGCCTCGTCGGGTGATGCGCTGGCCGAGGTGGAACGGTTGGTGTCACAACTGCCGGCAGGCGTGGGCTTCGAATGGGCTGGCCAGTCCTTTGAAGAAAAAGCCGCAGGCTCGACTGCAACACTGCTGTTCGCCCTGTCCCTGCTGGCTGTATTCCTGGTACTGGCTGCCCTCTACGAAAGCACCGCGATTCCGCTGGCGGTACTGCTGGTCGTTCCGCTGGGCGTGCTTGGCGCTGTTGCATTTACAGTTTGGCGGGATATGCCTAACGATGTGTACTTCAAGGTGGGTTTGATTGCGATTATTGGCTTGTCGGCGAAGAATGCGATTCTGATTATTGAATTCGCCAAGGACCTGCAGGCTGATGGCATGGATCTGATTGAAGCCACACTGACGGCGGTGAAACTGCGCTTCCGACCCATCATCATGACCTCGCTGGCCTTTATCCTGGGCGTACTGCCGCTGGTATTGGCGACCGGTGCCGGCTCAGCCAGTCAGCGCGCCATCGGCACCGGTGTCATGGGCGGCATGATCACTGCCACCGTGCTGGCCGTATTTTTCGTTCCGGTATTTTTTGTTGTGGTTCGTCGCATCTTCAAGGGTAATGAGCGACAGCGCAAATTGTATGCAGCGCACATGCATCAGGAAGAAGAAAAATCATGACCACAAAAAAACTTTCCACGGTGCTGCTGACAGGGACTTTCGCCCTGTCTGCTTGTCAGATTCTGCCCGAGTTCAGCAAACCAGCAGCACCGATACCGGAAAAGTTTCCGGTCACGATGACGCCTGAGGCGGCAGCGGTACCCGTCGCCGAGGTAGGCTGGCGTGATTTTTTTCTCAATCCGGGCCTCAAGCAAACGATTGCAGCAGCGCTTGCCAATAATCGTGACTTGAAAACTGCCGCGCTGCGTATCGATGAAGCACGTGCCTTGTACAACATTCAGCGTAGCGATCAAAAGCCCACCGTCAATGCGACGGCTAGCGCATCGGATTCGCGCCAACTGCTGGCAGGCACCATGCGTGACACGACGATATACCAAGTGGGCGTGGGCATGACCGCGTTCGAGCTGGACTTTTTTGGTCGCGTAAAAAATCTGTCGGAATCAGCGCTGGCCCAATTCTTCGCTACCGAAGAGGCCCAACGCGCCATGCAAGTCTCGCTGGTCGGTGAAGTGGCCAAAGCCTGGCTAAACGAGCGTGGCCTGACTGAGCAGATCGCACTGGCCGAACGCACACTCAAGGCTCGCACAACGTCCTATGAGCTGGTCAAGAAACGTTTTGATGCAGGGGTGACGAACGCACTGGAATTACGGCAAAGCGAGACACTGGTGCAAACGGCCCGTACCGCCGTGCTTTCGCTCAAGCGCCAGCATGCATTGAGCGTCAATGCACTGGCGCTGCTGGTTGGCACCACTATTCCTGCATCCGAACAAAGCGCCAGTCTTTCATCACAGCCCGTCACTGCGAATATCGGTGCTGGTTTGTCCTCTGAATTACTGACCCACCGACCGGACATTCGTGCTGCAGAACAGCGACTGCGCTCCGCACAAGCCAATATCGCCGCTGCCCGCGCAGCATTCTTTCCACGCATATCGCTCACGGCAGGCGCAGGTCTGGCCAGCACCGAACTGGGCGATCTGTTTCAAGGTAATTCCGGCACCTGGATCTTTTCGCCGCAACTGGTGCTGCCCATCTTCGATGCGGGTCGAAACAAAGCCAATCTGAGTCTGGCCGAAGTACGTACCGATATCGCGATCGCCAGCTACGAAAAAACCATTCAGGTCGCTTTCCGTGAAGTCGCCGATGCTTTATCGGCCCGCGCGTCGCTCGCAGATGAAATCGCAGCGCAGGAAGCCGTACGCGCCTCGCAGGCAGCACGGCTTGAACTTGCACAAGCACGCTACAAAAACGGCATTGCAAGTTATCTGGATGTACTCGATGCCGAGCGTGAGCTGTTTGCTGCCGAACAGCAGCTGCTGCAGACCAAACTACTGAAGATCACCAATGCGGTCGATTTATACCGGTCGCTGGGGGGTGGGTTGAATGAGGTCAGTCAGCAAGCGCAGAAGTAAAGCTTGTAATGACGTGCCTTATCAGAATCGAGATGCTGGCCTATGCCCATTAATCAATAAAAATCTGAACGCCACTGGATCCCGGCTTGCGCCGGGATGACGTTTTTAGAATGGTTGGCCTCAAAATTGTCATGCCGGCGCAAGCCGGGATCCAGTGTCTTTCGTTGTCTATCAGCTCACTTTGATAATATACGGGCTCACTTAGGAGATCCGTCATGTTGGTGTCAGTCAGCGTATTGAAAGCCAACCTGTCTCGTTTGCTCGCTCGTGCGCAGGGCGGTGAAGTGATTGAGGTAATCTCCAACGGAAAACCCATCGCCAGAATCGTTGGCATTCCTGACGTTCACGATCATCTACTGCTAAAACTCACAGCCGACAATTCGATCACTTGGAACGGCAAAAAACCCATTTTTGCAAAAGATCTACCGACGCTCTCGATGAATGGAAGATCACTCGGAAAAATCATTCGGCAAGATCGAAACTGATTTTTTTCGACATAACAGTTTTCCTGACTGATCTGGCGCTAACGCATTACCTCAGATAACAGACGCAGTGTCTTCGCCGTCGCACCACGATGCAATTGCGTGAATTGCGCCGCTCGCGCGGAAGTGTCCTGCAGTCCGGAAATATCCTCCAGCCATTCCGGCAACTGCGTGAACAAGTCGTCTGCATTCTTGATGCGGACAGCCACACCAAACTCAATCGCGTCTTCCGTGATCTGCGCGAAATTGAAGGTATGTGGCCCAACGATGGCGGGCTTGCCGCAGGACAGTGCCTCCACCAGATTCTGCCCGCCCAGTGGTAACAAACTGCCGCCGATGAAAGCAATATCCGAGGCGGCGTAATACGCGAACATCTCGCCCATGGAATCGCCGAGTACCACGTTCACCTCCGAAGGCAGCCTGTCGGAGCGCCATGCCGAGCGACGCATCCATCGGAATCCACGCTCGTCGATCAGGTTGGCTACCTCATCAAAACGTTGCGGATGCCGCGGAACGATAAGAACCAGAAAATCCTCGGGCAATGAGGCTGTGACCATGGCATCGAGCAGCAAGCGTTCCTCGCCTTCGCGCGTACTCGCGCATAGCAGTACCGGACGGTTTCCCCATCGCGCGCGCCAGTCGCGTCCTTGCGCCAGCCTGTTAGCTGGTGGATCAATGTCGAATTTCAGGCTACCCGTGACCGTGACATGTTGCGCACCCATGGCGCGCAAACGGCCTGCGTCGGCCTCGGTCTGCGCTGCCACGCGATCGATTTTGCGCGCAGCAGCGCCCAGCAGTCCGGAGAAGTACTGCGCTTTTTTCAATGATCGTTCGGACAATCGTGCATTGACAAGTGTGATCGGTATTGCTGCATGCTGACAGGCGTCGATCAGACAAGGCCAGACTTCGGTTTCCATCAGCACGCATAACCGCGGACGAAAATGTGCACAGAAGCGCTGCGTCATCAATCGTGTGTCGTAGGGCAGATATGCTTGAATCACGCGCGATTCATTAGCAAACAATTGCTGACCCGTCGCGCGACCGGTGGCAGTCATGTGGGTGAGCAGTACCGTATGTGATGGAAAATCACGCAGCAAACGGCGAATGAGCGGTTCGGCAGCGCGTGTCTCGCCCACCGACACGGCATGCACCCAGATCAGGGGCGAGGCCGGCGCAGGAGAGTAAATGCCGAGACGTTCTGCAATATGCTGGCGATAGCCGGGCTCACGGCGGCCACGCGACCACAGCCGCAACAGTGCCAATGGCAACACCAGCCACCAAATCAGGGAATAGGCACGCAGCCTGATTGCATCCATTGGCATTCAGAACGGCAGCACTGCATCAGGCCGTACCGCGCGAATTGCTGCACCCAGCGATTGCTGTATGCGATGCAGCGCGTCGGCATCTTCAGCTTCGAAACGCAAGACCAGCACGGGCGTGGTGTTTGACGCGCGTACGAGACCAAAACCATCGGCGTATTCGACACGCACACCATCGAGGGTAATCACATCGCGCGCACCCGGCCATTGCGCATCGCGCTGCAGCTGTGCCACGACCGCGTGATTCTCGCCTTCGGGGAGCGCAATCTGCAGCTCGGGTGTGGACATTGACTGCGGCAAAGCATTCAGCATCGCACCGGAATCGCTGACCCGACTGGCGAGCTCAAGCAAACGTGCGCCGGCATACAAGCCATCATCAAATCCATACCAGCGGTCTTTGAAAAACAAGTGACCACTCATTTCACCACCAAAAGGCGCGCCGGTTTCTTTCATCCTGGCCTTCACCAATGAGTGACCGGTGCGACACATCAGCGGCTGACCGCCGGCAGCTTTGACGACTTCGGCGACATGACGGCTGCATTTCACATCAAAGAGTATGGGTGCGCCGGGGTGACGGCCGAGTATTTCCTGTGCAAACAGCATCAGCTGACGATCCGGATAAATGATCTGACCGGTTTTGGTGACGACGCCAAGGCGATCGCCATCACCATCAAACGCCAGCCCAAGTTCGGCATCGCTGTCGGCGAGTATGCGAACCAGATCCTGCAGATTTTCGGGATGCGCGGGATCAGGATGGTGATTCGGAAAATTGCCATCCACCTCGCAAAACAATTCCGTCACGGTACAACCCAGCTGACGATACAAGTCACCAGCGACAGCACCGGCCACACCATTGCCACAATCAATTGCAATATGCATGGGACGTGAGAGCTTGATGTCGCCGACGATGCGCTGCAGATACGCATCTCGAATCGAATGCTCGCGATAGCTGCCGCGACCTTGCGCGAGCCTGCCCTCTTGCAGACGCTGATACAGCGCGGTGATGGTGTCACCATAAATGGCGGCGCCTGCCAGTACCACCTTGAAACCGTTGTAATCCGGCGGATTGTGACTGCCAGTGACCATGATGCCGCTGTTGGCACCCAGCGTATGGGTAGCGAAATACAGCATCGGTGTGGCGACCATGCCGACATCGATGACATCGATGCCCGTGGATTGCAGCCCTTCGGCCAATGCTGCCGACAATTCTGGGCCGGACAATCGACCATCACGGCCTATCACCACGGTGCTTTCGCCGCACTCGACAGCAGCGGATCCGAAGGCTTGCCCGATCTGATACGCAACGCCTTTGTCCAGCGTCGTGCCCAGCACACCGCGTATATCGTAAGCCTTGAAGATACCGGGATGTAATTTAACCGTGCCAGTGACCATAGTTGCAGAGATTCTCGGAAAATGTGTTTGGGAGATGTTTATTCAGAAGCCGTCGTAGTTTCAAGGTCATCAAGGCAGCGCTGCAGAGCGTCTTGCCATGAGGGTAGCTCGCCAAAGCGTTGCCGGAATTTTTCAGTATCCATCACAGAGTTTGCAGGACGCCGCGCGGGCGTAGGATATTGCGCCGTTGTAATCGCCTGCAATGCCGGACGCTGCAACACGGCAGGATGCGAAAAGATCGCCCGCGCAAAACCATGCCAGCTGGTGTGTCCCGTTGCGCACAAATGATAAATGCCGCTCAGTTTTTCAATTTGCTCAGTTCGGGGAAAACGTCTCACGATGTTGGCGGTAGCCTCCGCGATTGTATGACTCCAGGTCGGTGCGCCGATCTGATCATCCACAATGGACAGTGAATCCCGGGATTGCGCCAGCCTCAGCATGGTGAGTAAAAAATTTTTACCATGCAGACCATACACCCAGCTGGTGCGCAAAATAAGATGTGGCACACCGGTTGCGGCAATGGCCAGCTCGCCGGCGAGCTTGCTGCGACCATAGGCAGACAAGGGCGACACAGGATCATCTTCTGTCCACGCGCCCTGCTTGCTGCCATCGAACACATAGTCGGTGGAATAGTGAATCAGGTATGCGCCGATTTTTTTAGCTTCTTCCGCCAGAATACCGGGAGCCTCGGCATTGATGCGCAGAGCAAGCGCTTCTTCTGATTCGGCTTGATCGACCGCCGTGTAGGCAGCGGCATTGATCACCACAGCCGGCTGCAGGGATTGCATCACTGACCGTATCGATTCAGGACGGGAGAGATCCAGCTGCTCGCGCCCGAAGGCATGAATCTCGCCCAGACCCTGCAAATGCTGAGTCAGCGCATGACCGACCTGACCGTGACAACCCGTAACGAGTATGTTCATTCGAAGGTTTCAGCCTGAGACAATGATGCAGCCGATTTGTCTTTTGCCGACAGCAAAGGCTCTCCCTGTTCAGGCCACGCAATATTCAGCGCCGGATCATTCCATTGCAGCGAACGCTCATGCTCAGGCGCGTAGTAGTCGGTGGTTTTGTAAAGAAATTCTGCGTACTCGCTGGTGACCAGAAATCCGTGCGCAAATCCCGGCGGTATCCACATCTGCCGATTATTCTCAGCCGAGAGCGTCACCGCCACTGATTGTCCGAAAAAAGGCGAGCTGCGACGCAAATCAACACAGACATCAAAGACCTCGCCCGACGTCACGCGCACCAGCTTGCCCTGAGGCTGACGAATCTGATAGTGCAAACCGCGCAAAACGCCGCGCGCAGAACGGGAGTGATTATCCTGGACGAATTGCGGCGCGATACCTGTCAGCGCTTGAAACTGGCGCGCATTGTAGCTTTCGTAAAAAAAGCCGCGCGCATCACCAAAGACTGTGGGCTCGATGATCAGCACATCGGGAATGGTAGTCGGAATAACTTTCATGCGCTCAGAAAATCCTGTCTTCAAGCAGGCGCAGCAAATACTGGCCGTAACTGTTTTTCTTCATGGGGTCGGCCAGTTTCTGCAGTTGTGCTGCATCGATATAGCCTTTGCGGTAGGCGATTTCTTCGGGACAGGCGATTTTCAATCCCTGACGTTTTTCCAGCGTGGCGATGAACTGACCGGCCTCCATCAAGGATTCATGCGTGCCGGTATCGAGCCAGGCCATGCCGCGGCCCATGACTTCAACCTGCAACTGACTTTGTTCCAGATACATGCGATTGACATCGGTAATTTCCAGCTCGCCGCGCGCTGAAGGCTGAATGCCGGCCGCGATCTCGCAAACCTGTGTGTCATAAAAATACAAGCCGGTCACTGCATAGTTGGATTTCGGTTTGGCCGGCTTTTCTTCGATGCTGATCGCACGTCTATGCGCGTCAAAACCCACCACGCCATAACGCTCGGGGTCGAGCACGTGATACGCAAACACGGTCGCACCCTGTTGGCGCGCATTGGCGGCACTCAAACGTGCATCCAGATCATGGCCGTAAAACAGGTTATCGCCCAGAATCAGCGCCGAGGGCGCATTACCCACAAATTCGCGACCAATGATGAAGGCCTGCGCCAATCCATCCGGCGATGGCTGCACGGCATAATGAATATTGATACCCCACTGATGACCATCACCCAGCAATTGCTCAAAACGCGGCGTGTCCTGCGGTGTAGAGATCAGCAGAATATCTCGCATGCCCGCCAGCATGAGCGTGCTGAGCGGGTAGTAAATCATGGGCTTGTCGTACACGGGCAGCAACTGCTTGGATACTGCCATGGTCACCGGATAGAGCCGCGTGCCAGAACCACCGGCGAGAATGATGCCGCGTCGATCGCTCATGCCGCTGCTCCCGTGCGTTGACTGTAATTGCGGTCTATCCATTGCAGATAGTCTCCCGACTGTATTTGCTTGACCCAGTCCTGGTGATCGAGATACCACTGCACGGTTTTGCGCATGCCCGTCTCGAAGGTTTCTGCTGGCCGCCAGCCGAGTTCGTGCTCTGCCTTGCGCGCATCAATCGCATAACGCCGGTCATGACCGGGGCGATCGGTCACGAAGCTAATCAAGTCGCTGTAAGAACCCTCTCGAGGCGCGAGCTCGTCCAGCAGTGCGCACAGGGTATGCACGACATCAATATTGGCTTTCTCATTCCAGCCGCCGATGTTGTAGGTTTCACCCGGACGTCCCGCCTCCAGCACGCGCCGTAACGCACTGCAGTGATCGCCGACATACAACCAGTCGCGAACCTGTTGACCATCACCATAGATGGGTAGCGGTTTGCCAGCGAGTGCGTTGGCAATGATGAGGGGAATCAGCTTCTCGGGGAATTGCAGCGGTCCGTAGTTATTCGAACAATTACCGGTGACGACAGGCAGATCATAGGTGTGATGCCAGGCACGCACCAGATGATCTGATGCGGCTTTGGATGCCGAGTAAGGACTGTTCGGCGCATACGGCGTGGTCTCGGAAAACGGTGCATCCTCCGGACCCAGACTGCCGAAGACTTCATCGGTCGATACATGCAGAAAACGAAACGCGGTTTTATCAGCGTCAGTCAATCCGCCGAGATAGGCGCGCGTCGCCTCTAGCAAACTGAAGGTGCCATCGACATTGGTACGAATGAAATCACCGGGGCCATGAATCGAGCGGTCAACGTGGCTCTCGGCCGCGAAATGCACGATGGCGCGCGGGCGGTGCTGTTCGAGCAGCGAGGCGATCAGCGCGCGATCGCAGATATCGCCCTGCACAAAGATATGACGGGCATCGCCGGACAGCGAGGCAAAATTGGCCGGATTACCTGCATAGGTCAGCTTGTCCAGGTTGACCACGGGCTCATCGCTGGCCGCTAGCCAGTCCAACACGAAGTTCGAGCCGATGAAGCCGGCGCCACCAGTCACCAGAATCATGAAAATACCTCTGAAATGCGGTAAAAATGCAGGATGAAATTTCAGCGGTATTTTACGCTACTGACCTTGGATTTCCCGTTAAAAGCCGGGGTGATTAGGTGGATCTGGGCTGCGTTTACAATCTCTAGCTTCTATGTGTATCACTGCTGGTGAGAGCTTAGGGTGGCTGTGCACGACGAAAGACGCTGGATCCCGGCGAAAGGTGTAGCGGGGGTTTCATGCAGCATGCTGCATGCCCGCGGAACGGCACTGGCTTGCAAGCCAGTGCGCGCCCTGCAAGGGGGGATCCAGGAAACGTCGAAGAACCACCGGCGCAAATCCTAAATAACTCACTAACTTCCAGAGATCGCTGACCTGAACCCCATGAAAATCTACGCCATCGGCGACCTGCAAGGCTGTGCTGCCGACCTCGAGTTGCTCCTCCATCGCATTGAGCAGCAGTCACCCAACGCCCGGCTGATCTTTGTCGGCGACCTGGTCAATCGCGGTCCGGAATCACTGCGCACATTGCGATTGGTGCGCGGATTAGGGGAACGCGCTCGCACTGTCCTCGGCAATCATGATCTGCATTTGTTGGCCATTGCCTGCGGTGCGCGAGCGCGCGGCCGGATGGACACGATGCAGGAAATTCTGAGTGCGCCGGATTGCGATGAATTGCTGACCTGGCTGCGGCAACAACCACTGGCCCTGTTTGAACAAGGTCATCTGATCGTGCACGCGGGTGTGCTGCCGCAATGGACTGCAGCACAGGTAATGGCGCTCTCTTATGAAGTGACCACGCAATTGCGCGGCCCACACTGGCAAGACTTCCTGCGCACGATGTATGGCAATACCCCCTTGCGCTGGAACGATGCGCTGCAAGGAGAAGAGCGCATGCGCTGCATCGTCAATGGCCTCACACGTCTGCGCTTTTGTACCGCTGATGGCGATATGGAATTTGATACCAAAGAAGGACCGGGCAATCCACCCGCGGGCTACCTGCCCTGGTTTGATGTGCCGAATCGCAAAACCTCAGATGTCACCGTCGTATTCGGCCACTGGTCAACGCTGGGCCTGATACAGCGGCCGCAATTACTGGGTATAGACAGTGGCTGCGTCTGGGGTGGCAAGCTCACTGCGGTGTGCCTGGAGGATAGGCGACTGATACAGGTGGACTGCCCGCAGCATCAGGATCCGGGATAAGGTCGCTGGTCGCTTTCAGCCATCACACAGGGCATTGCAGCGCGCTGGCAATCTGCTCACGCGCCAGCTTCGCAATGTCTCGCCGATGCGCTCCCTGCGTCTCAATCGCAGGCAAACGAATCAGCTCGGCTCTCATGCCACGGCTTCGCATGATGATGATCACGCTGTCCAGAAAACTCATCTCGCCGACAAAATCGGCAGCAGTATGTAGTTCACCCTGCGCATCGACATAACGTATCGCGTAAGGCTGTACGGGTACCTGCGCTTCAATCGCGGCCTCGAAAAGATTGGCATGGAAAGGTAGCACTGTGCCCTGTGATGCGGTGGTCCCCTCGGGGAAAAACGATACCCGCTCACCGGCATGAATGCTTTGCACGAGTCCGGCGTAAATACGCCGCACATCACGCTGTCTGCCACGTGCAATGAAGATGGTGCCGGATTTATCACAGAGCCAGCCAATCAGGGGCCAGTCACGGATATCGGATTTGGCGACAAAACGGCAAGGATGAATCGTGTTGATCACGAAAATATCCAGCCACGAAATATGGTTGCAGATGATGAGCGCGGGAGACGCCGGCTCCTCCTGCAGCGATTCATCAAAATGTAGCGTGAGACCACAGATACGAACCAACTGATGCGACCAGCGCTGTACACGACGATCGCGTCCTGACGCATCCAGCAAAGGAAACAGCAGCGCAGCCTTGCAAAGACCCACGGCCAAATGCAAAGCCAGTCTGGCCAGCGGCAATACCGGCATGCTCAGGCTGCGCGGCTGAAAGCCAGACGACCGGAGACGATGGTGTGACTGACACGCCCCTGCAATTCATACCCGATGAAGGGGGTGTGCTTACCCTGACTGGTGAGCGCATGCGCGTTCACAGTCCAGCGCGTCTCCGGATCAAATATGCAGACATCCGCCGTGCTGCCTACCGACAGTTTGCCGGCATCCAGGCCGGCTACGCGTGCTGGGTCCACACTGATGCGGGCCACAGCCGCCGCGAGCTGTTCTTTGGATGGCATCGTCTCTGCAGCCCATTTGAGCGAGAGCGAGAGCAGCAACTCGAGACCGGTCGCGCCGGGCGATGCTTCACCAAAGGGCAGCAGTTTTTCATCATCATCGACGGGTGTGTGATCGGAACAAATCGCATCGACGGTGCCATCCACCAGCGCCTGACGTATGGCATCACGATCGCGCTGGCTGCGCAAGGGTGGCGAGAGGCGCGCGTTGGAATCAAAGAAACCGATATCGTTATCGGTCAGGTGAATGTGATGCGCACCCACATCGCAAGTGACAGGCAAACCCTCGGCTTTAGCTGCGCGAACCAGCGCAATGCCAGCTGCAGATGACAGCCGACACAAATGCACGCGCGTGCCGGTGCTGCGTATCAATTCGAAGATGGTGTGCAACGCGATGGTTTCGCTGATCACGGGCACGCCGGACAAACCCAATCGCGAGGCCAGCGGTCCGCTGTGCGCGGTGCCACCCTTACCCAGATGCGGATCTTGCGGACGCAACCAGACGGTATAGCCAAAGGTCTGCGCGTACTGCAGCGCGCGCATCAGCACGGTGGTGTCGCTGATACTCTCTTCGGCTTGTGAAAAACCGACGCAACCGGCTTCGGTGAGCTCGGCCATTTCGGTGAGTTCTTTGCCTTTGAGACCCATGGTCAGCGCACCGAGCGGATAGACATGGGATTGATCCAACCCGCGCGCGCGATGAACCAGCATCTCGACCAGGCCGGGCTCATCAAGGACAGGATCGGTGTCAGGCGGACAAAGCAAACTGGTCACACCACCCGCCAGCGCTGCCTGCAACTCGGACTCGAGGGTAGCGCGGTATTCGTAACCGGGCTCGCGCAAGCGCACTGACAGATCCACTAATCCGGGCGCTACCACCAATCCATGTGCATCAATGATCTGATCGGCTTGAAAGCCGGCCGGTGGTGTGCCGAGTGCTGCGATTTTGCCGTCAGCGATGAACAGATCTTGTACCGCATCGATATGATTTGCCGGGTCGATGACGCGGCCGTTTTTTATGTGAAGTCTCATGCTCATTTTTTCAGGACCCCGCCAGCATGCTCATCACGGCCATACGCACCGCGATACCAAAAGTGACCTGGGGAAGAATCACGGCCTGTGCACCGTCGGCCACCGCTGAATCGATTTCGACACCACGATTCATGGGGCCAGGATGCATGACGATGGCATCGGACTTGGCCAGCGCAAGGCGTTCGGGCGTGAGGCCGTAGCTCTTGAAATATTCCTGTGCCGAGGGCAACAGAGCACCATTCATGCGTTCATTTTGAAGGCGCAGCATGATGATCACATCCACGCCTTTCAAGCCTTCGTTCATGTCGTTAAACACGCGCACGCCCATTTGTTCCAGTCCGCCGGGCAGCAAGGTGCGTGGACCAATCGCGCGCACTTCAGGCACGCCAAGGGTAGTCAGACCATGAATGTCAGATCGTGCAACGCGGCTGTGCAGTATGTCGCCAACGATAGCCACGGTGAGATTGCGGAAATCTTTTTTGTAGTGCCGGATCGTGTACATATCCAGCAGACCCTGGGTCGGATGCGCGTGGCGGCCATCACCGGCATTCACGACATGCACATGATCTTGATTGGTTTCGGTCAGGTGGCGTGCGATCAGATACGGTGCGCCGGATTGCGCATGACGCACGACGAACATGTCGGCGTGCATGGCGGCGAGATTGTCGATGGTGTCGAGCAGCGACTCGCCTTTGCTGGCCGAGGATGCAGAAATATTCAGATTGATCACGTCGGCCGAGAGTCGTTTGGATGCGATCTCGAAGGTGGTGCGTGTACGCGTTGAATTTTCAAAAAACAGATTGAACACGCTCTTGCCGCGCATGAGCGGTACTTTTTTGACTTCGCGATCACCCACGCTGACGAAGGACGCTGCCGTGTCAAGAATGCGGGTGATCACTGCAGGCGGCAGACCTTCGAGTGTGATCAGGTGCTGCAGTTCGCCGTTTTTATTGAGTTGCGGGTTATGCATGGTCTATGGTGAGTGAGAAACGGCCATCGTCGGATTTTTGCAGTACGAGCTGTTGATCGTCTGCGAGCGTGATTGTCTTTGCCACGAAGTCGGGCGCCACAGGCAGCTGGCGACCACCACGATCGACCAGGGCGGCGAGCATGACGCGTGCAGGGCGACCATAATCAAACAGTGTATTGATCGCAGCCCGCGTTGTGCGGCCGGTGTAGAGCACATCATCGACCAGCAAAATGGTCGCACCCTCGACATCAAAAGGTATCTGACTGGGCCTGACCTCGGCATGCAGGCCACGCTCTGCATAATCATCACGATAGAAAGACACATCCACGTAGCCCAGATCGGCGATACCGAGTGATGTCGCCAGACGTTCAGCGATCCAGGCACCACCAGAGTAGATACCCACGATGGCCAGGCGGGACGTGCCTGCCAAGCCAGCACCAACGGCTAGCTCGAGTTGCGTGTAGAGCGCTTCAGCGTCCAATTCAGTCTGATTCATGGGCATCGAAATATTGTTGAAGTATCAGCGCGGCAGCTTCGTGATCCACCGGCTGACCGCGATGCTGGGTCAGCAACGCAGAAGTGTAACGCTCATCGACCAGCACGGTATCGATACCGAAACGGCCGTGAATCTGGTTGGCAAAGCGCCGACACCGCACGCTCATCTCATGCTCGGCGCCATCCGGGTGCAAAGGCAAACCCACGATCACACGCTGCGGCTGCCACTCGGCGAGCAGCTGCGATATCGCAGCGAACTTGCCGTCATTGGTCGCCGCTTCGATAATTTGCAGCGGCTGCGCTTGCCGTATCAGCGTATTACCCACCGCGACACCGATGCGCTTCAAGCCAAAGTCGAAAGCCAGTACCGTGATCATGCACAAGCGGTAGCGCAAACCGCATCACGACAGGGCTTGCAAAAAGCATTAATCAAGCTGCGATGCGCGATGCGCCGAGGCAGATGCGCATCACGCATGCCCCGCCTCTCCGGTCAGTCGGTTCGGGTCTATGCCCAGCAGATGCATCGCAGCGACAAAGCGTGACTCGATCGGTGTCTCAAATATGATCGCTGGATCGGCCTGTACGGTCAGCCAGCCATTGCGCAAAATCTCTTCTTCGAGCTGCCCGGCGCTCCAGCCGGCACAACCCAGCGTGACCAGCAGCTGCTGCGGCCCTTGACCCTGAGAGACCGCCTCAAGTACATCGCGCGAGGTGGTGAGGGTAATTTCGTCGGATACCGTGAGAGAAGAGTTGTAGGTGACGCTGGGCGCATGGAGTACAAAGCCGCGCTCTACCTGCACGGGCCCGCCAAACATCACCGGCGCGCGCGGCAGCACGGAAATATGGGGGCTGATTTCCAACGAGAGATCAAGCCGTTCGAAGAGCACATCCATGGTCATGTCGGTCGGACGATTGATGATGACGCCCAGTGCGCCGCCCACATGATGTTCGCAGATATAAACCACGGTGCCGCCGAACACGGGATCGAGCATGGAAGGCATGGCGATCAGGAAATGATCGGTCAGTTGCAATTGAGGGGTATCGCTTGATGTCGCGGAGGAAGAAAAATCGCTGTCT
The DNA here is from genome assembly GCA_027490465.1 of Oxalobacteraceae bacterium. GTDB lineage: Bacteria > Pseudomonadota > Gammaproteobacteria > Burkholderiales > Burkholderiaceae_D > Pernthalerella. The sequence continues at coordinate 26,099 of JAIXXZ010000003.1, forward strand.
TCCACGTCTGGCGCGGAGGACGAAGGGGGGTGTGACTTGCCTTGCTTGGCCATGAGCCGAATTTTATCAGCTTTGACGGTGACGGCCGAAGAAAGGCGCAGCCACCAGCGTGCGCCGAGTTCACTGGGAAAGGCTACACTCCCCGCTTTCCGATTCGAATCCGCCTTGCCCTCATGAGTCACTACGACAAATCACTGGTCTGGTTTCGCCGAGACCTGCGCAATTTCGATCATGCAGCGCTGCATCACGCGCTGCAGAGTAGTCGCAGCGTGTACTGCGCTTTCATTTTTGACAAGGACATCCTTGATCCCCTGCTCGAACACGGCACGCTGGACAGGCGCGTCGCTTTCCTGCACGCGAGTCTGATCGAGCTGGATGCGGCCTTGCGCGCACAGGGTGGCGGCCTGATCGTGCGCCACGCGCGCGCAGAGACTGCGATACCCGCGCTCGCGGCCGAGCTGGGCGCTGACGCTGTTTTCATCAATCATGATTATGAGCCGGCAGCAGTGGTGCGCGATCAGGCGGTCGCGGCTGCGCTGAAAAAGAAAGGCTGTGCGCTGCTGAGCAGCAAAGACCAGGTCATTCATGAAAAAAGCGAGGTCTTGTCGCAGATGGGCAAGCCGATGTCGGTCTTCACCCCCTACAAGAATGCCTGGCTGAAAAAATTCAACCTGCCCTCTGGTGGCTATGATTTGTCCTTGCTGGACGCCTACGATTGCACGCCGAAAAAATCGCAGTTCGCAGCACCGCCCGCCGGCGGCATACCGACACTGGCCGAAATGGGTTTCGACGCCTGCGATCTGGCAGCAATCCATATACAGCCCGGTATGCGTGGCGCACAAACGTTGCTGGATGATTTTCTGCCGCGCTTGCTGCACTATGGCGTTGCACGTGATTTCCCCGCAGTGAAAGGTCCTTCGTATCTGTCAGTGCATCTGCGCTTTGGCACAGTATCCATTCGCGCGCTGGCGCGTCATGCGATGCAGGCGATTCAAGCGGGCACCGGTGGTGAAGGTGCTGCGGTGTGGTTGTCAGAACTGGTCTGGCGGGATTTTTATTTCATGATTCTGCATCACCATCCGCATGTGACTGAATGCGCGTTCAAAGCTGATTACGATCGCATCGCCTGGGAAGAAGGCAAGAAAGCCGATGCCGATTTTGCTGCCTGGTGTGAAGGTCGCACCGGCTACCCGCTGGTGGACGCTGCCATGCATCAGCTGAACCAGACCGGCTATATGCACAATCGTCTGCGCATGGTGACTGCCTGCTTCCTGATCAAGGATCTGGGCATAGACTGGCGACGCGGCGAGGCCTATTTTGCGCGGCAACTGAATGATTTCGATTTGTCCGCCAATAACGGTGGCTGGCAATGGGCGGCTTCATCCGGCTGCGATGCGCAACCCTACTTCCGGATTTTCAATCCCATCACGCAATCGGAAAAATTCGACGCCGACGGTAAATTCATCAAGCGCTACCTGCCACAACTGGCGAAACTGGATCGCAAACAAATTCATGCTCCCTGGCTGGTGCCTGAGCTCTTGTTGCGTAGCGCGGGTATCACACTGGGCAAGGATTATCCCGCGCCCATCGTCGCGCATGATGAAGCGCGCAAGCGAACTTTGGAACGCTATGCCGTGGTGAAAAAATAAATCGCCAGTGATAATTGCCTGATTACTGCGCCACCTTGCTGACTACACGCGTGTGCTGCGTGAGATCGTATTGCGTTGCCCCTGCCGCCTGCCCGGCCCGCTTCAGCCACTCGGGATGCATCAGCGTATCGCGCAAATCGCGCCGTCCGGCCTCCCATCGCTCGAGCACGGATGTGCGAGAAAATTCGTAATCCAGCGATTCGCGCTCATAGGGTCCGGGACGATAAATCAGATGCACCAGATCGATGGGCCCAACGCGGGCAAACTCGCCAAGATGCTGCACCTCGGGATCATCCTTCAGATCTTCAGGAAGCTTGGCAATCAAATCACAAATCGCGCGCCGCGTATTGGTGATCTCAGCCACCATGTTACTGGTGTAACGCGTGCGACTCGAATAGAGAATTTCCTTCTGACGTTTGAGAACGTCATCAAAATTTTTGGGTAGCGCGCCACGTGCGCTAAACAGATCCACCTGAAATATCAGCATGGATTCGCTTTTCTCGCGCAAGTCCAGTACCTGCTGCAAAGGTGTGTTGGACAAGATACCACCGTCCCACCAGGCCTCACCATCAATGATCACCGGTGGAAATGAAGGCGGCAGCGCGCCACTGGCCATGATGTGCTCAGGTCCGATGCGGCATTGCGTGCTGTCGAAGTAGTGAGAATTTCCCGTCCTGACATTCACTGTTCCCAGTGACAGTCGAATCGATCCGTCATTGATCAGATCAAAGTCAATCAGGCTCTCCAGGGTCTTTCGCAAAGGCGCGGTGTCATAAAGACTGAGTGCCGCTTGCGTGCCTTCGGGTTGAAACGGTGGCGGTGGCAAGCGTGGCTGATAAAACCCGGGGATGCCCAACAAGGCAGCATGCCAGGCGCTCCATTGATTGAACGCAGAGCGGGGTTCGGTCGATTCGGTCATCGCGCGCAGCCAGGGCATCATGGGACTGGCATCGGCGAACTGGGGCAAGCCGGAGGACACCTGATGCCAGAAAGCAGAGAGCCGTTCGACGCGCCGTTCCGGAGGATTACCGGCAATAATCGCTGCATTGATCGCACCGATGGATACGCCAACGATCCAGTCGGGCTGGAATGCCGTATCGGATAATTCCTCGAACGCGCCTGCCTGATACGCACCCAGCGCACCACCGCCCTGCAATACGAGCGCGATGCGATCATGGGGACGATGCATGCCGGTGCTGCTGCGATCGGTGACCCAAGCAATTTTCAAATTTGCCTCCGACAGGAAAAATGTTGCGCTGTGTTTTCTGTTATTGCTGTTGTTGCTGTTGTTGCCGTTGTTGCTGTTGTTGCTGTTGTTGCTGTTGTTGCTGTTGTTGCTGTTGTTGCTGTTGTTGCTGTTGTTGCTGTTGTTGCTGTTGTTGCTAGCACTGGTTCTTTGCTTTATGCAATCAGCAGCTTATCTTCATCACTGGTCGCCGCAAGCCATTGCGTCAACAAACCCAGCAATTCTTCCTCGACAAAGGGCTTGCCCAGATAAGCGGTAGCACCCAGTTTCATCGCATGCTCACGATGCCGCTCTGCGGTGCGCGAGGTGATCATCGCAACCGGAAGTGCACGCCAGCGCGCATCATCACGCAAGGCCGTCAGCAGTTCAAAACCATCCATGCGTGGCATTTCGATGTCCAGTAGTACGGCGGCGGGCGTACTCAAACGCAACTGCTCCAGCGCATCCAGGCCATCTCTGGCCAGCGCAACCACATAGCCATGACGCTCCAACAGTCGCTGGCTGGCGCGCCGCACGGTAAGCGAATCATCAACCACCAAAATGCGCGGCGCCTGATGTGCGCCGAGCTCTGCTGGATTCACATTCGCACACATGCTCGCGTGTGCAGCAACGAAGTCAGGCAAGGGCAAGGGATTGATAATGAGCGTAATGCTGCCATCCCCCAGCACCGTGGCCCCTGCGATACCGGGTACCTTGGCCAGCTGCGGTCCGAGATTCTTGACGACCACTTCGCGATGCCCAATCACGGCATCAAGCTCGATGGCGAGATACTGATCAAGCTGCCGCAGCACGGCGACTGGCGTGCGCGTTGCAGTCTCCTGGCCCGACATCGGCTCACTCAACAGCGTCGCCAATCGATGCAAGGGCACATGACGGCCCTGCCACTCCAGCTCACCCGCGGTGCGCGCCTGTGCAAGCTCTGAAGACGAGAGCTGGAGCATTTGCTGCACCAAGGTGGCGGGCAGTGCGACCTCGCGCGAGCCTGCTGTTACCAGCACGACCTGCATGGTCGCCAGTGTCAGCGGCAAACTGAATATGAAACGGGTACCGACACCTCGTTCGCTCAGAACTTTCAGATGACCACCGAGCACGATGACAGCAGCGCGTACTGCATCCATACCGATGCCACGCCCGGAGAGTTCCGTCACCTTGCTTGCCGTTGAAAAGCCCGGCTCGAAAATCAACTCCGCCAACGCAGCCTCATCAGCGTGCGCATCCAATGTCAGCAATCCTGCAGCGATGGCACGTTCGCGTATGCGCGCATAATCCAGCCCGCGTCCATCATCACTGATTTGCAGCTGCAAGGTATTGCCTTGCTGAGACAAATCCATGCGTACTCGTCCTGTCGCAGACTTGCCCAGTGACAGTCGTTCGGTCGCTGCTTCGATGCCGTGCGCAACAGCATTGCGAACCAGGTGCTCGAGTGGACCCGTGATGCGATCCAGTACACCGCGATCCACTTCGAGATTGCCGCCATCGATCTCCATCACCACATCGCAATCTTTTTCGCGAGCAGCCTGACGCAGCAAGTGCTGCAGCCGCCCGCTCAGGCTGGCAAAGGGGAGTGTACGAACACGCCGCAAATCGGCTTGCAGTGTTCGCGCATGACGTCCCTGCGCGGTGACCGTGAGCACGGCGCTGTCCAGCTGACGCGAGAGCGTGCGCTGCAGGCTGCTGATGTCCGCGATACTTTCGCTCATCATGCGCGTCAGTTCATGTAGCCGCGTATAGCGATCAAACTCAAGCGGATCAAATTCCGCTGTATTGCTGGGTGCGAATCCGGAAGCAATACGTGACTCTGCTTGAATTTCAAGCTCGCGCAATTGCGCGCGCAAGCGTGCGAGGTTATCCGAGAGATCATTCACCGACTGTCTTTGCAGCTGCAATTCGCTCGCCATGCGGGAACTGCCGACCAGCAGCTCTGCACCTGAAGTCGTGATGCGATCCAAAAATTCTGCACGTACCCGCAGCTGTAAGGTCTGAGGCGTTTTTTCTGGCACTGCGGCTGAATTGACATTCTGACGTGCATGCGTGACACCGGAAGTATCGGGATCGGCACTTGTCGCTTTCAGATCGCTTACCCGACCATCGCCAACCGCTGACGCTGACGCTGGCACCGCAGTGACCGGTACGAAAACTTGCAGCAATTGATCCAGTGTGGTCTCAAGAATGCGCAGTGCGGCTACATCGGGTGGCGACCGTTGCGAGAGTTCAGCGACGGTTTGCTCCATCTGATGCAGCTCGTCACCAAGCCTGATCTCACCAGCCATCCGCGCACTGCCTTTGAGCGTGTGCAAAATCCGTAGCATCTGTGCGGGGGCTTCAGGCTCTGAGGGCGCGACAATCCAGGCGCGCAGTTGCTGATCAAGCTGCGGCATCAGATCAGCGGCTTCCTCGACAAAAATGCCATGCAGCTCATCCTGCATAGGATCGCGAGGCTGGTTGGCCGATATATTGAATATGGAGGTTTCTGCCTGAAGCAATGCCTTCGAATCAGTGTGATCTTTGCTGGCAGTGGACTGACTGTACTGGTTCTGCAAAGTCGCCGGAGGCGATGCCGTATCTGACGCATCAGTCTGCTGCAGAACAAGCGGAGTCTCGACATGGGCTTCGTCCTGATACTCGAATTCAGATCCGGACTCGGATGCCGTCAGCGACAATGCGAGTAGTTGTTCAAGGACTGCGGGCTGAGCCTCGGGCATGAGGCCTGCAGATAAATCGGCGAGCATGTGTTCAAGCGTCACCAATCCCTTTTGCAAACCAGTCCGCACAGGCACCGTGATTTGCCCATCGCCTGCGCGCATCCCTGTCACTATGGTTTCTATGGCCAGCGCCAGCTGCCGCATCTCCGACAAGCCTACCGTGGCAGAGCATCCGGCAAGTGCATGGGCGGCATGGGCGGCGGATTCCCATTGAAAATCTTTGTTCGTCGCTTCTGCATGCAGCCAGGTCCCGAGCTGCTGCAGACGCACCTTTGCCTCGTCGAGAAAAATCGCGTGCAGACTCTGGCCAGTATCAAAGGCCGGACGCATCGCATGATTTTCATCCTTGCCAACAGCAGGCAGCGCCACCGCATCCAGTGAACCGTTGTCTTCGATATCGTGAGTTCGTGATATGCCAGCAAGCAGCACCGACAGACGAACGAATTTTTGTGCGAACACCTCACGTTGATAAAGGTCTTGATTATTCGCTACAGCAGAAATGATAGTAGGGAGTTGCTCGCGAATTTCGTGAAGTAATGTCAGCAGAGCCTGCTCATCCAATAAGCTCAGCGCTGCCCGAACTTCCGAGAGGCGATGATCAATGGTGGCTAGGGCCACTTCTCGCTCTGACATCGTAGGTGCCTCATCCATCAGGCGTTCTATTTGTCGCTCGGTGACGGCCAGGCTTCCGATCAGTGCCTCACTCAGCGATGTCAGCACCGAAGGTATTTGCAGGGCGATGCCCATGGTGTGCAAACTGCGCCAACAAGGAATATCAGCAGCATTGCCAATAGCATCCAGATTGCTTGCAACCCGCTGCGCAATGGACTGACTGTTTTTCAAACGGGTCATCAAGCCCATCAGTGCCTGCAGACCCAGTAGGCAGGCCGCAATCGAAAGAACTTGCGTCGCATGCACCTCATGCGCAGACAATCTTGCTTGCAAGCGGGACAGCGCACTCGTCACGCAAGCGATGCCCGGCATAAGGCGCGCAGACTGAATCAGATTATCCAGTTGCTCGGGTGCAGGTAAGGCAGCCGTTCCCGGCGTATCCAACAAAGCAATCAGCGATTGGATTTCATGATTGAGCGCCGTAAAGGCAAGGGTATCTCCGTTCGCCATCCCGGGAGTTGCTGAGTGTGACGAGGGAAGCTGAGCGTCGAGATCAAAGGCGTGCACGATACAGGCTGACTCTGGCGTCTGCGCGTTGGCGGTGGCAATCATGAACAAGGCTTCCCGCACCAGCGCTGCCGGCACAGGCGGCAGTTCTGTGGCGTCGATATGACGGATCACGCGCCCTGTCGCCGCCAGTATTTTCTTTGACAACGCAATATCACGGGTCTTTTCTTCTGCAATTAGTCCGGTGGCGGCATGCAACGCCAGCCAGTTGGCCTTTTCCGACACGGGCTGTGCCAGCGAAGCAAGTGCAGCAATCACCTGCGTTATACGCTGCGCCGCTTGCAAAACTTCTTCGGGACTATCGGACCGTAAAAACCGCAATAGCGCGCGCTCGAATTCACTGCGCGGATCTGCCAGCAGGGCTTTTTCTTCGGGTACTGCCACCGAAGGCAGCATGCTGTCATCGACCCGCAGCGACAACATCGCCGACGGATGCGCGTGACCGGTAAGATCCCAGGCAGCGAGTGCAGCCCAGCATGATAAAAAATTTGATGCCGGCACAGACTCTGACATGAGAAGGCGTTCCATCGCCTCAGTCAGGATGCTAAAAGTCTGGCTCAGCGTCGCGGCCAGCTCAGCGGGAAAGGGGGCGGTATTTTCCGATTGCCGCGAAACGAGCCGGCGCGAAAGTGTAGTAATGGCGGCAAGACTGTGAACGCCCGCCATTGCGAAGGCAGCTTCCACTTGTCCAAGTAGCACAGACATGGACGCAAGCACTGTCGGCGTATCGGCCTCCGTCATTGTCGCCTGTTGCGCCAACTGCGTCAGCTGACGCAGCGACATTGCCAGCGCATGAAAAAGAGGCGGCAGGCAATCTGCTGCAGTCAAGCTGGCTGGCGCAGGCGAATTCATCGTTGGTTTTCAGAACAGGCAAATGACTCAGGCAGCAATGCGAAAACGTGCGATTGCACCTTCAAGTTCCGATGCGAGCTCGCCGAGTTCCTGCACCGATGAAGCGGTTTGCTGAGTGCCATGCCGCGTGTGCTCGGTCACGGTCAGAATGCTCTCGATATTGCGCGCTACGCCATCGGCAAGACTTGACTGTTCCACCGCAGAGGCTGAAATGCCGCGAATGAGTTCAGCCAGATGCTGAGAAATACGCCGTATATCTGCCAGCGCATGACCAGCCGCATCTGACAAGCGGGTTCCTTCCACCACCCCTTGCGTGGAGCGCTCCATCGCAGCGACGGCTTCCTGTGCATCGGCTTGCACGGTCTTGACCAGCGTACTGATCTGTCGCACCGCATCACCGCAGCGCTCGGCCAATCGCTGAACTTCTTCGGCAACCACGGCAAAACCCCGGCCAGCTTCACCTGCAGATGCAGCCTGTATCGCCGCATTCAATGCGAGCACATGGGTCTGCTCGGTGATATCGGAAATCAGATCGGTAATGTCACCAATTTCAAGCGAAGAATCACCAAGGCGTTTGATGCGCTTGGCAGTTTCCTGTATCTGCTCGCGCAACTGTTGCATGCCGCGAATCGCATTTTGTACTGCGCTCTCGCCCTGCTCGGCGGCACTCACGGAAGATTGGGCAACATCGGCTGACTCACTGGCGGCACGCGAGACTTGATGAATTTGCGCTGTCATCTGCAGCACTGCCTCACCGGTCTGCTGAATTTCATTCGACTGACGCGCAGCAAGCGCCAGCAATTCACTGGATATATTCTGCGCAGCGCCGCAGGATTTTCCAACCTGGTTTGCGGTATAACTGACTCGCGCCAGCAGATTGCGTAACTCTTCCAGCGTGAAATTGACGGAGTCCGCGATCGCACCGGTGATATCTTCCGATACGGTAGTGCGAATCGCCAGATTACCCTCGGCCACCTCCTGAAGCTCATTCATCAACCTGAGAATGGCCGCCTGATTTTGCTGATTGATGGCGCGCGCCGCTTCTTCTTCCTGCATGGCCTTGCGGCGCTGCTGCTCGGCCTGAACACGACGTGATTCTGCCTGGGCCGTACGCTGCCGACTGTCATGCAACAGCAAGAGCCCCAGTGCGAGCGCAAACATCAGAAATAAAAATCCCGCTGTACCCAATGCCCAGTGCGTCCAATTACCCTCAGTCTCCTGCGCACGATAGGCCTGCTGCAGCTCCAGCAAACGCTCGCGGAGTGATTCGTTGTCGGCGAATATTTGCCGCTCCGCCTGCTTGGCTGCAATGAAGTTTTTCAGGTTACCAAGAATGCCGGCGAGCTCGCGACGGTAGTTTACAAAAGCCGTCTGGAGTTCTTGTAAACGCGCGCGTGCATCCGGATTGGCAAGTGCGGGCAGACGCAAGACCGCACTACCTTCCAGAAATCCGGTCATGATGTCCTGAAAGGTATTGGCATCGCGACCCAGCATGAACGCTGTGTCCTGATTAATACCCTCAGGCGTGAGAAATTCGTTCGCACTTTTACCAAGACGCTGGGTGAGCATGACGAGCTGCCCTGCTGCTGCAACTTCGCGCGCCGAGGCCCCTGACTGCGCACTGACAATTGCGATTTGCTCGGCGAGCTCAAGCAACACCGGATTGAGTTTGTTGAGCGACTGCAGGGTGGTACCGAATCCCGTCAGTTCTTTTTGCAAGCTCATGAGCCGTGTCGCCGACTGATCCGAGCGCTGCCACATATCGCTGATGCGGGCAACGCGTTTGGCAAAATAGGCATCGGCAACGGGCACCACACGACCCTGCCATTCACCGCCCGCAGATAACAGCTTGAGTGCATCGTTGATCGCTGTTCGGCTTTGTTCAAGCTGGGCGAAAGCTTCGGGGTTGCCCTGAATGGCATTCGGCGCTGCCTTACCGAGTCGCTGCGAATGCATGACCAGATCACCGGCAATCTGGGTGCGCACCGAGGCCTTGGTGGTTTCCTGAGAATTCAGCCAGGTGAAAATAACGAGGGCAATCAGTGACAGCACAAGCCCGATCTGCATCACCCGTACCGCCATCTTTACCGAAACGTAGTCCAACCAGGGTTGTACGAGAACGTTAGCTTTCATGCGCATGAAAAATTTCTGCCACATCCGGTGACCTTTTTCTTCTTTGAAGGAATCCGGTATCGCGGAAGACATGTTCGTCACCGTACTTGCGCCATGGCTTGTATCAATTTCCATGCAATGCTCCGCCAATGAATAAAAAATAAATCAGCTTCTCTAATGCGCCACCACATCAAGAAATGCGGGATCTTCCATCAGCAGGGGTAAATCCAGCAATCGCCAGACGCGCGACTCTCGATCCACAAGAAACGAGCTCACCCAGGAAGATTCGTCTGCGGGTCTGGACTGCGAGGTGAAACCGGAGAGACTGACCAGCCCCGCCACGCGCGAGACGCGCAATGCGCAAGGCACCGGCAGCGTGTCGGACAAAACCAGTAAACGATCGGAATCCTGCGCTGGTCTGGCGGGACGACCCAAAAACCCGGCGAGATCAATCACGCCCGTGAGCCTGCCGCGACAGTTGATCAGCCCAAGAAACCAGGCACAGGTATGTGGCACTGGCTTGACACCTTCATAAGTGATGACTTCAGCGGTATGTGCCACCTCGAGCAAATACGGTTGATCACCGGCTTGCACGGCGAGCCGCATCTGCTCGCTATGGCTGTTCGAGCGTGCGAGCTGGGTGCGTTCTACCAGCTGCCGCTGAAATTCACGCAAAGCCTGCCGGCGCTCCTGCCTGTCGGATGTGGCAAGTTCGTCCTGCGCAATGGGCATTTCGCTTACGGACCGCGCGTGCATCTCAGTTCACCGAACGTGACAGCGCAGCGATTTTCTGCAGTAACAAACGCGTATCGACCGGCTTGACAAGATAATCACGTGCGCCTTGCCGCATACCCCAGATGCGATCTGTTTCCTGATTCTTGCTGCTGCAAATGATGATGGGTACATGACTGGTTATCGGATCGCGTGCAATCGCGCGCGTGGTCTGAAAACCATTTTGTCCGGGCATAACCACATCCATCAATATCAGGTGGGGTGGATTTTGTCGTATGCGCTCGATGGCAATATCACCATTTTCTGCAGTAGTGACCGAATAGCCGTTCGATGTCAGCAATTCGGAGAGAAAATGACGCTCCGTTGCAGAGTCATCGACAATCAGGATGTGCTTGATGGGCATATCAGTGAGGGGACAAGGAGTTGACGAAAAAAGCCGGCATGGTCACGCGGCCTCGCGCTGCGACACATGGTCGCGGACGATCTTGAGCAGACTGTCCTTGGTAAATGGTTTGGTGAGATAAGCGGTAGCGCCAGCGATGACACCGCGGGCGCGATCGAACAATCCGTCGCGGGAGGAAAGCAGGACGACAGGTGTGTCGCGAAAGTCTTTGCTGTAACGGATGAGACTGCAGGTCTGATAACCATCGAGACGCGGCATCAGAATGTCGCAGAAAATCAGCGCTGGCCGACGTTCCACGATTTTGGACAAAGCCTCGAAACCGTCTTCGGCAAGCAGCACCGAATAACCGGATTGCGATAGAAAAATCTCGGCAGAACGCCGGATCGTACTACTGTCGTCTATGACCAGAATTTCTGGTCCAGCCTGCGCTTGCAAAACCACCATTGCGCCACCCGATGAATGCTTTCATGGAACCGGGCGCAAATGTAACAAAAAGAACAATTAGTTAGTACATTGAAAAATCAAACTTTGCTCGATGTAGTGATTTTGGCGACATATCTGCAGCATTCACCGCGCATACACATGAAGCCATGATGCGCGGCGTCGGTGACAAATCAGATGGCGACCATTTCAAAGTCTTCCTTGCGGGCACCGCATTCCGGACAAGTCCAGTTCATGGGTACCTCGTCCCAGCGTGTGCCAGGGGCAATACCCTCATCGGGCAAACCAGCGGATTCGTCGTAGACCCATCCACAGATGAGGCACATCCAGGTCTTGTATTCCTGCTCAGTTGTCTTGTTATCGCTCACAGCACAGCCCTTCAAGTAAAATGCAAAAGCCCCCTATGTTAATCCTTTCCCTGTGCAAAACCAAACTTCTCCGCTTGTCATGACCTTCGGCATTGCCGACCCTGTGGGTGCGATCGGCATACAAGCTGATCTGGCCGCTTTCGCTGCGATGGGTTGCCACGGACTCTCCGTGATCACCGCACTGGCCGTCGGTGACACCACCGGCGTCGAGGATTTGCAATTCGTTGAGCCTGAATGGATCGCCGATCAGGCGCGCGTTCTGCTCGAAGATATGCCGGTCGCTGCATTCAAGGTGGGTTATCTCGGTAACATCGAAAGTGTCGCCGTCATCGCCGAGATCATGTCCGACTATCCGGAAGTACCCTTGGTACTGGATCCTTTTTCAACGGCGCTGTCAGAGCAGGAAAGTGACGAGGAACTGCTGCTGGCAATACGCCAGCTGCTGGTTCCACAAAGTACGCTGCTGCTGATATCAGCCGGCGAGCTGCTGCGTCTTGCCGAAACCTGGCGCGAGCCATCCAATGCGCAGACGCTGGAAGTCGATGCAATGCATGCGATACAACTGGGCTGCGAGTTCGTGTTCGTCACCGGTACACCAGGTGAAGCAGGCAAAGTGACGAACACCCTGTTCAGCAGCGAGGGTATGGTTCGTACTGATCACTGGCCGCGACAGTCCGGCTCGTTCATCGGTGCCGGAAATACGCTGTCGGCCACGATTGCCGCGATGCTCGCCAATGGTCTCGAAGCGCCTGAGGCTGTCTTCGAGGCAGAGGAATTCACGGTCGCCTCACTCGCGCATGCGCAGCGCCTGGGTATGGGTAAACTCGTGCCTGATCGTTTTTTCTGGGCGCGCGAGCCGGACAGCGGCGACGCCTGAGAATCAAGCTTGACGCTAACGACATAGACAAATAAAACACCAACAAAGCTATCTTCAGGGGGAAAACCATGTCCAAGAATGAAACCCTATTTGCACGAGCACAAAAAAGCACACCGGGTGGTGTGAACTCGCCCGTGCGCGCCTTCCGTTCTGTCGGCGGCACACCGCGTTTCATCACGCGCGCCGAGGGCCCGTATTTCTGGGATGCCGATGACAAACGCTACATCGATTACATCGGTTCATGGGGTCCTGCCATCGTCGGACATGCGCATCCTGAGGTCATCGCCGCAGTGCAGAAGGCGGCTTCGCATGGCCTCTCGTTTGGCGCGCCGACCGAAGGCGAAATTCTGATGGCCGAAATGATTTGCAAAATCGTGCCATCGATAGAGCAAGTCAGACTGGTCTCCTCCGGCACCGAAGCCGCGATGAGTGCCTTGCGTCTGGCGCGCGGCGTGACAGGCCGCGATACCGTCATCAAATTCGAGGGCTGCTACCACGGTCATGCAGACTCCATGCTGGTCAAGGCGGGCAGTGGCCTGCTGACATTTGGCAATCCGACTTCATCGGGCGTACCCGCTGACTTCGCAAAGCACACCATGGTGCTCGACTACAACGACAGCGCGCAACTCGAAGAAGTCTTCAACAAAATGGGTTCGACCATCGCTGCAGTGATCGTCGAACCCGTCGCCGGCAATATGAATCTCTTGCGCGCGACACCAGAATTTTTGCAAACCATGCGTAGGCTCTGTACACAGCACGGTGCGGTGCTGATGTTTGATGAGGTGATGTCCGGCTTCCGCGTAGCGCTGGGCGGTGCGCAGGCACTGTACGGCATACAACCGGATATGACGGTGCTCGGCAAAGTCATCGGCGGTGGTTTACCTGTCGCAGCCTTTGGTGGACGCAAGGAATACATGCAACATCTGGCACCTTTGGGATCGGTGTATCAGGCAGGCACGCTCTCGGGCAATCCGGTGGCAGTCGCAGCAGGCATGACAACACTGGACATCATTCAGCGGCCAGGCTTCTATGAAAAACTGTCAGCCCAGACAGCGAAGCTGGTGGATGGTTTGTCCAAGGCGGCGGCTGAGGCGGGTGTCGCTTTCTGTGGCGACGCCATCGGTGGCATGTTCGGTATTTATTTCACCGAACACGTGCCGGGCAATTATGCGGAAATGATGACCTGCAACAAAGAGCGCTTCAATCAATTCTTCCACGCGATGCTGGATGCGGGTGTGTACCTAGCGCCGTCGGCATTCGAAGCGGGCTTCGTGTCGGCAATGCATGATGATGCGGTGATTGCTGAGACTGTGGATGCGGCACGCGGTGCTTTTAAAGCGGTGCATTGAGTGGAAGACCCAGACTTGCGTTGAACGCCAGTCAGTTCGAGCCTGAAGTTACTCGGTGAAGGGTTTGAGCCAGTAGTGTTGAATGAAAGACGCTGGATCCCGGCTTTCGCCGGGATGACGATTTTGGGGCTAACCGTTCCTCCAAGGTCATCCCGGCGCAGGCCGGGATCCAGTGTCTTACGTTTTA
>JAIXXZ010000036.1 GCA_027490465.1 Oxalobacteraceae bacterium
ATCACCTGCATGTGATGACTGCTGCGTAGGCGGATCGCATGCGATCCGAATTCCCCACTCGCTCACCTGCATGTGATGACTGCTGCGTAGGCGGATCGCATGCGATCCGAATTCCCTACTCGCTCACCTGCATGTGATGACTGCTGCGTAGGCGGATCGCATGCGATCCGAATTCCCCACTCGCTCACCTGCATGTGATGACAGTAGTAATTGAGACGACTGTAAAGTTCCTTCCGTCATCCCGGCGAAAGCCGGGATCCAGTGTCGTTTGCCGCAAAACCACAGACTTTTTTGTGTAGAAACTAGCTCTGAAAATGAAAAACTTATTCAGACAGCGCCCTTGCCGACAATCTTACTCATGGCATGCGGGCAGTAGCGTACTGGGATCCTGTTGAATTTGATCCGCCCACGAATCAAACTCATCCAACGTAATGTGAAGCCCGGTTTCCTTGTATTGCGCAAAGGATGATTCAGCCGCCGCAATAAAGCTTTGCCGGGCTTCTTCTTTTCGCAAATACTCAAAAATAGCCGCCTTCATCAGGTAGTGCGGAGTGCTATTTTTGGCCGACGCCAGAGAAGCAATACGGTCCTGATCGGCATCGTCCAAATTTATAGTCAAGGGCCCATGACGCAAATCTTCTGGAGAAGAAATTATCATCGCACAACCTTTAATCAAAACGTCTGCTCACTTTAATTCAGCTGCCATCAATCGTCAATCGAACCCACCACCCGCACACGTCTAGCTTAGCTGAAAGACGAATATAAACAAAAATCAGGTTGCCGTAGCCGTTAGCCGCATTTCTAAAGCCTTACATACTTTGTAAATCGTATCGAACCGAGGATGGGCATCAGCTCTCAGTAATTTGTAAAGCGCTTCTCTAGTCAATCCCGCATCCAAAGCAACCTATGCCATCCCCCGTGCCCGGGCAACATCGCCAAGCGCTGCAGCGAGCAACCCAGGATCGCCATCTTCAATAGCCATGCGGATGTAGTGCGCTACCGCCTCATCGTCATCCAAGTACTTTGAAGGATCAAATTCCGATAAATCAGACATCTTAAGTTTTTTTATCATCTCATTACTCCTCGATTGACTGAGTCAAAGCAATTGTTCTTTCAAGGTCACGGGCTACGCTAACCTAACCGGTTGATCTGGCAGCTGATATTGAAGGCGGCCAAGTGCCGTGAATCAGCGCCACAGGTAGAATCATTCAGGACGCAATCACCTGAGTCCGTACTTCAACACCCAGCACTTTCTTGATCGCTGCAAAAATTGCAGAAATATTCGTCATGGTTGGATTACCTGAGACCGAGAGCATTCGGTGCAGACTTTTAGCAGGCTTGTGAATTTCCTCGGCAAGCGCTTCAAATCCGACAGTCGCATTCACTAAATCACGCAGAATCAGCTTCGCTGTTTCTGGCTCTCCGTTGATAAAAAGCGTAATCGCTTCATCAAGCAACGCTTGCGCGAACGCAGGATCGTTTTGTACGCGAGATGCGACGGTATCTTTAAAATCTCGGGTCAGTGCCATGATTGCTATCCCCTATTCGCCGCATCAAGATCATCGAACCAAGCCTTAAACGGGCTCATTCCATCGTTGAGCGGGAGCTCTTTGATCAAAAAGGTCATCACAGGGAAAGGTAACCTATATGGCACTATTCTGCCCATGCTATGCGAGAAAGGTCTGACACCATTTTTGGGGCATGAACCTCTTGATGACGTTGACGGAAATATTGATACACGATAATATTTTCCTGCATTCAGAGCTGGTCACCCAGCACCAACCTGCCTACCCGGGCAAGGTGGTTCGCAATAGCGGATGCGGCCGAAAGGCAACCAAGCGGGCGTCAATCAACCCTCCCGCTGTGGAGGGTTTTTTATTGGGCGGATTTATTCCTACTTGCCGTGCCCAGACAGGTGTCAAAACGGCTAAACAGGAGCAGTCAATGAACGCCATCTCAAGAAGGCAATTTCTCAAACTCGCCAGTGGCATCGGATTAGGACTAGCCATCGCACCACTCAAGCTAGAAGCAGCCAGTACCGCCACCCTGAACCAGGTATGGCAGCAAGCCAATCAAACACCCCTGCTCTTCGATGTCACCGAGTACGGCACCCTCTCTGTCGCCGACTACCCTGAACCGAAAATCAGAAGCGACGTGTACGCCATCGACGCTGATTGGAACGAGAGCCCGGCAACATTAGCCCTCGCAGCCGAAAGCTGTATACCGCTGTCATGGTTCGCCGCTGATTTACACCGAGAAGCCATCGAACAAAAGCTAGAGTCCATCAGTGAAAGCGTGCATGAATTAATCGGCTGCTCGGGCGCCACACAAAAAATCATGTCCAACATCCGTAAAAGCTGCGGCGACAGCGATAGCCCCGAGGTGGTCGAAGAGTGGCTGGGCAATCTAAATCACGCGGAATTCGACTCAATAGTCCACGACATTGATCGCTGGCTCGCCGCCGAACCCAATTGGACCTATGAGTGCGAGTACTTCGAAGAATGGGCCGATGGTCAGCGCGCAGCCTTGAACTTCTTCCGCGGTATCGACCTAGACAGCATTTCAGGGATCAACATCGACATCGTCGAAGGCGAGCACCCCGGCAGCACCTATTACGCCGCCGAGCTGGCCATGGACCCCGAAGAAGCCAACGCCATTGCCGCGCACGAGGGCATCCCGCTCAGGTTCAGAAGAGTCCTCTGACGTCACCATCAAAACTCCATTGAATCTCACCCATGAATATCCAACTGATCAAGATTGAGCCACTGAGCCCTTCCCTGGCCAAAGGCACACCACGCCCGCCAGCGACGCCAGAGAATTGCTACTGGGCGCTCGCCATCGAAGATGGCGGGAAGTTTTATTTCTGGGGGAGAGGCATTTCATTGCCGATTTCGGAAGAGGACTACGTCATGGTGAAAGCGAATCCCAAATTATTTTTGGGGTCTACCAGCTACTACTTGAACCTGCGAATTAGTTTTTTGATTCAGAATAACTGTGATTTTGAAAGATAGGCCAATATTTTTTGAAAATGCTAAGCCGCCATCTTGAATCGCTCAAAGCGAACGGCAAGCCGATCTCGATCTGGACGATCTTTTAGACGGTTGGGCAAATGAATCGTCGTACCGTTGAGCCGCTTAATTGCTTCAAGCATAGGACCATCTCTTTGAACAAGAAGACGTTCAGCTACATGTAATTTGTAATCGGGATCGATACCTATTAGATGAGCATCAAACGCAGCATGGTGAATTTTCGAGAGAGGAATACCGTTGGGCACCACTGGCTGTCCAAGCTTTTCGTCCTTATCCGAGATGATGTGTGCAGCATCGAGGAGCAAGGTCTCCGGTAGCCCCGATAAAGCACAGCGACCGTTGTAGGCATTAATTACTGCTTCGCGAAATGATGCCTGATGCAAGCGTTGCTTGACCGCCCGTAACGCGTAACGACGTTCAAGAACATTTTCTGGCGACACCAATGTATCGTAGTCCGGCAGGCCGAAAGCTACGCTTGCTTTCAAAGCCTTTGCATCCCATCCAGAAATGAACACCGGCAGAATCGCTTGATAGCGTCCTGGTGCGATACCGAGGAAGTAGATAATCGGTATCTGATTCTCAAATGCTTCTCGCAACCATCGGTTATCTGCTGAATCCGGATTCTGACCCATAAACGCATAGCCCACCGTCTCGTCGCCCTCATAAATCTGGCGGTGCACTTCGCGCTGGTCGTCGTACCAAACTCGTGCCCCGGCTTTGGGAAATACGGTTTTGATCGACAGGAGAAATTGCATCTGTCGTGGCTTGAAAATGCCGCGTTGCGGATTAACTAAAGGAATTCGTTCATTTTCAAAAATAAATCCTAACTTTAGCTCTTTTGCCGTCAGATGATCGTGAATCTCCCCGAGTTTTCGGACTTGCTCGAAAGCTGCTGCGCGCATGAGCGAGTCTTGGTCAATTGTCATAAACGTTCCATTGAGTATCGCTTTGCCAAAATTTGCGAAAAAATATCAATTGATTACGAAGGCCAGCGAAAACGATGAATCGGCCTATAGAACGTCCGCTTCAACCACTCAAGGTCACTCTCCCATCGCGCAACTGCTACCTCATGCCTCCGAAATCGTTTGGTCATCAAATGCAAGTGCCAAGCGATACGGCGGAGACGTTTGCGAGCATTGGCATCGCCCCAGTCATTCATGTACTCATCAGAAATACACCACGGCAAATCCTCTTCGGCGTATGTTTCTTTAAGAATTTCACGCCGTTCTAATATGCTGAGATCGACCTGCTGCGCTACTGAGTAGCCCATTCGGTATAAAGGAGAGACTGCATCTTCATTACCGAATCCCTCTCCAACCGTTGCAGGCGGGCCATCTTCAAATACTGTCTCAGGCCATGGAAATTCCTGATTTAAAAGGTAATCGAACACCGGATGGCCGTGAACAAATTTCACTAAATCATCAGGATCAGCCACATCGAGCGGGTCCGCCTGTATTGCCAGCAGCAGCACAAATAACTCTTGTGAATAGACTCTGAGCGCCTCGCCATCTCGCTCTTCGATTTGGCCGTCTACAACCTCACCCGACCAGTTATCTCGCCCAACAATTACGATCTCAATACTGGGATCACAGCCGTTTTCCCAGACTTCAAAGCCGTGTTCCTGGAGAAGTTCACTAAATTTATCGAGCGACCACGGGCCATCACCGATAAGTAAAACTTTTTTAGGCACCAAGCGCTCATGGGGATCATGGAATTGACTAACAAGCCACTTTATTGTTTCAAAAGACCTGATGACCACTTCACCGTCCGGACGTACAGCCAGCTCTCCAATCGCCTCTTTTAAATCGCGACTAACTCGCTTTAGATTTTCTTCAAGTTGAGATTGTTCCTCTGCAGCTTGATACCTCTCCGCTATTAGATTTCTAATTCGTGTTTTGCTTGCGCCATATAATCTCGAAATTTTCGTGTGCTCGGCCTCAAGGACTTTTAGCGCACGCTCGACTCCTTTGAGATGCCCAATTCGAGCCCGCAACTCATTTAATTCCGCAGATAACTTTTCTAAACGAATCTGCTCAATAGACTGTCTTTTTTCAGAAATTTCTAATTCGTTGAGCCGCTTTTGAAATTCTTTCTCAGAATTTACCAAGTCTCGCCTATCTGCAGCCAATTGTGCAGCGGTACTATCCAACTCCTCAAGACGCACAAAATCATTTTCAAATGCCAACCGATCTCTCGAAAGCTGCTGCCTATCTAGTTCAAGCTGACCAATAGATTGGGTTGCAGATTGGAAGAGACTATCCGCCTGACTAGCTTTTTCCTGCCAATACAAAATCTCTTCTGCTAAAGGCACTTCAGAAAGTCGTAGATTCAGCTGTAGATTTTCATCAGCCAACCTGGTCAACGAACTTTCTGCCATATTTAACCGGGCTAATGCATCACTTAATTGCTGCTGCAAGCTAACCAGCACCTCTTTCTGGTTAGGTTGTTTAGCACTTTGGGTTTTAATATTTTCATTTTCTTCCCGAAGCCTATCATTTTCCAGAATCAGATTTTCATACGACTGTACTGCATCTGGCATCAGACGCGCCTCAGATGAATTTTTTTGTTGATAATTATTCGGAGAAATTTCGCTCGGTGAATTTGTTTTTAGTTCGCCAGATTTAGCTAATCGAGCGAGCTGATCTTGAAGACTCTCTGGCATGATTAACCCTTCAGGGTATCCACTAATTTTTTAAAAAAAGCTTCTCGGATTTGAAGATCTAACCTTATCGGCTAAGGTTATTCCATCTCAAAACCTTGGTTAGTAAACTTCAGTGTCCTAGCATTTTCGGTCACGGTACGAACCACATGATCTGGTGCACCATCTGGAATTTCGGCCTCTATCTCGATGACGACCTTGACTGACGAACCAACAAGACCAGCCAAGTGGGAAATAACCTCCTCAGCTATTTTCCCAGCGTCCCGAACCACTCGCGTCGCATCCAGAGATACGGTGCCATAGAACCGCGTCGGATTAGATGAGCCAGCTGGCTGTGGTTCGCCGGTCGTAGCCGGTGAGAGCTGTTCCGTTCCCTCTGGTTGTGGCGGTGAGCTACCTGGTGTCGTTAATCTTTCTGCGTCAAGCTGCTGCGCTGCCAAGTTGGGCTTAACTACCAACCCCGGCATATGCGGATCACTGAGCCCGACAATTTGCCCGGCGATCAGACCTCTGTAACGCTTGGCGACATCGTCATAAGATTCGGCGAAGGCAAAGCCATCTTGTGTCCAAGTGAGCATATTGACGCCATTACGAATGGCTTCAAGAAGCACAGCGGACGATGTGAGTCTTGGTAGGTACACGTACTGCGCAAAGTCTTCAACCAGTTGCGAGACATCCACGTGGTCACCACGCCATAGCGGTATCTTGTCGAGCTCCATTCGCAAGCGACTGGGACCAAGGCTTGGCAGGAGCAACTCTTCCGAACGCAATTTTTTACTGGCGCGTTCCGCCAACGGCTGCTGGCCGGATAATTTCAGAACGTCCCAAGTCATAGGCGACTGCGGCGTCGGCTGCGCAGGCACCAGCAGCCACTGGTAAGTTTCCGGCAGTCGGGCCACGACGGCGCTTTCTGCGGCCTTCAAGAGGGTCTCCGCCTGCTTGACCTGATGCGGACGCAGATCAAGCGTGTCTTTCTCGGCCAGGATGGATTCCCAGGCCAAGTACTTGCGGATACCTTCTTCAAGATCGGCGATCCGCGGCTTGTCGGGAGCGAGGAAGACCAAAGTATTGCGGAAACGTCGCGGCGAGTTGCCGCGACTCTCCAGCAGTGCCTTGGCCGCCGTCTCAGCAGGGCTGTTAGGTTCTCTGCTGTATGGGAAGTCAATCCCCAGCACCACCAGACGCGTATCTGTTTCGTCCGGAATATCGACGCCGCTGGGTGGCAAGGGATGAACCTTGCCGAAGTCGCCACGCTGAGCTAAGTCATTGCGCAAACGCTGCTCAAGTTCATGCGAAATTTTATCTGGGGCATTTTTCAACTGCTCCGCACGATCTTCCGCCAGCTTTGTGACGGTCGGCTGTGTGTCGTACCAGTAGCGCGAACCATCCTGGTAAAGATAAGTGGCAACCAGCGCAAGGCGGCGTAGGGCATCGCCGAATACCGCAGTGGTTTCGCCCGGCATGGCGCAACCCAGCTTGACACGTCGGTCCTCGACCCCTTTATTGGCCGCGCTGGTGGTTGGCGCTGACCCCAGATAAACGGTACGCGCAACTCGCCGGCAAGCAGAGAATTTACCGAGGTTTTGCACGTCGCCGTCAATCGATAACGGCAGGGAATCCGGCCCATCGACATCCTTCTCAATGATCGGCTTCCAATTGTCCGACAGATAGCGCGTCAGTTCGTCACGCACCCGGGTGTCGTCAATTGGAATGTTGGCAGGCATGATCAGCGGATTGCGGTCGCCTTTCTCCCAAAGGCTGTGGATCACAGCCGCCATCAGTCGCAGCACGCCGCGTGTGCGCTGAAATTTGACCAGTGTGGACCAGTCCTCGTACAGCCGAGTAAAAACCTCGGGATGAATCGGGTAGGCAGCGCGAATGCGCTTCTCGTAATCATTCTCCCGGCACTCAGCGGGAAACTCCTGCTGCTGCGTTCGGTACATCTCGCCGAACTCTCTCGCAGTCGCATCCATCAGCTTGAAATGATCGGCGCGCATTGGCTCGAAGAGGCGCCGTCGCACAATCTCAAAACCCTCATCGGCTGTGGCGGGCGTCCAGGACGACTCCAAACGCCCAACGACATTACGCAAGCGCGCCAAGGCTGCTTGGCCTCGCTCACCACCAACCTCTTCATCATTGCCAGCAGCGTGGGGCGAGATCGCGGTATCGGAAGCGGGCAGGCTGATGACCAACAAACAGTTTTTAGCCAGCTTCGCTGACTCAGTCAGCGCCTGGGCAAAGCTGAATTGCGTCTCGAAGCCGCCACCGGGTAGGTCGCTCTGGTCGTGCAACTGGCGCGCATAGGCTACCCATTCATCGATCAGGATCACGCAGGGGCTGTAAGCGTTGAACAGCTCGCGCAAGCGGTCGCCTGGGCTAGTGGCATTCTCGTCATCTTTGCGAATCAACTCGTAACCCTGCTTGCCACCCAGTTGCCAGGCCAGCTCCCCCCAAAGCGTGCGCACCACTGTGCCGTCCGGCTTGGTGGATGGATTGCCCGGAGAAAGCTTATTCCCCACCAGCACAGCACGATGCGCCTTAGGCAGTGATTTCACATTGACCTCTTGCATCACCTCCTCGATACCGGGCAGCTCGTTCGCCTTCGCACCAGAAAATAGATGAAACAGCGCCAACATAGAGTGCGTCTTGCCGCCACCAAAGTTGGTCTGTAGCTGAACCACAGGGTCGCCGCCGTTAGTGGTCAGACGCTCCATCGCGCTGCCCAGTAGCTTTTTCAAGCTCGCAGTGAGAAATGTGCGGCGGAAGAACTCGGTAGGGTTTCGGTATTCATCGCTGCCCTCACCCAGATACACCTGCCAAAGGTCGGCTGCGAACTCAGCTTGCTGGTAACGACCACTGGCCACATCTGCGTGCGGTGTGATCACCTCGCGCCAAGGCTTCATGCTGGCCGATGCCTGGCCCTCGATGGCGATGCCGGCGCTCTTGCGGCGCTCGCCGCGTGCCTGCTCATCAGCGACCGTCCGGCGCAACTCCAATTTCATCTTGCGCACATCGTCAGCTGGCTGTGTAGCGGAAACCGCCGTCAGCAGGCGTTCGACCGAATCGAGAGCTCGGTCGGCGTCGTCACTGGAAAAAGTTTGCTGGTGCGCCCACCTATTGCGCCAGTCACGGATTTCCGAAACCAGGCTGCGCTCGGAAAAGCCAAGGGTTTTCTTGAAGACCTCGTTCCATGTCTCCCAGATTAACTTGAGCAAGCCCGAGACATCCCACTCCTCGATGGGTTTCTTGCCGAGGATCGGGTCCTCGGCGAAGTTGCGTACTTTTTCAAGTGACATGGTGTTGGCGGCAATCGCTGCCTTGATCTCTCGTCCAGCGAAAGGAGCAAGGCCGACCTTGAGCTGTTCGAGCGCCTTGCCGACACGTTCGTGATTGGTGATGGCCATAGTGATCTCTATTATTAATTTTTATGTATGTAGTGCCCGATTACCCCTGAGCGAACATGTCATCCGTGCCCGTCACCGGCGCGTGCGGAGCTTCTCGCGCCAGTCGAACGATCTCCGGCCAACTTTGGACCAGCGCGTTGTAAGCCATTGCCTCGTTGGCGCGCTTTTTTCGCTCGCACAGCGTGTAGAGGCGGTAGCAGAGTTCGCGCGCGACCTCAGCTTGATCGCCAATTTTAGCCAGTAGCGCACCGGCAGCAGATTCGCCGCCGGCTTCAAGCACCCGCACGAGGTGATGCACCATCTCCCAAACCGTCAGGCGGTTATCAGTCGCCGGGTCCCAGTCCGCAGGAAGTTCTTCAGGTTTCAGTAGGCGGACCTTGCCCTTGCCAGAGACAATGATGCCCGCCTCGACTAGCCCGTCCATGCCCGTAGCTTTGGCTTGCGCAAGTACGTTTGCAACACCAAAGTCACCATCGGCAAAACCTACTTGGTCGAACCAGGTCAGTGCCCATCGGGTATCAGCATCGAAGTCGCCCTCCTGCTCAGCTAGCGCCTCGTCGAGCACTTGATTGATCATTGCTAGTGCGGCACGTACTGATAATGACGTCCCTTCAGCGTCGATTACTTTGGCAAAGCGCGTATAGACCGCCATACCTGGGCCGATGGCTGCCTGCGCGAGGTCGACCGGCGCGATGTTGCCAGCTTGTAGGTGGGCCAAGGCGGCAGGCAGCTCATTTTTAAGCAAATTCTGGAATTCGCGGCGAGTCGCATTAGGTGCATCAGCTTGGCGCGGCCGGCAAACAAGCACGATGCTGGAGGCGAGGGCGTTGGTACCCAGACCAACCATCCGGTATTCCTGCTCACTACGCATGGGCCAAGTACCAGTGATAGAAAAACCAGCCTCGATAACGGCAGCAAGGAAGGTGTCCCAGCCAGTATTAGTCGTGCCTCCTTCGTTGTCGTTTTCGGACTGCTTGAAGGCGTAGTAGATGGTGACCGGAAAGGCCGGGTGCGCCAGTTCCGCAAGTCGGTGCATGGCCTGCGTCATTCCGTTGAGGAAGAATGTCTCCGCTTTCTCTTTGCTGCCGTGGCGATAGGGTGTGGCCACCAGCTCCTCGGCCTTCGGCACTGCCATTGTGGCGAACAGGTCGGGGAACGTCGAGCGTAGCGTCCGGCGCAGCCAGATGAAGAAGAAGTCGGATAGGTCAGCGTAGCCGATATTGTCGTAGTAGGGCGGATCAGTAGAGACAACTTTGCCTGCGGCAATCCCACTCGCCATTGCATCTTGTTGCAGAGCATGGGCCGGGCCGATTGAAGGTAACTTCTCAATACAATCGGCAATGAAAGAAGCAGCAGGAACAAATCCCCCAACTGTATCGTGGAGAATCGCCGCCTCTGGGAAATCCCACGTCATCCCGATTGCTTGCTTACCGAAAAGGTTCATGACTTTCTGGTTTCCTGGAACCCATCTCGTGCAGGAATTGGAGAAGTCCATGCAGCGATCAACAGTAAACGATAAATAAACACCTACCGCCTCCGCGTACGCCGTTGCACCAGCGCCAGCTTTGGCAAGGGGCAGGCCATCGTCCGGCAGGCCGTTGGCGATGGCGTCACGCTTGATGAAGGCGACGGCCTCGCCAACCAGATCCGAAAAGCTCGTTAGCGCGACGAGCTGGCGGTCGGTGAATAGGTCGCCGTAATTCTTTAGGCCGTAGAGCGGTGGCGAGAACCATCGCGGGTTCTCGGGCATGGCGACTTCTGGCTTCCAGTCGGGCCGAGCCTTGAGTGCAGCGGCTTCGTGTTCCTGCGTCGGCGCGAGATAGATTCGGCCGCGCGTACCTTCGGCGACTA
The DNA here is from genome assembly GCA_027490465.1 of Oxalobacteraceae bacterium. Taxonomy (GTDB): domain Bacteria; phylum Pseudomonadota; class Gammaproteobacteria; order Burkholderiales; family Burkholderiaceae_D; genus Pernthalerella. The sequence goes on from JAIXXZ010000036.1 coordinate 10,944, forward strand.
TCGCCATCAGCCGCGTACCCATGCGGCCAGCGTTGGCCTCGCCGTAGATGTGGTCGGACGCAATCGGTGCATCCGACATCAGGCATTTGAAGTTCGCCCCCCGCGCCAGCTTGGTGCCGTTCTTCGCCGCTTCCGCATCCTTCGGTTTGCCGCTCTTGACCGTGAAACGGTAACCGCCGCTCTGGATTACCGGCTCGACATAGGCCTCCTTGCCCGCCTTGGTTGAGAGCATGAAGGTCGAGGCGAGTGGCACATCGACATTGGTAAAAGCGGGGTTAGGACTCTTGACGGTTCGTGCCCACAGCCACGCGATGACGGTAAGCTGCTTACCAAGGTAAGGTTTGAGGTCGGGCCGCTCCTCGACCATCTCGGCGGTTACTTCGATCTTGGGGTAGAGGTGGCCGATGCGCTTTTCCACTTCGTCGCGCATCCACTGACCGTAGTAGCGCACGTCTTCGGCGAGACCCTGGACGCCTTTCCATTCTTTCGCGAACATCGTCCCTTCAACCTGTCCTCTCCCGGGACGGGAGAGGGGTCGGTCTTGAGGATTGACTGGCGGTTTACCGGCGAAGCGCGGCGGTATCTCGATCATCGCCTTGTTGATCAGCACCGCCACGGGATTGAGGTCGCTGGCGTAACTTTCTAGCCCCAGCCGCTGCGCCTCCAGCGGCAGCGCGCCGCCTCCGGCGAAGGGATCGTGAAAGGCAGGCAGTACTTCGCGGTTGAAAAGCTCCCGGGCACGCGGATGGTCGGCGTTCTCGGCACAGGCCCGCCGCCAGCTTTCCCAGATCGCATCGCGCGCCTTTTGCAGCACTTCCTCGTTAGTAGTGTTTTCCCACATCACCAGGTCTTCGATGATCTTGAATAGACGGCCGCGTTCTTTCTTCTGCTCACGCTCCGTCTGGAACAAGTTGGGATGCGCCGAAGGGTCATCGACCATCTGCGCAAAGATCACCGCCCGCGCTGCAGCCAGCGGCCGACGCGCCCACCAAAGGTGAATCCCACGTGGATGGGGGCCGATGCCCGGCATCTTCTCGTAGGCAGCAGCCTTGTTGATAGCTTCCAGTGGGAGAGCAACTTCAATGAGTTTTTTCTTATTCATTTCAAGCCCTAATCGTCCTTCACGTATTCCGGATCATGTCTGCATCTGGGGCAGACATATATACAATCATTCTGGTCATACCAATCGCAGTAGTCCATTTGAAATTGGGGCCACGGCAGACCGCAAATTCCACAACGTACTTCCAGGTCGTCAGGCGGGTCTTCAAAGCCACAAAACAGGCATTTGAACCCAGTGGCAGATGTAGGATCTGAGACCATCGTCTCGTGTTCGCACTCCGGACACTCTCCCACCTGAAAATCCAGATCACCATAGTTCTTGTGCGAGAGTGACGCCACATCAGCCTTGGCTTTTTTTAAATTCAGTTCGTAGTTGTCGGCCAGCTTAACGAAGAGATCGAAGTGTTTTATGTTTACGCTGTCGTCAAGACCAAGATTCGCATGAATTTGGTCGAACTCCACGAAAGCCTGTATCAGGCGACCGATAGTCGCCTCAACTTCAGGAATGTCCATGTCGAACTTGTGATGCTCTATGCGGTTCCGCAACTTCTTAAGCCAGTATAGATCTGAAAGAAAATCATCAGGTAAATCTCTGCCTTCGTTCAGGAGAAAGTTGATGGCTTCCTGCACACCGATGGTCAGAGATTCGCCGTCGAACTTCTTGGCAAATGGATTCTTATAAATTAGAAGCGGATGGGCTAGCGTGACGTAGTGCTTCAACACTAGTTCAAGAAAATGCGAAAGATGTAAAACACAAAACTTATACGTCTTTACATCACCGGCTCTAGCTTGCTTATATTTCGCCAGCGCCTCATTAAGACTATCGATGGCGTTTTCAAGCAGGTCGAGCTTGTGCCTGTCCTTATTTGGGAAGTCCTCAAATTCAACAGAATTACTGGTATTTTGGCTTCTGGGAGTTTTCAAGATGGTGCACCTGCCCGAGCCAAAAGCTCGGCGTAGTCGTAATTGACACTGGTAACTCCAAAATCTGGTTCCCGGTTAAATGGCTGACGCAGGTAATGAACCTTGTGATTCTTCTCGTCGATGAACTCGACAATGGCAAGAATGAAATTGTCTGGCTTGTTTAGCGAGTAGAGGATTTCGTTACGCGTTACCGTGATCGTCGCCGCGCCCGAAACACGTCCCTTGACCTCGATGAAGCGAAGATGGCCGGACCCAGGTACACGGCTCTCGATGTCGTAGCCGAGCTTTTCCAGCTCGCGGTCGATGGGTTCGAATCCAAGGCTGCGCTCGACCTCCATAATCACGTTGCGGGCCCGGGCAGCGGATGCCTGGTTGTCGCCCGGACAAAAAGTCGGCACTGGTAAGTCTGTGGCAGCCGGATTCATTTTCTGCAGCAGCCCGATGGGTAGCACCAGCAACCCACCCAGCACGACTGGTGGCAGAGGGGAAATCTGCGCTTCCAGATTCAGATCGTCCAGACGCTTTTGCAGCCGCCCTTGCAGCAGGTCGGCTCGTTTTCTCGCCTCGCCTGAGTTCAGTTTGGCGTTGGGCTTACCGGCCTGCTCTTGAAGCTTGAGTTCTTCGGCGCGATGATCCCAGTAGGTGATCTCTTTCGTCAGCCGATCCTTCACAGCAGACTTCGTCTTGGCGATTAGATCGAGCTTGCGGTTCTTGACCTCGGCCAAGTGTTCCGGGACTACGTGGGTGACTGCGTAGCCCTGCGCCGCCTTCTCCTGGTCTCGGGTGATCCATTGGCATTCTGGATGAGTGAGCAGCGTCTCGATTGCGGGCTCGCCCGGTTTTAGTGCGCGAAAATCAAGGTAGGGTGCGTAGTTAATGTGGCGAACGCTACCGGTGGCATCCATTTCAACGTACAGCATTCGTTTGGAAATGACGCGGCGGCTGCCGTCGCGCGCGGTGCCAGCGTCCTGAATCGCGTGCTCCAGATAAAACATCACTCTTGGCTTGGTACTGAGGTCACGCTCATCGACGAGCACGGTGCCACGTTTCAGCAGGTCGCGATTACGCTCCAAGGTCAGGTCGATGACGGCATCGAGCAAGGGATGACCGGGACAAACAAAGGCCGCCAAAGGCTGGCCTTGGGGAGAGATTAGAATTTTCTCGAAGGCGATACGTTCATAGCGGGGCAGCACAGGTTCGCCGATACCGATCAACCGGTCACGGTTGCGGATTTGTGCAGGTACATGCGTGATTTCAAAACGACGTGTTTCGCGTTGCTTCGAACTTCCGCCCAGCTGCTTGAAAGCTTCGAGGAAGAAGGATTCGATGTAATGCGGTTGCAGACGACGAGCGTCGGCACGCTCCATATCTTCTCGGATGCGCTGCACAGCGCTGGCATCCATGCTGTCGTGCACCAGTTGTCGTTCATCGAGTAGGTTTTGCAGGTGGTTTCTGTCCAGTGCAGTTTCCAGCACCGTGGTGAGAAAAGCTTTTACCTCGGGCTGCTCACCGTAGCGTATGGCCTCGATCAACAGGTCTTTTAGCGACATGACCTTGCCATTACCATCCGGTGACTCGAACGCGACTTTGCCCAGTACATCGAAGACCTGGCCGCCAAGCGCCTGTCGTGCCTGTTCGAGTTTTTCCAGTAGCTTGCGATAGACATCGCCCTCGCGAGTATCGTTAGCGACCAGATTCCACAGGTAGCAGACCTCGGTCTGGCCGATCCGGTGGATACGGCCGAAACGCTGCTCCAGTCGGTTGGGGTTCCATGGCAGATCGTAATTGACCATGAGGTGGGCACGCTGGAGGTTGATGCCTTCGCCGGCTGCATCGGTGGCTAACAGCACTTTGACCTCGGGGTCATGCTTGAAAGATTCCTGGACCTTGAGCCGAGCCTCCCGACCAATAGCGCCATGGATTACCACTACGGCTTCCTTGCAGCCGAGGAATTTAGTGATGCGGTCTTCCAGATAATTGAGCGTGTCTCTGTGCTCTGTGAAAATCACCAGCTTCTGATGCGGTGAGGGCGAGAATTGAGGGATTTCGCCGGAAGCCTTGTGAGCTGACGAGTCATCGAGGCGGTGATTACTGGTCGAATTGAAGACTTCGCCCAGTAAACCGGCGAGCTCGGTCCACTTGGTGTCAGTTCCACTGCGGCGGACTACAAGAGCCTGGGCTTCCAGGGTTTTCAGGGTGCCGATCTCGAAGCGAAGCTCTTCCAGCGTTCGTGCTGTGGTGGCCTGGTCGAGAATTTCTTCCTCGGCCGCTTCGACTTCGTTATCCGGTGCTTCATCGAGATCATCGACGTCTTCTGCATCCAATACGGGAGCATTGATCCCGACTACAGGTGCTGTCTGACCAGCGCGCTGTAGCAGCTCGAGCTCGCGCAGGCGCGATTCGAGTCGCTCGCGGCGGCGATGCAAGGATTGGTAAATAGCCTCGGGAGACGAAGCCAGCCGGCGTTGCAGTACGGTCAGAGCAAAACCGACGGTACCTGCACGCTTGTCGTTTTCAAGCGCCTCAGCACGGTTGAATTCGTTTCTTACGTATTCAGTAACGGCCTTGTAGAGTGCTTCTTCCTCTGCCGAGAGACGATAAGGGACTGTATAGGCTATGCGCTGTGGGAACAGAGGCGTACCGTCAAACTTGCGGAGATTTTCTTTGACCATACGCCGCATCAGATCCGACACGTCGGCAGCGTGAACACCATCGCGATATTTACCCTCGAACCGATCGCCATCGAGAAGCGCCATGAAAAGCTGGAAATCAGCTTCTTTTCCGTTGTGCGGTGTGGCCGACATCAGCAAAAAATGGCGTGTCAGGCCGGATAGCAAACGGCCCAGGTGGTAACGCTTGGTGTATTTGGCCTCGCCACCAAAAATGGTGGCTGACATTTTGTGAGCTTCGTCGCAAACCACGAGGTCCCAGCGGCAATCAGGTGCTTGCAATTTCTGTTGCACGTCCTCATTGCGCGAGAGCTTATCGAGACGTGCGATAGCCAGGTTGGTTTCCATAAACCAGTTTCCGGTCTTCGCCGCTTCCAGCTTGTCGTTAGTGAGAATTTCGAAGGGTAGATGGAAGCGCCGGTAGAGCTCGTCCTGCCACTGCTCGGCCAAGCTGCCGGGGCAAACAATGAGACAGCGTTGCAGGTCGCCACGCGCCACCAGTTCCTTGATGAGCAGCCCGGCCATGATGGTTTTTCCCGCGCCGGGGTCATCTGCGAGCAAAAAACGGAGCGGCTGGCGGGGCAGCATTGCCTCATAGACGGCGGTGATCTGATGCGGCAGAGGATCAACCACGGAGGTATGTACGGCTAGAACGGGATCAAACAGGTGCGCCAGACGAATACGTTGGGCCTCTGAAACAAGGCGGAAGAGCGCGCCGTCGCCATCGAAACTCCATGGACGTCCTTCCTCAACGAGCTCCAAGGTTGGTTCGGTGTCTCGATAAAGGAGTTGGTTGGCAACCTTTCCGTCATATGTCTTGTATGTAAGCTCAAGCGCTTCAGATCCATGCCACTGGACGCTGACTACGGTAACTAACGCTTCAGGGACAATGCCGCGTAAGACTGAGTTTGTTTGTAATTGTTCGAGCTTCATTGTCTATTCGTTCATGATCTTTTTAGGCCCACTTAAACCGGAGTGTTGGAAAGCCGGCAATTAATAGTATTAATATTATGATTATCACCAATATCGGGGCTATCCGGTTACTTGTAATCCACTGAAATATGGTGCAATTTTCCCAGAATCTATGTTGACTATTTTGAGCTCCGTGTGATGTGCGAAGCTGGCGAGAAAGTTATTACACACATCACGAACTAGCCTGCAAACTAGTTTGACAATTTAAAACCTTACAAAATGAACCGCCTAGAACGCTTCTACAAAATCGACCAACTCCTCCAAGACCGCAAAGTCATCAGTCGAGACGATTTCCTATCCATTCTCGAGATCTCCCTCGCTACCTTCAAGCGCGATCTCGAATACATGCGCGACCGGTTCAACGCGCCCGTTATCTACGACCCTGAACTCCGCGGCTACCGCTACGAGAAATCTTCATCCAGCAAAACCAAATTCTCGCTGCCCGGCCTTTGGTTCTCCGAGCAAGAGATCTTTGCTCTGATCACCATGCAGCAGCTCCTGGAAAACCTCGATCAGGGCAGCATCATCGGTCCCCACATACAGCCTTTTCTTGCTCGTCTCGACGCCGTCATCGGCGAAGGTGAATCCTCATCCAAAGAAATCCGCAAACGCATCAAACTCGTTGAAATGGGCCGCCGGGTTCAGGGCAGTCATTTCTTCTCCGAAGTTGGCGTTGCACTCTTCAAGCGCCAGCGTATCGAAATCCAGTATTACGCTCGCGCCAGTAACCAAATCACGCTGCGAGAAATCTCGCCCCAGCGTCTCATTCATTATCGCGACAACTGGTACC
>JAIXXZ010000041.1 GCA_027490465.1 Oxalobacteraceae bacterium
AGAAACTGCACCACAAAGGGAGTCATCATGGAAATCGATATGCTGGAAACGACGAAAGGCACGATCATCAAAGTGGTTGGTGTCGGTGGTGCTGGCGGCAATGCCGTTCAGCACATGATTAACAAGGGTGTGGCAGGCGTTGAATTCATCGTCGCCAACACTGATGCGCAAGCATTGTCGCTCTCCAAAGCCCATAACGTGATTCAGATCGGTGAGTCCGGTCTGGGCGCCGGCATGCAGCCTGCCCTCGGTCGTCAGCTCGCCGAAGAAACTCGCAGCCGTATCGAAGATGCGCTGCGTGGTGCGCACATGGTGTTCATCGCAGCCGGCATGGGCGGTGGTACGGGTACTGGCGCAGCGCCGGTGGTCGCTGAAGTGGCCAAGGAGCTCGGTGCACTGACCGTGGCGGTGGTGTCCAAGCCCTTCACCTACGAAGGTCAGAAGTGCATGAAGATCGCCGATGAAGGTCTGGAAGAACTCAGCAAGCATGTTGATTCACTGATCGTGATACTCAACGAGAAGCTCGAAGAGATTTACGAAGACGACAGCATGATGGAGTGGCTCCAGCATGCGGACGATGTACTCAACAATGCGGTCGCTGGTATCGCCGAGATCATCAATGTGCCCGGCCATATCAACGTCGACTTCAATGACGTCAAGACCATCATGGCCGAGCAGGGCAAGGCAATGATGGGTACGGCCGTTGCCTCGGGACTGGATCGGGCGCGTATCGCGGCAGAGCAGGCGATTGCATCGCCACTGCTTGATGGTATCGATCTGTCCGGTGCGCGTGGCGTGCTGGTCAACGTGACTGGCAGCAAGTCGCTCAAAGGTAAGGAGATTCGCGAAGTCATGGCGACTGTGCGTGCATTTGCTGCAGAAGATGCATCGATTGCGCAGGGTATTGCCTATGACGACAGCATGGGCGATGAAATTCGCGTTACCGTGGTGGCAACTGGTTTGGGCAGACGCAAGCCCGTGCTGGTCTCGACGCCGGTGCAGGCCGCGCGTACAGGTACCTATGGTGGTGGTGCGGCGCCCGCCGATGCGTTCAGCACCAGCACACCGCCTGCAGAGCCTATTCGTACACCAGCGGTGTGGCGTCGCGAGTCTGCGTCTGAGACGGTGCGGGCAATGGAACGTAATGGCACCGAGACCTATGACATTCCGGCGTTTCTGCGCCGGCAGGCTGATTGAGTCTGCAGAAAATCGTCGCTCGGGGCATACTAGGGGAGAATTGCGGCAGCGCCGCAACTCTTCGCTTTTGTTCCCTTTTATTCCCTCTGAATTCTCAACCCATAGGACCATCCCATGACCATCAAAACCGGAGATCATCTCCCTGAAGGCAAACTCGCCGAGTTCATCGAAACAGAAACCGAAGGCTGCTCGCTCGGACCGAACACCTTCAATGTGTCTGATCTCGTCAAGGGCAAGACCATTGCCATCTTCGGCCTGCCTGGCGCCTACACACCGACCTGCTCTGCGCAGCACGTGCCCGGCTATGTGCAGCACGCCAAAGAACTCCAGGCCAAGGGCGTAGATGAAATCTGGTGCATCTCGGTCAATGACGCTTTTGTGATGGGCGCCTGGGGTCGTGAGCTCAAGGCCACTGGTGTGGTGCGCATGATGGCGGATGGCAATGCTGATTTCAGCAAGGCGGTTGGCTTGTCGGCAGACTTCAGCGCCTACGGTATGGGCACACGCTCGCAGCGTTATTCCATGCTCGTCAAGGATGGTGTTGTGTCACAACTGCATGTGGAAGCACCAGGCAAATTTGAAGTATCGAATGCCGAAACCATGCTCGCGCATCTGTAAGCTTCCACTGATCGCACGATAGCTTCATCATAAAAATGATAAGACAGAGAACGCTGAGAGACACTGTCAAGACCACGGGTGTCGGCTTGCATTGCGGCACCCGCGTCGAGCTCACGCTGCGCCCTGCGCCAATCAATACCGGCATCGTATTTCGTCGCGTTGACATCACACCACCCGTCAGCTTGCCCGCCAATGCGATGAGCATCGGCGACACGCGCATGGCGTCCGTGCTCGAAAAAGACGGTGTGCGCGTGTCAACGGTCGAGCATCTGATGTCGGCCTGCGCAGGTCTGGGTATCGACAATCTGATCGTGGATGTCACTGCGGAAGAAATTCCGATCATGGATGGCTCGGCGGCTTCGTTTGTTTTTTTGTTGCAGCAGGCGGGCAGCACCGAGCAGGAATCAGCAAAAAAATTCGTGCGCGTGCTGAAACCGGTTGAGGTGCGTGAAGGTCAGGGCAAGCAGGAAAAATGGGCGCGTCTTGAGCCCTGCCATGGTTTTCGTTTGAAGTTTTTCATCGAGTTCAATCATCCTGCGATTGATGGTTCCGGCCAGACAGCGGAAGTGGATCTCAGTCTTGAGTCCTACATTGAAGAAATCGCGCGTGCGCGAACTTTTGGATTCATGCAGGATGTAGAAACCCTGCGCGGCATGGGGCTGGCACGTGGTGGTTCACTCGAAAATGCAATCGTCATGGATGAGTTTCGTATTCTGAATGCGGGTGGTCTGCGCTATCAGAATGAGTTCGTCAGACACAAAATTCTGGATGCGATGGGAGACTTGTATCTGGTCGGTCATCCGCTGCTGGCCAGTTATACCGCGCACAAATCCGGTCATGATCTGAATAACAAGCTCTTGCGCGCCTTGCTCGCTGATGAAAGTGCGTACGAGATTGCCACGTTCAGCAATGCAGCAGCCGCACCGGCAGCCTACTCAAGTCAGCTGGAACAAGCCTGGGCGGCGTAGCTGAACGATTCAATTCACCGTAGCGAAACCCGTCTCGCATTACTCGCGCTGATTGCCGGTAGTGTTCTCTGGGGTTTCAGTTGGTGGCCACTGAAATTTTTTGCAGCGCTTGGCCTCGACGGTCACTCAGTCTCAATCACTGCCTACAGTTTGGTGGCGATCGTGTCGCTGCCTTTCATCTGGCGTGAACGTATGCAATGTCGTCAGGAGTGGCACTACCTGCTGCTGATTGGTCTTTTTTTCGGTGCAGCCAATGTCGCACTCACCTATGCCTTGATGGCGGGCTCGGTGGTGAGAGTGATGTTATTGTTTTTTCTGCTGCCAGTATGGGGCATTCTCGGCGGTGCAGTTTTTCTGAAAGAGCGCATTGGATTGCGTCGTATCGTCGCCGTATTGCTCTCGCTGATAGGCGTTGTCGTAATCCTGGGCGCTGCCGATGCGCTGACCACACCGCTGTCGCTCGCGGATCTGTTTGCACTCATCGCAGGTATTGCTTACACCGCCGGTGGCATTACGAATCGCAAGGCGCAAACACTCCCCATGCTGAGCCGCACGCTGATCAGCTTTGTCGGTTGTGCCTTGATTGCCCTGTTCGCGCTCATGTTTTCCATGCCGGAGTTGCCCACCCTGTCCGCGATGAATTGGCTCTGGTTGTGTTTGTTTGCCGGCGTGTGGTTGCTCGGTGCGACTTTGCTGACCACCTATGGCGTCACTCACGTGCAAGCCAGCCGCGCGGCGGTGTTTCAGGTGGTGGAGTTATTGGTGGCCGTGACCAGTGCAGTGCTGATCGGCGGTGAAGCGCTGAGTGCGCATGAGTATTTGGGAGCGGCGCTGATTATGGGAGCTGCGCTGCTTGAATCGCGGTCAGCATCACAAGATGTGTGATCGATGCCCCGGTCTAGCCAGCACCAAGTCGGGTTTTGTTTTCGAATTCCCCTGGTACGCGACTAAAGACGCTGGATCCCCCCTGCAGGGCGCGTAATGGAGAGTACGCCATTACCGTTTCGCGGGCAGACCGCATGCGGTCTGAAACCCCCGCTCCCCTTGCAGGGCGCGTAATGGCGGGTACGCCATTACCGTTCCGCGGGCAGACCGCATGCGGTCTGGAACCCCCGCTACACCCCTCGCCGGGATGACGAATTGGGGGCCAACAGCTTCTGAACCGTCATCCCGGCGAAAGCCGGGATCCAGCCTCTTTGGTTAAAAAAACAGCAGGCGCTTGTTGCAGGGTGCCTTGTACCAATTCCCAATTCAGCCCCAAGTTAAGCCACTTTTTCAGCTCCGCCGCTTCACCAACGACTGGAGCGCATCCCGCAACGGACTCGCTTCCAGCGAGTGCGCCAGTTCGGCGAAGGCCTGCACCGCGTGGGTGGGCAAGGCCGCCTGCGCGGCGGGTCGGTCGGGCACCCGGTTTTCGCCGGACATCATCTGCACTTTGATCCGTATGCCATCGACCGGCCAGCCTTTCTCGCGCAAACCTGCCTGCAATTTAGGCAACATCTGACGAATACGCGTCGCCAGGGCTGCATTGGGCACGGCGATGTGCAGCTGGCCTTCGCGCAGCTGCTGTACCCGGCAGGTGGTAAACACCCCGGGCAGGAGCCGCCCGGCGTCGGCTTGCAGCGCGGCCATTTTTTCCAGTGTTGGTAGCAAACCCGCCATCACTTCGTCACCCTGCAGGAAAGAACTCGCCTCGCGGGTCGTGGGGCGGTTTGCCGGACGGCGTGCGGGCGTGAAATTCGGGTGGTTTCTGGACATCCGGCAACGTTAACACAGGGTTTGGGCGCTGCGTACCTCACTTGTGATGCAGCATGGCAGGGGGCATCTTCAGAGGGGGTCGCATGCTAGAATCGCGGTTTTGGCCAATCCTGCCTCGCCCTCGCGATGCGCTGTGAAGCCCGCCTTTTTCCAGTCCCCACATGTCTTTTCTGACCAAAATTTTCGGCAGTCGCAATCAGCGACTGATCAAGAAGCTGCAAAGCACCGTTCGCGATATCAATGCCCTCGAAGCCTCGATGGAGCAATTGTCTGACGAAGCGCTGAAAGCAAAAACGCCTGAACTCCAAGCCCGACTCGCCGCTGGTGCGACCACCGATGAGATCCTGCCCGAAGCGTTTGCGGTCTGCCGCGAGGCGAGCAAGCGTGTCTTGAAGATGCGTCACTTTGACGTGCAGCTGATCGGTGGCATGGTGCTTCATCAGGGCAAAATCGCCGAGATGGGCACGGGCGAAGGCAAGACGCTGATGGCGACGCTGCCCGCGTACCTGAACGCGCTGACGGGCAAGGGTGTGCATATCGTCACCGTCAACGATTATCTCGCCCAGCGTGATGCCGAATGGATGGGCAAGCTTTATGGCTGGCTCGGGCTGAGCACCGGTATCAACCTCTCGCAGGCGCCCCATGATGTGAAGCAGGCTGCATACGCTGCCGATATCACCTACGGCACCAATAATGAATTCGGTTTCGATTACCTGCGCGACAACATGGTTTACTCGACCGGCGATCGCGTACAGCGTGGTCTCTCGTTTGCGATTGTCGATGAAGTGGACTCGATTCTGATCGATGAGGCGCGTACGCCGCTGATCATCTCCGGTCAGGCCGAAGATCACACCGAGATGTATCGAAAGATGAATGCACTGCCGCCTTTGCTGACCCTGCAGGTTGGCGAGGAAACGCCCGATGGCAAAGGCGTGGTCGAAGTGCCCGGCGATTACACGAAAGATGAAAAAGCCAACACCGTATTGCTGACCGAAGCCGGCCATGAAAAAGCCGAGCAGATACTCACCTCCATGGGTCTGCTGCCTGAGGGTGCCTCGCTTTACGATCCCGCCCACATTACGCTGATTCATCATTTGTACGCCGCGCTGCGTGCGCATACCTTGTTCCACAAGGATCAGCAGTACGTCGTGCAAAACAATGAAGTCATCATCGTCGACGAATTCACTGGCCGTCTGATGACAGGTCGCCGCTGGTCGGATGGCTTGCATCAGGCCGTTGAAGCCAAAGAAGGCGTGCGCATTCAACACGAGAATCAGACGCTGGCTTCGGTCACCTTCCAGAATTACTTCCGCCTCTACGGCAAGCTTGCCGGCATGACCGGTACCGCCGATACCGAAGCGTATGAATTCCAGGAGATCTACAGTCTCGAGACTGTCGTCATTCCGCCCAACCGCCCCAGCAGGCGCACTGACCGCCAGGATCAGGTCTTTAAAAATGCAGCCGGCAAATATCGCGCCGTGATTGCCGACATTCGTGATTGCTATGAGCGCGGTCAGCCTGTGCTGGTGGGTACAACGTCGATCGAGAATTCCGAACTTATCTCGGCAATGCTCAACGAAGCCAAACTGCCGCATAACGTGCTGAATGCGAAACAGCATGCGCGCGAAGCGGAAATTATTGCGCAGGCGGGCCGTCCGAAGATGATTACGATTGCGACCAATATGGCCGGTCGTGGTACCGACATTGTCTTGGGCGGTAACGTCGACAAGCAGATTCAGCTGATCGAAGCCGATAGCGCGATTTCCGATGCTGACAAGGCATCGCGTTCGCAAACGCTGCGTGATGAATGGCAGTCGTTGCATGAACTGGTGGTCAATGCAGGTGGTTTGCATATCATCGGCACTGAGCGACATGAATCGCGCCGTATCGATAATCAGCTGCGTGGTCGTTCTGGTCGTCAGGGCGATCCAGGTTCATCGCGTTTTTATCTCTCGCTGGATGATCCTCTGTTGCGGATATTTGCAGGTGATCGCGTCCGCTCGGTGATGGAGCGTCTGAAGATGCCGGAAGACGAGCCGATTGAAGCCGGCATCGTCTCGCGTTCGATTGAGTCAGCACAGCGCAAAGTGGAAGCGCGCAATTTCGATATTCGTAAACAGTTGCTCGAATATGATGATGTCGCCAATGATCAGCGCAAAGTCATCTATAACCAGCGTAACGAACTGCTCGAAGCCCAAGACATGACCGAGACCAGCCAGGCGCTGCGTCATGGTGTTTTCACTGACCTGTTCCGCACCTATGTGCCGGAAGAGACCATGGAAGAGCAGTGGGATCTGCAAACGCTTGAAGCGATCCTTGCTGCGGAATGGCAGTTGCACATGCCGCTGTCTGGTTTGCTGGCTGCGGAACCGAATCTCACCGATGAAGATTTGCTCGAGCGTCTGCTGCAGGCGGCTGATGCGATCTATGAGTCCAAGGTGGACTTGGTCAGCAAAGAAGCCTTTGGCAGCTTCGAGCGCAATGTCATGTTGCAGAGCATGGACACGCAGTGGCGTGAACACCTTGCTGCACTTGATCATCTGCGTCAGGGTATTCATCTGCGCGGCTATGCTCAGAAAAATCCCAAGCAGGAATACAAGCGCGAAGCATTCCAGCTGTTTGGTCAGATGCTAGATCTGATTCGCAATGATGTCGTGCGTCTGATCATGACGGTGCAGATACAGTCGCAGGAAGAAATCGCGGCTGCCGAAGAAAAAATGACGCATCCGCAGCTCGAGAATCTGAATTACCAGCACGCTGATTTCAATCCTGATCTCGCGCCAGAAGAATTACTCGCGCCAACCGCCAGCGAAGAGCCGCGTGCGCAGATGCCGATGACGAATGCAATGGCCAAGGTGGGAAGGAATGATCCTTGTCCTTGTGGGAGTGGTAAGAAATTTAAACAGTGTCATGGGAAATTGGCCTGAGTTTGCGGTTGGCTACTGGTAGTAACCGTATGCTGTAACGACACTGGATCCCTTGGGGATCCAGTGTCGTTTGTTTTATCAAAATAAATAATCACGTACACCGAAGGCAAACTCATGGCCGTCAACTTCCCCCTCCCCACACCGTTCAAGCTCAAACCCGTCCCCGGCATTCAACTAGGCTATGCCGAAGCCGGCATCAAGAAACCAAATCGCAAGGATTTGCTGGTGCTGAAGCTCGCACCCACCGCAACAGTGGCTGGCGTTTTCACCACGAATCGTTTTTGCGCAGCACCCGTGCAGCTGGCGAAAGCGCATCTCGCGCTGGCGGCGACATCGGGCAAGCCCATCACCGCCTTGGTGGTGAATACCGGGAATGCAAATGCAGGCACTGGCGACGCCGGTATGGCGAATGCGCAGGCAAGCTGTGATGCACTGGCCAAGCTCTTGGGCTGCGAGGCATCGCAAGTGCTGCCGTTCTCGACGGGTGTCATTCTCGAGCCACTGCCGGTCGACAAGCTGGTGGCGGGTCTGCCGCTGGCGATCGCGAATCTCACAGAGAACAACTGGTTCAGCGCCGCGCAATCCATCATGACCACGGACACGCTGCCGAAAGCAGCGTCGCGCACGATAACGATCTCGGGCAAGAAGGTTACGCTGACGGGTATTTCGAAAGGCGCCGGCATGATTCGCCCGAATATGGCAACTATGCTTGGTTTCGTTGCTTGTGATGCGACCGTGCCGCAGGCGCTGTTGGACCAGATGGTGAAAGAAGCGGCTGATGCTTCATTCAACTGCATCACGATTGATGGCGATACATCAACCAATGATTCTTTCATGCTGATTGCCACCGGCGCTGGCGAGCTGGAAGTGGCGAGCGCTGAGTCGGATGAATATCAAGCACTCGCGGCTGCGGTGACCTGGTTGTCACAGGAACTTGCGCAGCTGATCGTGCGTGATGGCGAGGGCGCAACAAAATTTATCACCATCAGTATCGAGCAGGGTCGCGATGCTGAGGAGTGCCGCAAGATTGCCTATGCGATCGCACATTCGCCCTTGGTGAAGACGGCATTTTTTGCATCTGACCCGAATCTGGGTCGCATACTGGCAGCGATCGGTTATGCCGGTGTGACGGATCTGGATGTGAGCAAGATTGATTTGTATCTGGATGATGTCTGGGTCGCGAAGCAAGGTGGTCGCAATCCGGATTACCGCGAGGAAGACGGACAGCGGGTGATGCAGCAAAGCGAGATCGGTGTGCGTGTGATGCTGGCGCGTGGTGAGGCCCGCGCGCAGGTCTGGACCTGCGATTTATCGCATGAGTATGTGTCGATTAATGCGGATTACCGGTCTTGATAAAAAATAGAAATGAAAGAACTAGAACAATTCCTCATCAACGCAGAGCGCGTACTCGCTCGCGTCGAAGCCCTTCTGCCCGCAGCCCCTGCCACAGTTGACTGGACAGCCGCCACAGCATTCCGCTGGCGTGTGGGTCGTGATGGTCGCGGCAGTCTTCAGCCCGTGCTGCATCCGTCACGCATCAGCCTGAATGACCTGCACAACATCGCTCCGCAGAAAGAACAGATCGAACAAAACACCCGTCAGTTCATCGAAGGCCGACCAGCTAACAATGTGCTGCTGACCGGAGCGCGCGGCACGGGCAAGTCGTCATTGATCAAGGCGTGTCTGGCGCAATTCGCGGATCAGGGCTTGCGACTGATTGAAGTCGATAAAGACCATCTGGTGGATTTGCCCGATATCGTGGACATGGTTGCGCAGCGGCCTGAGCGCTTCATTATCTTTTGTGATGACTTGTCGTTTGAAGAGGGCGAGGGTGGCTACAAGGCGCTCAAGGTGGCGCTGGATGGCAGTATCTCGGCGCAATCAGACAATGTGCTGATCTATGCGACATCGAACCGCCGGCATCTGCTGCCCGAGCGCATGGCGGATAACGAATGCTACAAACACGTCGATGACGGTGATTTGCATCCTGGTGAAACCGTCGAAGAAAAAATTTCGCTCTCCGAGCGTTTTGGTTTGTGGCTGTCGTTCTATCCTTTCCGTCAGGATGATTATCTGGACATCGTCCGTCACTGGCTCAAGCATTTCGGCATTGATGCATCGCAGTTTGCTGATGCCGAGCCTGAAGCGCTACGTTGGGCATTGCAGCGTGGTTCGCGCTCCGGTCGTATTGCGTGGCAGTTCGCGCGCGACTGGGCCGGCAAGCACGCGCGCTGATCGGGTGGCTGCCTCGCCTATTGATGTCGCGGTCGGCATTCTGATGCAGGCCAACGGCGATGTGCTGCTCGCGTGTCGTCCCGAAGGCAAACCCTAGGCAGGTTATTGGGAATTCCCCGGCGGTAAAGTCGAGCCGGGCGAGTCCGTGCTGGCTGCGTTGAAGCGCGAATTCGCGGAAGAGATTGATGTGCAGATCGAGACAGCCGAGCCTTGGTGCTGTGTCGAGCATGTGTATCCGCATGCGCATGTGCGGCTGCATTTTTTTATTAGTCGCCAGTGGCGCGGCGAGCCGCGCTCGCTGGAGGGACAGGCGCTCGCCTGGCAGGGTGCGGCGTTTGCAGTGGAGCCGATTTTGCCGGCGACGGTGCCTTTGTTGGGGTGGCTCGATCGCGTAAGATTTGCGGAGGTGGATGGGCTTGCATTGAACGCCACTGGATCCCGGCCTGCGCCGGGATGACGATTGAAAAGCTATCCGTCAAAAAAAACTGTCATCACCTGCATGTGATGACCGCTACGTGGGCGGATCGCATGCGATCCAAATTCCCCACTCGCTCCCGGCGCAGGGTATAGCGGGGGTTTCATGCAGCATGCTGCATGCCCGCGAGACAGCACTGGCTTGCCAGCCAGTGCGCGCCCTGCAAGGTTGGATCCAGCGACTTTGAAGGTTTGTTTTATGATGATGTAGAACTAAAGCAGACCGTAAAAAACCAGCTCAGCCCCCCGCCTTATCCTCATCCCCCACCGGCATCGCCCCGGGAATCACATACTTCTCCTCAGCCCACGCGCCTAAATCAATTTGCCGGCAACGCTCGCAACAAAATGGCCGGTATTTGCTGGCTTCGGTCCATTCGACTTTTTTGCCGCAGGTAGGGCAGTCCACGATGGTGGCCATGATGCGGACGGATCAGAAATTACAGAGGGTGAGTTCGAAGGGCACATCGCCTTCATGCGCCTTGGGCTTCATGTCGCCGCCCTGGCTGGTGAAGCGTATCCACAGCACGTATTTGTTGGCCGAGATTTCAGGAATCGCGCCGAGCTTCTCGTCGATGACGACGCGCAGCATTTGATAGGTGCGTCCCTGCAGCATTTGCTGGAAGCTGCCGGCAGCGGCGACGATGTGGGTGGCGCGGCCGGATTCGCGCAGCAGCCGCAGCACGATGGTGATGGCCGAGAACAGCGGTTCGAGCGGCGCGAACCAGCCGGTGATATCGGCGCGGCGTTGTTCGGTGGATTGCTGCTGCCACGCATGATAGGACGGCAGATCGAATTCGCAGGCGCCACCGGGAATGATGGTGCGGCCGCGTATGCTCATCAGCCATTCGTTGTCGCGGATGTGCTGACCGGTTTTGCCTTGCATGCCGATCAGTGCGCTGCTCGTGCGCTCGATGTCGGAGAGCACCTGGTCAAGACGCGAGACTTCGACATTCGGATTGGTTTTGAAACCCAGCAGCGTCTGCTTTTGTCGTTCCAATTCTTGCAACAGATCGGATTTAAGGTCAGCGCGGCCCGACACCTCGAGCATTTCATAGATCGTGGCTAGTGCGACATGATGCTGGAGCGGATGATCCTGCTGAACGAAAAACCGGAATTTTTCGTAGAGGTCTTCCAGCCGCAACATGGTGCGAATACGCTCATTGAATGGGTATTCGTAAACGATCAAAGCAGCGTTCCTCGGAATTGGGCAGAAAAGAATGTGTGTGATTCTGACCGAAGCCAAGGGAAAATACAAACTTCTATGCTGAATTGATGGTTGAGCGACCGCTGATCAAACAGCACCGTAAACTCTCGTGTCTGAAAAATGACGCCAAGCCCTTGATTTTCCCTGCCGCCGACATGCCGCTTGACTGTCTCGCCATCAAAAGTCGTGTTATTCAGAGTCTCCCGAATGCTCCGATGCGAGTCTCTGGTAGCGCTCGTGCAAGCGCAGAACGGCATCGGTCACGGTGGCAAGGGCGCCATCGTTGACGATCACATCGTCGGCAATCGCCAGACGCGCAGCACGCGTGGCCTGCGTATCCATGATCGCCTGCACTGTGTCGGCCGAGAGTTGGTTGCGCTGCATCACGCGCGATAACTGCAGGGATTCAGGGCAATCGACGACCAGTACCCGATCCACTCGGTGTTTCCATTGGCCGGATTCGGTCAGCAGCGGGACAACAAACATCAGGTAATGCCCTGTTGCCGCCTCCGCCTGCGCCCGGGTCTGCGTGGCAATCATGGGGTGGAGAATGGCTTCGAGCTGCTTGCGCGCCGCGGGATCAGAAAACACGTGGGTGCGCATGGCGGCGCGATCCAAAGCGCCTTCTGATGTCAAAAAACTATCACCAAAGCTCTCGCGTATCGCCGGCATTGCCGCACCCCCAGCGCCGGTGAGCTGGTGGGCGATCAGGTCAGTGTCGATCACGGCAGCGCCCAGCTGGGCGAATTGATCTGCGACCAGCGACTTGCCGCTGCCGATGCCGCCGGTCAGGCCGACGGAAAATCTATGAAAAGTCTTGGTTGGTTCCATTATCGAATTCATTTGATGGACAACAAAAGACGCTGGATCCCAGCTTTCGCTGGGATGACGGTGGTAATTTTACTGTTGCCTTAACAACGACCGTCTCTCCAACAGAATGGGTAGCGGGAAGTACATCATTGAGACTGCTGGCTTCTAAACTGTCATCACCTGCATGTGATGACTGCTGCGTGGGCGGATCGCATGCGACCCGAATTCCCCAATCGCTCCCGGCGCATGCCGGGATCCAGCGTCTTTGCTTTACCGATGCGCCGCCACCCTCATTGCAGCCCCAACCCTTGCCCCAACCAGAGCTGCACCAGCGCATCGCCATAAAACAGCGCAATCAGCCCGGCGACCGCGAGAAAAGGCCCGAAAGGGATGGGCTTGTCGCGCTGATGTCCGCGCAGCACGATCATCGCAATTCCCACCAGCGCACCCACGGCAGAGGACAGCAGCACAATAAACGGCAGCATCATCCAGCCCAGCCAGGCGCCGAGCGCGGCCAGCAACTTGAAGTCGCCGTAACCAATGCCTTCCTTGCCGGTGGCGAAACGAAACAGCCAGTACACCGACCAGAGCGAAAGATAACCCGCAGCCGCGCCTATCACTGCATCGGACAAGGGCACGAAGCCACCGCTCAGATTGACCAGCAGCCCCAGCCAGATCAGTGGCAGCGTCAGATCGTCGGGCAGCATTTGCGTATCGATATCGATGAAGGTCAGCGCGATCAGCCACCACACCAGCAGCAGCGCAGCCAAGCCTTTCAGCTCGCTACCCAGCTGCCACACCACCAGCGCCGAGAGCAGCGCGGTGATGATTTCCACCAGCGGATAGCGTCCCGCAATCGGCGCGCGGCAATAGCGACACCGCCCCCTGAGCCAGACGTAGCTGAAGACCGGAATATTATCCAGCGCCGACAGTGTGTGCCCGCAGGCAGGGCAAGCCGAGCGCGGTGCGATCAGGTTGTAGCGACTGGTATGTGGTGCAGGTTCGTCGTTCTCGAGGGCGATGAAGTTGTCAGTTTCGCGCTGCATCATCACTGGTAGCCGGTATATCGCTACATTCAGAAAGCTGCCAATCACGAGACCGATCACGGCCCATGCCAGTGTTGCAGGCAGATAGCCCGGCGCGGCCATCAGCCACGGAGGCAGCGAGTCTGACAGCGAGAGTGGCAATACAGAAGGCAGCATCGACGACAACGAAGAAGACAAGGAAGACGCCAGTGTCGGCGACAGCGAATCCTGCACGTTCAGCAAAGTATCCGCCATCAGACCACCGAGCCCAATTTGAAAATCGGTAAATACATCGCGATCACCAGTCCTCCAATCAGTCCGCCGAGGAACACCATGATCACCGGCTCCATCAACGATGCCAACGACGCGACAGCAGCATCGACTTCATCTTCGTAAAACTCGGCGACCTTGCGCAGCATCTGATCGAGTGCGCCGGATTCTTCGCCGATTGCGACCATTTGCGTCACCATTGATGGAAACACCTGCGTGTGCTGCATCGCCATGGTCAGACTGGTGCCGCTGCGTACGGCAGAGCTGATGCGCTGCGTTGCATCGAGATACACCGCGTTGCCCGATGCGCCACCTACGGAATCCAGCGATTCTACCAAGGGCACGCCTGCAGCGAACATGGTTGATAGTGTACGCGTCCAACGCGCAATCACTGCTTTGCGTACGACCTCGCCAAATACCGGCAAGCGCAACAGCCATCGATCGGTGGTGGCCTGCAGTGCCGGCGAGCGTTTCCATGCGCGAATGAAGAGTGTGGCCCCAATCGCCATGCCACCAAAGAGCAGATACCAGTATTCAACGAAGCGATCCGACATCCAGATGACCATCAGCGTAGGCAGGGGCAATTCGGCACCAAAGCTTTCGAACACACTTTTAAAGGAAGGTACTACCCAGATCATGATGACCGAGGTCACGATGAAAGCCACTGCCAGCACCGCCGCCGGATAAAACAGCGCGCCGCGTATCTTGCTTTTGATGGCGAGGGTTTTTTCTTTGTAGGTAGCGAGCCGTGCGAGCAAGTCTTCCAGAATGCCCGCCTGCTCGCCGGCATTGATGAGGTTGCAGAACAGCGCATCAAAATACTGAGGATAACGACGAAACGCCTGCGCGAGGCTGGTGCCGGTTTCGACATCGGCGCGGATGTCGAGCAATAAGCGCGCAACGGAAGGATTCGCATGCCCGCGCGCGACGATATCAAAGGCCTGCAGCAAAGGCACCCCCGCTTTGATCATGGTGGCCAGCTGGCGGGTGAAGAAGCAGATATCTTTTTCGCTGATACGTTTTGTGCGTCCGAGTTTTTTCTTTTTGATGCGCGTGGTCAGAACACCCTGACGACGCAGACTGGCACTTGCGCTGGCTGAACTGGGTGCGCGTAATTCGCCTTGCACAATACGACCGGATTTGTCTTTGCCTTCCCAGACGAAAACGGATTCGTTGTTCGCGGTTTTGCTGGTGCGGGAAGGGGTTGCAGTTGTCATCAGAGAGTCCTTAGTGGGTGGGCGGCTTTGCGGGGAAAGTGAGGATTCAAGTTTTTTCTGCCTCTGGTGTACGTTAGTTAAACCAAGCGACTGGTGCACAACGAAAGACGCTGGATCCCGGCCTGCGCCGGGATGACAGTTTTAAAAGCTGTCCGGTAAAAAAACCGTCATCCCAGCGAAAGCTGGGATCCATGTACCTTCGACCTGGTAATACGGTGCCGGAGCCAACCACCCTTTAAACATCACCTGTATGTGATGACTGCTGCGTGGGCGGATCGCATGCGATCCGAATTCCCCACTCGCTCCCGGCGAAAGCCGGGATCCATCTACCTTCGAACTGGTAAAGCGGTGCTGAAACCAACCGCCCTTAAAACGTCATCACCTGCATGTGATGACCGCTGCGTAGGCGGATCGCATGCGATCCGAATTCCCCACTCGCTCCCGGCGAAAGCCGGGATCCAGCGTCTTTCGTAGTGCACCAATCAACTTCAAAAAAATCCAACCTAATGATTAGTACACCCCAAAATCTCATCCAAACTCGTCAGCCCCTGCTTCACTTTCAGCAAACCGGATTCACGCAAGCTCTTGATGCCATCGCGCTGTGCCTGCGCTTCGATCTCCAGCGCGCTGCCATGCGCGAGAATGATTTTTTCCATTGCCTCCGTGATCGGCATCACCTGGTACACGCCCACCCGGCCCTTGTAACCACTCTGACTGCAGCGCTCGCAACCCCCAGGCTGATAGGCCGTCCAGTCACCAAGGTCATCCTCAGAAAACCCTGCGCCAATCAGCGTGTCCGTGTCATAGTCCACCGGTTGCTTGCAGCTGCATAAACGCCGCGCCAGTCGTTGCGCAGTAATCAAATTAACAGCCGAAGCAATATTGAAAGGTGCGACACCCATGTTCAGCAAACGCGTCAGCGTGGAGGGTGCGTCATTGGTATGCAGTGTGGAGAACACCATGTGACCGGTTTGCGCAGCCTTGATCGCGATATCCGCCGTTTCAAGATCGCGAATCTCGCCCACCATGATGATGTCCGGGTCTTGTCGCAGAAAGGCTTTCAGCGCGACCGGAAACGTCAGCCCTGCGCGGTCATTGATATTGACCTGATTGATGCCTGGCAGATTGATCTCTGCCGGGTCTTCTGCCGTCGCGATATTGATGCCCGGTTTGTTCAAGAGATTGAGGCAGGTATACAGCGACACCGTCTTGCCCGAACCCGTGGGGCCTGTCACCAGTACCATGCCGTAGGGTCGCTGAATGGCGTCGAGCAGCAGCGCTTTCTGATCCGCTTCATAACCGAGCGCATCAATACCCAGTTGCGCCTGACTGCCATCCAGAATTCGCATGACAATTTTTTCGCCGAACAGCGTGGGCAGCGTCGATACCCGAAAATCAATACTTCGCGTGGTCGAGACGGCGAGCTTCATTCGCCCATCTTGTGGCACACGTTTTTCTGAGATATCCAGACGCGAAATCACCTTGATGCGCGAGGCGAGTTTCTCCTTGATGGCGAGTGGAGGTTGCGCGATTTCACGTAGCACACCATCGACCCGAAAGCGGATCCGGTAAAACTTTTCAAAGGGTTCGAAATGCAGATCCGATGCGCCCATATTGATCGCGTCCGTCAGAATCTTTTGCAGGAAGCGCACCACCGGCGCGTCATCAATCTCGCTGGCGCTGGTGTCACTGGCGGTGTTGGCTGATTCATCAATCAGCGCGATGTTTTCCAGATCGTCACCGATCATGTCGGAGAGATTTTGTTCTGCACTTTGTGACAGCCGCGCAATCAGATCCAGTAACTGCGGCTGAGGAACGACCACCGGATCGACCGACAAACCGGTCTGAAACTTCACCTGATCTAGCGCCTGCGTTTGCGTCGGATCGGCGATGGCGACACACACCTTGTTGCTGCGCTTGGCCAGCACCACCACGCGCTGGGTTTGCATCAGGCGGTCGTCAATGACTTTGTCGGGCAGGGAGTTAGTGTCGAGTGCGGTGAGATCAAACAGCGGATGACCAAAGGTCTGCGAGCAAAACTGCGCCAGTGCTACCGGCTGCAGTGCGCCGCTCTTGATTAAGGCATCGATGAAAGGAATTTTTTCGCTGGTGCTGCTGCGCGTGATGCTTTCTACCTGCTGCGCCGTCAACAGTTTCGCCTGCAGCAGCACGCGCGGCAAAGCAGAAGCGGGTGGTTGTGACGCAGGGGTGACGGACATGAAAGCTCGCGGGTTGATGTCGCGGGCCGATGATGCCGGGTGTCAGAGCTGCGAGCGGTTTGTTGTTTTTTGGAGCGAGGGTGGTCTCGGTTGATTGTGGGGGAATTGGCTTGGGGTGATGTTTGGATACAACAGTTCGAGGCTGAGAGCACTTGGCCGTTCTTTGCGTCTATGGTCGGGACGGGTAAAAAATCGGCCAATATGAAGTCTGACCGTGCCCCCGGAGAGTGGATTCCATAACGAGATACGTGATCTTGTTCATAGGAGGTATCATCGGAAAGACAAACCGGGCGCGGTACACGCTGGAACTTAAGGTCAAATTGATTGGTGCAGGACAGGGCATAGCAGCCACCGCAGCCATCTTGGGTCTCCGAACCGGGACCTTGCATAACTAGCTCAAAGCGCATCGCGAAGAGCGACTGGGCAGGCCCGGCGCTAGTCAGGTGATGCTCACGCAGATGGAGTTGGCCCGATGGCGGGCAGAGCTGACCAAGACCAAGATTGAGCTCAATGTTGTAAAAAAAAGCCGCAGCGTACTCCGCGACGCAATCCACTTAAAGTACGCTTTCATCTATCGGCAACGCGGCATCTGGCCTGTATCGATGCTGTGTGAGCATCTGGAGGTCAGCCCCAGCGGCCACCTTCAGCATCCCCAACGACGAGCGGTTAATCAGCGCAAGCTGGGTGGTCGGATCAGTAACGATGCCGTTCTGGCCCACATCAAGGCGATCCACGCCCAGGTCAAGGGTAAGTACAGCTGGCCGCGCGTGACACAGCAATTGGTGGTGGATGCGTTGCGCATGGCGTGGTTTCGACGTCGACTAGCGGCGGGATTGGCTGTACATTAGGATCGTGGCAGCCAGTGCTGTGGGCATCTGATTTAATCCGTGCTCAGAGCGTGTGGCATCAAGACTTAGATGAGTCGCAAGGGCGACTTTTGGGACAATGCGCCGACCGAGAGCCTGTAGGGATCAATCGTGTTCATTGCAAGACGATTGCACTCTCGGCAGGGTTATGCCATTCCGATGCAATTTGAGAAAAACTGACTTGCAGAACAGGTTCGACGTTTTTATAGAAAGCATCTCTTATTAGATTCGTGATTCGAGGGCAAGGTCAGGGTTTCCGTCAATCGCCGGTATTGGTTGTTGAAGTGGTGCGCTCTCAGGAAATCGTTCACTACATCGCCCCCCCGCCAGAAGGTGTTGGCGCGATACTCAATGGTCTGGCTACCTCTTTGAAATGCACTGAAGGACAGTACTTCCTCATGCACAGTGCCCTGGGCGCTTTTGGATTTGTGTAAGTTTATCCGGTGGCTTCCGGCAATGTTAGAGTTGCCAACACAACATCTTCCTTAGAATGATCACCATCACATAGCAGACGCTATACTCCCCCCCTGACATTCGCTCCCCCGGACCCCCATGAACACCGTACCCCTTTGGGTGCAACTCCTCGCTCTGGTCATCCTGACCTGCACCTCGGCTTTTTTCTCAATCTCCGAAACCGCGCTGATGGCGCTCAACCGCCACCGGGTCAAGCATCTGGCGCGGCGTGGTTCTCGGCTCGCTAAAACTACCCTCTGGCTGCTGGAGCACACGGATCGCATGCTCTCGCTAATCCTGATTGCGAATACCCTCATTAATGCTCTAGTTACGGCGCTGGTGACGTCGATTGCGATTGCGGCGTTTGGCAATAATGAAGAGGTACTCACCATCGCTACTGCCGTGGTGGCGTTTTTTCTGATTGTGTTTGCGGAGATCACACCTAAGGTCATCGGCGCCACCTATCCCGAGCGCATTGCCTTGCCGGCATCGATGGTGATCAAACCGCTGATCCTCATGGGTCGGCCGGTGATCTGGTTTGTGAATTTATTCGTGCGCGGCATTCTGAAATTGACGCGCATTCGTACCGGTAGTGAAATGCGTGATCAGCGTTTGTCACCAGAAGAGCTGCGCTCCATGGTGCTGGAGGGGGGTAACTTCATTCCGGTGAAGCACAAGAGTATTTTGCTCAACCTGTTCGATCTTGAACGCGTGACGGTCGAAGATGTAATGACACCCCGCGCGCAGATTGAATCCTTGAATCTCTCTGTGCCTGTGGATGAAATCAAGCATCAACTCACGACCTGTTATCACAACAAGCTACTGGTACATGAAGGCGAGGTCAACAAGATCGCCGGCATTCTGCATGTACGTAAAGCGATGGCGCTACTCAATCAGGAAGATGAGCTCACGGTCGATCACTTCCGTGCTCTGCTGACTGCGCCGTATTTCATTCCACCGGAGACAGATTTGTTCACCCAGCTGCAGTATTTCCAGGAGAACCAGGAAAGGCTGGGCGTGATTGTGGATGAGTATGGCGAGGTGCAGGGGCTGGTGACGCTGGATGACATTATCGAAGAGATGGTGGGTGAGTTCACCACCTCCACCCCTAGCGCATCGCGTGCTGACCAGTTTGGCTGGGACAAGCAGGGCGAGTGTCTGCTAGAGGGCACGACCTCTCTGCGTGACGTGAACAAGCGCCTGAATCTGAATCTGCCATTGGATGGCCCCAAGACGCTGAATGGCTTGCTGCTGGAGGAGTTGCAGGATATTCCGGAGGCGAGTGTGAGTCTGAAGATTGCGGATTGTGTGATCGAGATTGTGCAGGTGCAGGAGCAGGCTATTAAGATGGTCAAGCTTTATCGGGTGGGGTAGGCGCCTAGAGTTTTGGATTCAAATTCAAAGCCGCTGGATCCCGGCTTTCGCCGGGAGCGAATGGGGAATTCGGGTCGCATGCGACCCGCCCACGCAGCGGTCATCACATGCAGGTGATGACGGTGGAAATAAATACAGTCGCCTCAACAACTGCGGTCATCCCGGCGCAGGGTGAAGCGGGGGTTTCAAACCGCTGGCGGTCTGCCCGCGCAACGGCACTGGCTTGCAAGCCAGTGAGCGCCCTGCATGGGGGGATCCAGTGGCTTTCGAGCTTTCCTTGGCGTCGCCTGACCTTGCCCTCGAATTACGAACCCCATAACCGATGCGTTTAAGCAGAACGCCTTGCCTGTTCTGCCAGCCAGTTTTTCTCAAATTGCATCGGACTGACATAATCCAGCCGCGAGTGCAATCGCTTTGCATTGTAAAACGCCAACCAGTTCATCACGGCCGCTTTGGCTTCTTCGCGGGTCGTAAAGCGCTGACCGTAAACACAAGCCCGCTTCATCGATCCCCACAGGCTCT
>JAIXXZ010000074.1 GCA_027490465.1 Oxalobacteraceae bacterium
AAGAAGTAAGGGTTGACCATGGACAAGAAAGCATCTCGCCTGCGCCGTGCACGCCAAACGCGTGCCAAGATCGCAGAGCTCAAGGTAAATCGCCTTGCCGTGCATCGCACCAACATGCATATCTACGCGACCATCATCAGCCCGGACGCGAAAATTCTTGCCAGCGCATCGACTGCCGAGGCGGAAGTTCGCAAGGAGCTCGCTGGCCAGTCAGGCAAGGGTGGTAACACAGCCGCAGCTGCGCTCGTTGGCAAGCGTGTCGCAGAGAAGGCATTGAAGGCCGGTATTGCTGAGGTCGCATTCGATCGCGCCGGTTTCCGCTATCACGGTCGGGTCAAAGCAGTTGCGGAAGCAGCTCGCGAAGCCGGTCTGAAGTTCTAAGGATTAGTCATCATGGCAAAAATGCAACAGAAAATGCAAAGCGAAAAGCCCGACGATGGCATGCGCGAAAAAATGATCGCGGTCAATCGCGTCACCAAAGTGGTAAAGGGTGGCCGGATCATGGGTTTTGCAGCGCTGGCAGTGGTCGGTGATGGCGATGGTCGTATCGGCATGGGCAAGGGTAAATCGAAAGAGGTACCGGTGGCTGTGCAGAAAGCGATGGAAGAAGCTCGTCGCAAGATGATCAAGGTATCGCTCAAAAACGGCACCCTGCATCACACGGTCCATGGTCGCCACGGCGCGTCATCTGTGATGATGATTCCTGCAAAGGATGGTACGGGTGTGATCGCTGGTGGTCCGATGCGCGCAATCTTTGAAGTCATGGGCGTGACGAACGTTGTCGCGAAATCGAATGGCTCGACCAATCCGTACAACATGGTTCGTGCGACGCTGAATGGCCTGGCGAAGATGAGCACACCATCCGAAATTGCTGCCAAGCGCGGCAAGACGGTCGAGGAAATCCTGGGCTAAGGTGATCAAAATGGCAAACACAATCAAAGTCAAACTGGTCAAGGGTCTCATCGGAACGCGCGAATCCCATCGTGCCACCGTTCGTGGACTGGGCTTGCGCCGTGTGAATTCCGTTTCGGAGCTCGAAGACACGCCAGCAGTCCGCGGCATGATCAACAAAGTATCGTATCTCGTGAAAGTGGTGTCGTAAGCATCGCTTGCGAACGGAGCATATATGGAACTCAACACTATTCAACCCGCAGCCGGTGCCAAGCACGCCAAACGTCGTGTAGGGCGCGGCATAGGATCCGGTTTGGGCAAAACCGCTGGTCGTGGTCACAAGGGTCAAAAGTCCCGCGCCGGTGGCTTCCACAAGGTTGGCTTCGAGGGCGGTCAGATGCCGCTGCAGCGTCGTCTGCCAAAGCGTGGATTCAAGTCGCAATCCAAACCATTCAAGGCAGAGGTTCGTTTGTCCGATCTGGCAAAACTGCCAGTCGCCGACATCGATATCCTGGCACTGAAGCAGGCGGGATTGGTTTCTGAACTTGCGCGCGTAGTGCGTGTGATCAAGGCAGGCGAGTTGTCGAAGAAGGTTACGCTGAAAGGCGTAATCGCGACCAAAGGTGCCAAGGCAGCTATCGAAGCTGCTGGCGGTTCGGTCGAGTAATCAAGGCCTGACAGGAACAACGTGGCAACTTCACCAAAACTCGCGAAAAGCGCTGCAAGCGGATTCCCTTGGGGCCGCTTGTGGTTTTTGCTCGCCGCGCTGGTGGTGTTCAGGATCGGTGCGCACATACCTGTGCCCGGTATCGACCCTGTGCAGCTTGCTGCATTGTTCAACCAGAACCGTGGCGGCATTCTGGGCATGTTCAACATGTTCTCGGGTGGCGCCCTGTCGCGGTTTACGATTTTTGCGCTCGGCATCATGCCGTACATTTCTGCATCGATCATCATGCAGCTGCTGTCGGTTGTTTCGCCCCAGCTGGAGGCATTGAAGAAAGAGGGCGAGTCCGGTCGCCGCAAGATTACGCAGTACACGCGCTATGGCACACTGGTATTGGCGACTTTCCAGGCGCTGGGCATCGCGATTGCACTTGAATCCCAGGCGGGCCTCGTGATTGATCCAGGTCTGGCATTCCGTTTTACCACCGTCGTCACCTTGGTGACGGGTACGATGTTCCTGATGTGGCTTGGCGAGCAAATTACTGAACGCGGCCTGGGTAATGGTATATCCATCATTATTTTTGCAGGCATCGCTGCTGGCTTGCCCAATGCGTTGGGTGGATTGTTCGAACTCGTTCGCACCGGCTCGATGAATGCGCTGACGGCGATTTTGATCTGCGTGGTGGTCGCACTGGTGACTTATCTGGTGGTCTTCATCGAACGAGGTCAACGCAAGATTCTGGTCAACTATGCGAAGCGTCAGGTCGGCAACAAGATTTACGGAAGCCAGAGCAGCCATTTGCCGCTCAAGCTGAATATGGCGGGTGTTATTCCACCCATCTTCGCTTCTTCGATCATTTTGTTTCCAGCGACGATTACGAGCTGGTTTACGTCGGGAGAAACGGATAGCGCAGTCGTTCGCTTCCTGAAGGACTTGGCTGCCTCGATGGCGCCGGGCGAACCGATTCATGCTTTGTTGTATGCCGCAGCGATTATTTTCTTTTGCTTTTTTTACACGGCGCTCGTGTTCAACAGCAAAGAAACGGCGGATAACCTGAAGAAAAGTGGTGCCTTTGTGCCGGGAATTCGGCCAGGTGAGCAGACGGCACGTTACATCGACCGCATCCTGACCCGGCTGACGCTTGCAGGTGCTGTTTACATCACGTTGATCTGCTTGTTGCCAGAGTTTTTGATCGCGCGCTGGAATGTACCGTTTTATTTTGGTGGTACGTCTCTGCTGATTATCGTGGTGGTGACCATGGATTTCATGGCGCAGGTACAAAATTATGTGATGTCGCAGCAGTATGAATCCTTGCTGCGCAAGGCAAATTTCAAGGGCGGCATTGCGCCCCGTTGATTGAGAGGAATAAGCACTTTATATGTCCAAAGATGACGTGATTCAGATGCAAGGCGAGATTCTGGAAAATCTCCCAAATGCGACCTTCAGGGTCAAGCTGGAAAACGGGCATGTGGTTCTGGGACATATTTCGGGAAAAATGCGAATGAACTACATCCGCATTCTTCCAGGTGACAAGGTTACGGTGGAATTGACGCCGTATGATTTGAGCAGGGCGCGGATCGTGTTCCGCACGAAATAATTGGCGTACTTAAAAGACGGAAAGAAAGAGGGCTACCATGAAAGTGCTCGCATCAGTAAAGCGGATTTGCCGCAACTGCAAAATTATCAAGCGCAAGGGCGTCGTTCGCGTCATTTGCACCGAGCCGCGCCACAAGCAGCGCCAGGGTTAATTAACGTTATTGACTGAGGAATAACGAATGGCACGTATTGCAGGGGTCAACATCCCCAACCACCAGCACACCGTGATCGGCCTGACGGCGATCTATGGCATCGGCCGTCCACGCGCAGAGCTGATCTGCGCGATGACAGGTGTACCCACCAATAAAAAAGTCAAAGATCTCGACGACAACGAACTCGAGAAACTGCGCGATGAAATCGGTAAATTCATTGTCGAAGGTGATCTTCGTCGTGAATTGTCGATGAACATCAAGCGTTTGATGGATCTCGGTTGCTATCGCGGTATGCGGCATCGTAAAGGTTTGCCCTGCCGTGGACAGCGCACTCGTACCAACGCACGTACCCGCAAGGGTCCGCGCAAAGCCGCGCAAGCGCTGAAGAAGTAATCCTGTAGCGGATTCAAGGAAACCACCATGGCAAAATCACCGAACAACGCCGCTTCCGCGCGCGTTCGCAAGAAAGTCAAAAAGAACGTTGCTGAAGGCATTGCGCATATTCACGCATCGTTCAACAACACCATCATCACGATCACCGATCGTCAGGGCAATGCATTGTCCTGGGCGACTTCCGGTGGCGCTGGTTTCAAAGGCTCACGGAAATCCACGCCGTTTGCGGCACAGGTTGCTGCTGAGGCGGCGGGTAAAGTGGCTGTCGAATGTGGTGTGAAGAATCTGGAAGTGCGCATCAAGGGCCCAGGCCCAGGGCGTGAGTCGGCTGTCCGTGCGCTCAATAATTTGGGTATCAAGATCACCCAGATTCAAGACGTGACGCCTGTTCCGCATAATGGCTGCCGTCCACCCAAGCGTCGTCGTATCTAATTGTTGTATTGGTAGTACCCGAAGGTAGCCCGCCGTCACTGGCGGGTTTTGTTCTGAAGACCACTGTTCGGTAGCACGCAGACCGGACTTGCGCCTGGTGGAAAATTGAATTCCATCTGGGGCGTTAAACGATAAGGAAAAATCGTGGCACGTTATATTGGACCTAAAGCAAAACTCTCCCGCCGTGAAGGCACAGACCTCTTCCTGAAGAGCGCCCGTCGCTCCCTGGATTCCAAGTGCAAGCTGGATTCCAAGCCAGGTCAGCATGGTCGTACCTCCGGTGCCCGCACCTCGGATTATGGCAATCAGCTCCGTGAAAAGCAGAAGGTCAAGCGCATGTACGGCGTACTTGAGCGCCAGTTCCGTCGTTATTTTGCCGAAGCGGATCGCCGCAAAGGCAATACCGGTGAAACGCTGCTGAAATTGCTCGAAGCTCGCCTGGACAATGTGGTCTATCGCATGGGCTTTGCATCAACCCGCGCCGAAGGCCGTCAGCTCGTATCGCACAAAGCCATCACCATCAACGGCAATGTCGTCAACATTCCTTCTTACCAAGTGAAGGTCGGCGACGTTGTGGCGATTCGTGAAAAAGCGAAGAAACAGGTGCGTATCGCTGAAGCCTTGTCATTGGCTGAACAGTCTGGCTTCCCTATGTGGGTGTCGGTCGATGCGAAGAAAATGGAAGGCTCACTCAAGTCTTGGCCTGACCGTTCGGACTTCAATCAGGAAGTCAACGAGTCCCTGATCGTCGAACTGTATTCCCGATAATTTTCCCCGGCATGGGTCGCCATGCGACCTGTGCCTTTCGATATGCCATCAGCCTTATCGGTGTAATGAGCCGAGGGTATTGAAAGGACATTCATGCAAAACAATCTCTTGAAACCCCGCATTATCGAAGTCGAGCCTTTGGGCCCTGGCCATGCCAAAGTTGTGATGGAGCCGTTTGAGCGTGGCTACGGTCACACGCTGGGTAATGCGCTGCGTCGCGTGCTGCTGTCTTCCATGGTTGGCTACGCGCCAACGGAAGTCACTATTGCCGGTGTCGTCCATGAGTATTCCTCACTCGACGGCGTGCAGGAAGACGTTGTCGACATCCTGCTGAACCTCAAAGGCGTGGTGTTCAAGCTTCACAATCGCGATGAAGTTACGCTGACTTTGAAAAAAGAAGGCGAAGGCGCTGTTCTGGCTTCCGATATCGACCTGCCGCATGATGTCGAGCTGATCAATCCGAATCATGTGATCGCCCATCTGACCCCTGGCGGTAAGTTGGACATGCAGGTCAAAGTCGAAAAAGGCCGTGGCTATGTGCCCGGTAATGTACGACGCCTTGCAGAAGACGCGAACAAAACCATCGGCCGCATCATTCTTGATGCTTCGTTCTCGCCAGTTCGCCGCGTGTCCTACGCAGTGGAGTCGGCACGGGTCGAGCAGCGTACCGATCTTGACAAATTGGTCATGAACATCGAAACCAATGGTGTGATCACACCAGAGGAAGCGATCCGTCAATCCGCCCGTGTGCTGGTCGACCAGCTCAATGTGTTTGCCGCACTCGAAGGAACGGAAACCGCTGCCGAAGCACCATCGCGCGCTCCGACGGTCGATCCTATCCTGTTGCGTCCTGTCGACGATCTGGAGCTCACCGTTCGTTCTGCGAACTGCCTCAAGGCAGAGAACATTTACTACATTGGCGATCTGATCCAGCGTAGCGAGAACGAGCTTCTGAAAACACCAAATCTGGGCCGTAAATCGCTCAACGAGATCAAGGAAGTCTTGGCCTCACGCGGCTTGACTCTGGGTATGAAGCTGGAAAATTGGCCGCCTGTCGGCTTTGACAAGTAATTTATTCAACATGCACCGGCCCGCGCCGGCCTCACGGTCGGCGATAGAAGAGCTGGATATATAAAACTGTAAAGGAAAGATCATGCGTCACCGTCACGGACTTCGTAAACTCAACCGCACCTCGTCACATCGTCTCGCCATGCTGCGCAACATGACGGTCTCTCTGCTTCGTCATGAAGCGATCAAGACCACGCTGCCTAAAGCAAAAGAGCTGCGTCGCGTTGTGGAGCCTATTTTGACTCTTGGTAAAACAGACACCTTGGCCAACAAGCGCCTTGCGTTCAATCGTTTGCGTGATCGCGAGATGGTGGTCAAGCTGTTTGCAGAACTCGGCCCACGTTATGCGACCCGCAATGGCGGTTATCTCCGTATCCTGAAAATGGGTTTCCGTCAGGGCGATAACGCGCCGATGGCTTTTGTGGAACTGGTAGATCGCCCGGATCACACGACCGCCGTCGAGGACAATAGCGGCGAGTAAGCCCATCGTGTGACTCAATAAACAAAAGCCAGGGTAAGCCTGGCTTTTGCTTTTCCAGTGTATTCAAAGGCAGATTCGTCCTTATAACTGAATGACTATTCTCACCGTCAAAGATCTCTACAAGTCGTATGGCGATGGAGATGCCCGCCACACGGTGGTCGATGGCATCTCTTTCTCACTCGAACGGGGAGAATGCTTTGGTCTACTGGGGCCGAATGGCGCTGGGAAAACAACCACACTGCGGCTCTGTCTGGGGTTGACCGTACCAGATCGGGGCAGCATTCAGCTCGTCGGGCACGAGGTACCTGCTGATGCTCGTCTGGCGCGCTTGCGTATTGGCGTCGTGCCCCAGATGGACAGTCTCGATCCCGATTTCACCGTCGAGGAAAACATCTACGTTTACGGGCGTTACTTCGGCATGAGTCGCGCACAGGTGCGTGCACGCATTGGCTGGCTGCTGGACTTCTCTAGTCTCACAGCGAAGAGACATGCTCGCATAGGCGAACTCTCCGGTGGCATGAAGCGGCGCTTAACGCTGGCGCGCGCGCTCGTTAACGATCCTGACCTTATCTTCATGGATGAACCCACGACAGGTCTTGATCCGCAAGCGCGACACTTGATCTGGGAGCGCCTGAAAGCCTTGCTCGCCGAGGGCAAGTCACTGCTGCTGACAACACATTTTATGGATGAGGCCGAGCGGCTTTGCGATCGTTTGGCTGTTATTGATCACGGCCGGCTAATCGCCGAAGGATCACCGCAGGCGCTGATCGCAAAGCATATTGAGTCACAAGTCGTCGAGGTCTATGGCGATAACGCGAGCCAGTGGGCCGGGAGCGCATCTCACCTTGCTGATCGAATCGAATTCAGTGGCGAAACTGCATTTTGCTATACCGATCATCCTGAATCGCTTTTACAAAACCTCGCCGGAACCGAAGGCCTGCGCTATCTTCACCGACCTGCGAATCTCGAAGATCTGTTTCTCAAATTAACCGGCCGTGACATGCGCGACTGAGGATCTGACCATGGCATCTATTTATTATCAGGTACCCCGATTCAGTCTGCGCTTTGTGCCAGTGTGGCAGCGCAATTTTCTTGTGTGGCGCAAGCTCGCATTCACCAGCGTTGTCGGCAACATCGCCGAACCATTAATAACCTTGGTAGCGTTTGGCTATGGGCTCGGTAGCATGCTGCAGAGTATCGATGGCGTGCCGTACATCGCATACCTTGCCAGCGGCGCCATTTGCATGTCCGTGATGATGGCCACCACGTTTGAGGCGCTCTACTCCGCTTTCTCCCGCATGCATGTACAAAAAACCTGGGATGCCTTGCTCAATACGCCGCTGGATCTCGATGACATTGTGCTCGCTGAAATGCTCTGGGCAGCAAGCAAATCACTGATCTCCGGCATTGCCATTCTTTTGGTGCTGCTTGCCTTGGGTATCGGTTGGTATCCGGGTGCATTGTTGGTACCACCGCTTCTTTTTCTGGTGGGTGTCACCTTCGCGTCAATCGCGCTGGCGATCAACGCGCTTGCCAAAGGCTATGATTTTTTTACTTACTACTTCACACTCGTGCTCACACCGATGATTTTCCTCTCGGGGGTCTACTACCCTGTGACCCAACTACCCGGATGGTTGCAGGTCATTGCAGGCTACCTGCCGCTGAGCGCCGCCGTTCATCTTGTGCGACCATTGCTGCTGGGCCAAATGCCCGATCAGGTGCTACCGTCTTTATTGCTCCTGGTGGGGTACTGTGTGGCCGGTTTTTACCTCGCCACCGTGCTTACGCGACGTCGGTTATTGAAATAAACCCGAGATCGATCTCATGGAGCAAGTCATCATTGTCATGACCCACTTGCCGGATGCAGCGACTGCCGAAGCGCTTGCGGGCGCTTTGGTTGAAGCCAGACTCGCTGCCTGTGCAAGCTTTACTCCAGGTGTACAGTCGGTGTATCGATGGCAGGGCAAAATCGAAAGCGCGAACGAAGTCACCCTGACTATCAAAACCACACAACGTCACTATGCTGCGCTGGAAGCAGCCATACGCGCCGCGCACCCCTATGAGCTGCCGGAAATTATTGCTTTGCCGGTGGTGGCAGGTTTTCCCTCCTATCTCCAGTGGATCATCGCTGAAACCACGCCCGATCACCATGCCTAGGTTGTTCAATTCGCTTCTCTTGCTCCTCACTTTGCTATGGCTGCCTCCGGTCATGGCCGAGGATCAGTTTCTGCCGCCTGAACAAGCGTTTCGTTTCAGCGCGACGATGACTGATGCGTCGGTGATTGAGGTGCGTTTCGATGTCGCCGATGATTATTATCTGTACCGTGAGCGTTTTGCTTTCAAGGCCGATGGCGCGCAGCTTGGAGCGCCAGTCATCCCGGCAGGGAAAATGAAATTCGATGAGACCTTCAATAAAACCGTCGAAACTTACCGACAGCAAGTTCTGATTCGTTTACCCGTCAAAGCCGATGGCGCATTTACTCTGAGCGTCAGTAGCCAGGGTTGTTCTGATCGTGGCCTGTGTTACGCGCCGATGGAGTCAGTCGTCAAACTCTCGCCAGCAGGTGCTCACTCGTCTCAAGTGGCTGAATCAGTGCCTGCGGCCGTAGAACCGACGGCAGAAACCGAAATGGGTCGCATTGAAGCATCGCTGGCCAGCGGCAACCTTCTCTTGATCCTGCCGCTCTTTCTGCTGCTGGGTCTGGGTCTGTCGTTGACGCCGTGCGTCCTTCCGATGGTCCCCATACTCTCATTCATCATCGTGGGTGAAGGCGAGCGCACCAGTCGCAGTCGGGGCTTTGTGCTTTCTCTCGCCTATGCGATGGGTATGGCGCTGGTGTACACCGCACTGGGCATCGCGGCCGGACTCATTGGTGAAGGTCTGTCGGCAAACCTTCAGAGCCCGCCTGTACTGATCACTTTCGCGATTTTCATGGCGGTCTTGTCGCTTTCCATGTTCGATATTTATCAGTTGCAGGTGCCATCTTCGGTGCAGCTCAAGCTCACCCGCTGGTCCGAGCAGCAAAGAGCAGGCAAGCTCGCCGGTGTGTTTGTGATGGGCATGCTGTCGGCGCTGATTGTCGGCCCTTGTGTGGCAGCACCGCTGGCCGGCGTGCTGGTGTATATCAGCCAGACGCGTGATGTCGTGATTGGCGGTAGTGCCTTGTTTGCGATGGCGGTGGGCATGAGCGTGCCGCTGCTTCTTTTGGGTTTATCCGCGGGGGCGCTGGTACCCAAAGCAGGGCGATGGATGATGGCGGTCAAGCCCTTGTTCGGTGTGCTGATGCTGGCGCTGGCCTTGTGGATGGTCGCTTCACTGCTGCCTGACTGGGCACTGATGCTGGGTTGGGGATTGCTGGGTGTGGCCTATGGTGGTTTCCTCCTGATGTCACGCCAACTGGGTCTTCGGGGTCGCGCCATGGGTATGGTCTTCGTGTTGTTGGGCGCGGTGCAGCTGGCAGGTCTTGCCACCGGCGGTCGCGATGCGTGGGCACCCCTGGCACATCTGACGGGCGAAGCGCACAAGAAGATCGCTTTCAAACGTATTCATTCGATCGCTGAGCTAGACCAAACGATTGCAGCGGCGCGCGGGCGCCCCGTGATGCTGGACTTCTATGCGGATTGGTGTGTGGCTTGTCTGGAGATGGAAAAACTGACCTTCACCGATCAGGCGGTGAGTGAAAAGATGCAGGATATCTTGCTGTTGCAGGTGGATGTCACGGCCAATAACGCCGACGATAAAGCGCTTTTGAAACGCTTCGGACTTTTTGGTCCGCCCGGTATCATTTTCTTCGATAAAGATGGCGCAGAGCTGCGCTCATTTCGGGTGATCGGCTTTCAGACGCCGGAAGTATTCATCCAATCTTTGGATAGATTGACATCACGCTGACGAAACAGCCTTGCTGTTCAAACGCGCTCTGCGGGTATGTAGCAGTGCTTCGCGGTTCAGTGACAGTGAAAAATAGGAGTCTGTTTTTAATCAGTTCATGAAGCTATTTACTCCGCACTTGCCCGCAGCTTTCTCGCAACTTCTCTCGCAAAGTAGGTCAGCACGCCATCCGCACCTGCGCGCTTGAAGGAGAGCATCGCTTCCATCATGGTCTTGTCGTGATCGATCCAGCCATTTTGTGCTGCTGCCTTGATCATCGCGTATTCGCCGCTGACCTGATAGGCGAAGGTAGGTACTTTGAATTCATCTTTGACCCGACGCACAATATCCAGATACGGCATGCCGGGTTTGACCATGACCATGTCGGCGCCCTCGGCGAGGTCAAGAGCAACCTCACGCAGGGCTTCGTTTGAATTGGCAGGATCCATCTGGTAGGTGGCCTTGCTGCCTTTGCCAAGATTGGCTGCAGAACCCACGGCATCTCTGAAGGGGCCGTAGAAGGCTGATGCATATTTGGCGGAATACGCCATGATGCGCGTGTGTATGTATTTCGCGTCTTCCAGCGCATGCCGGATCGCACCGATTCGACCATCCATCATGTCGGACGGCGCAACGATATCCACGCCGGCTTCTGCCTGTACCAAAGCCTGCCGTATCAGAATCGAGCTCGTCTCGTCATTGAGCACATAGCCCTCCTCATCAAGCACACCGTCTTGCCCGTGGCTGGTGAAAGGATCAAGCGCGACATCGGTTAGCACGCCCAGTTCCGGGAAGCGCTGCTTGATTTCTCTGACAGCGCGCGGCACCAGGCCTTTGGGGTTGGTGGCTTCCATGCCGTCCGGTGTTTTCAATGCCGGATCAATGACAGGGAACAGTGCCAGCACCGGAATGCCCAAAGCAACGCACTCTTCGGCAACGGGCATCAGCAAGTCGACCGACAGCCTCTCAACGCCAGGCATGGAAGGCACGGCTTCGCGTCGGTTTTGTCCATCCAGGATAAAGACCGGGTAGATCAGGTCCGCCGGGGTAACCGTGTTTTCGCGCATGAGCGCACGAGAAAACGCATCTTTGCGCATGCGCCGCATGCGAATGGCTGGAAACTGGGCGGAAGAATGATCGGACATGATGGCGAATAGAAAAGAGATTTCTGGTTCTTAAGGCTCAGGGCGGGTCTTGAGCGGGAGCTTGATGAAACTTTCGGCGCCTGCGAGTCTCAGACAAGCAGGTGATTTGCTCACCTCCCGCTTCTCCTCCCTGAGCGGGGTTGTGCTGCCTCAAGGCGGTACAGCGTTCGGCCCTGGAGACTTCCCCTTTCTCCGGGGTTTTTTTATGTCACGCGGGCTGCTCGATGTCCCCGCTGATACCCAGCAGTTCGAGAATTTTTTGGTCTGCTTCCTCGAGTCCGCTGCGCTTGAGCGCAGAAAACAATTGCACAGAGAATGGCAGAGGACGACCTTGTTCGTCAACATAACTTGACAGTACGGAGTGTCCCAAGCGCAGCGCATCGGCGGCTTCACTACGGTTGAGCTTGTCTGCCTTGCTTAAAATGCAATGTACTGGCTTGCCGGTGGCGGCGAACCACTCCAGCATCTCCGTATCAAGTTCAGTGAACGGACGTCTCGCGTCCATGATCAGTACCAGCGCCGCGAGCTGATCGCGCTCTTGGACGTAGCGCCCCAAAAGCAGCTGCCAGTGGTCTTTTGCCGATCCTGACACCTCTGCGTAGCCGTAGCCCGGAAGATCAACCAGAAAGGCGCGAATCTCCTCAACGCGGGTGGGATCCTTGCGGTGCTGGCCCACATGAGCGCCACCGAGGGAAAAAAAATTGATGTGCTGGGTCCGGCCCGGGGTGCGAGACGCAAAAGCCAGCTTTTTCTGGTTGCACAGGACATTAATCGCGGTCGATTTGCCTGCGTTCGAGCGACCGGCGAAGGCAATCTCGGGAACTTTATATTTTGGCAAATCCGGTAAGCGATTAACCGTCGTGAAAAAGCGGGCTTGCCAGAGAAGAGACATGAGGCTGCGTGCAGCAGAGGCGCGTACAAAGGAAGGACGGCCATTGTAGTACAATCACGGGCTCGAAATTGAGCTTCAAACATACTGAATTCGGTTTGGCTTTGTACTACACCGATGCCAGTCTGCAGAAGCCGCAAGCGCCAAGCAAAATCAATCCAAAGCCCCGGATAATTGAATGAAACCTGCCACGTCCCTGTTTGTGAAGTTCGCATCCCTCGTTCTGTTGGTCTCTGCCTCTTTGACTCACGCCAATGATGCGAAACCTGCTGTCGAGTCAGACCCTGTCAAGGGCGGCAATCTCTATACCAACGGTGACGCATCACGTGGCGTTCTCGCTTGCGTTGCATGCCATGGCGCCGCAGGTAATTCGACGATTACGCAAAACCCAAAGCTGGCCGGTCAGCATGCTGCCTACCTCAAGAAGCAGCTCTATGACTTTCAAGGCCCAAACCGCAACAACGCCATCATGACCGGGATCGCCAAGGCGCTGGATGACAATGACATCCGCAACCTCGCTGCCTATTTGGATCAACAGAAACCTGCGCCCGGCGCGGCCCGCAACAAAGATACAGTCGAGCTCGGCAAAAAAATCTATCGTGCCGGCATCGCTGAAAAGAATGTGCCAGCCTGTGCAGGATGTCATAGCCCGAACGGCGCCGGTATTCCGGCACAGTTTGCCCGCGTCGCCGGTCAGCATCAGGATTACACCGTTGCCCAGCTGACCAATTTCCGCACCGGCGCGCGTACCAATAGCGCGCAGATGACTGCGATAGGCAAGCGGCTCTCCGACGAAGAGATGAAAGCCGTGGCTGACTATATTGCTGGTCTGAAGTAAGCAGAGCGCGGGCAAACCAGGCCGACATGCGGCCGCGAGGGGGTGGCTGAGAAGTCGCCCCTTTTGTTTTTTGCGGTACGTTTTCTGGCCCTGAACGATAAACACCTACAAGGGCTCCGGATATGGACGGTGAGTTGGCTTTGCAGGCATAAAATGGCGGCATAACCAAACGCTGCGCCAAGCCGATATGGCTACCAGCGACCACCCGAGACAAAGCGCATCACACTCATGACTACGAGCACCGAGGGAATCGTTCTGCAAACCCGCCGCCGATGGCTATCCGACGCCGTCGAGCTCTTGTCTTCCATGCGGTTTGCGATCAGTCTGTTGACGGTCATATCGATCGCGTCCATCGTGGGCACGGTGGTCACGCAAAATGAACCCATGCCGAACTATGTGAATCAGTTCGGTCCCTTCTGGTTCGAGATTTTTGAGCATTTCTCCATCTACTCAGTGTATTCGGCATGGTGGTTCTTGCTGATCATGGCTTTTCTGGTGACATCCACCTCTTTGTGTATCGCACGTAATGCGCCAAAAATGCTCAAGGATATGAAAAGCTGGCGCGAGAGTGTGCGCGAACAGTCCTTGCGCAATTTTCATCATCATGCCGAGTGGTCCGCGCAGCAGAGTGGCGAGCAGTTTGCTGCGCAAGCGGCCCGACTTGTTGCATCCGATGGCTATCAGGTGAAGCTGGTGCAGAAAGGCGAGGCAACACTGCTGACCGCCAAGCAAGGTGCGGCCAACAAGCTGGGATACATCTTTGCGCACTCGGCTATTGTGATCATCTGTGTCGGCGGTTTGCTTGACTCCAGCCTGCCTATTCGTGCGCAGCAATGGCTGTTCGATAAAGAAGCCTTTATCGGCAATGGCATCATCGCTGAAATTCCCGAGCGTCATCGTCTGGGTCTGGGCAATCTGACCTTCCGTGGCAATACCTTCATTCCCGAAGGCTCTGCCAGCAAGACGGCGATCATACCCGTTGGCGAGGGGGTGATGATTCAGGAACTGCCCTTTACCCTGCAGCTTGAAAAATTCGTGGTGGATTTTTATTCGACAGGCATGCCCAAGCTGTTCGCCAGCAACGTTATCGTGACCGATCATGAAACTGGCAAAAGCTTTCCAGCGACAATCAAGGTCAACGAGCCGCTGATTTACAAGGGCTTGGCGGTTTATCAGTCGAGCTTTGAAGATGGCGGAAGTCGTCTGAAGCTGGTGGGTTACCCCATGAATGGGCCCGGTAGCAGTTCGTTCGAGCTTGAGGGTGAGGTAGGCAAATCGACGCCGCTCGCCAGTAGTAGCGGCGCCGAGTACACCATTGAATGGTCGGGATTCAGGCCATTCAACGTGGAAAACACCAGTGTCAACGGGCAGGATGTCAGAGCCGTCAATCAGGCCAAGAGCTTCAACGAAAAATTCAGCGCCACGCTGGACGAAAGACTCGGCTCTGCAGCCAACACCAAAAAAACCAAAGAACTGAAAAACGTCGGTCCCAGTGTTCAGTACAAGCTTCGTGACAAGACAGGACAGGCGCGCGAATTCAATAACTACATGTTGCCGGTGAAGCTGGATGGCAGTGAGGTTTTCCTGGCTGGCTTGCGCGAATCGCCCAACGAAGGTTTCCGCTATCTGCGTATTCCTGCTGACGACAAGGGTACGGTCAACGAATGGATGCGCTTGCGTGCAGCCATCAGTAATAGCGCTTTGCGCGAAAAGGCAGCGGTTCGCTATGCGCAAAAAATGCCCCTCACCTCCACGGACAACAAACCCTTGCGGGATCAACTCAAGGCATCATCATTGCGCGCGATGAGTATCTTCGCTGGTGATCGGGAATCCTCTGGCTATATTGCGATAGCGCGCTTCATCGGCACCCTGCCCGAGGAGCAGCAAGAAAAAGCTGCGGATGCCTTCATGAAGATTCTCAATGGCAGCCTGTGGGAGCTCTGGCAGGTCGCGCGTGAAAAAGACGGATTGTCCCCGGTGACGGCAGATGAAAAGCACGCGCGCTTCCTGCAGGTCGCGACCAATGCGCTGGCCGATGCCTTTTTCTATGGCGCGCCAGTGTTTCTGCAGCTCCAGGGATTTGAGCAGGTGAAAGCTTCCGTGCTGCAGGTGACTAAATCACCCGGAAAAAATGTGGTTTATCTGGGATGTTTACTGCTAGTCCTGGGTGTTTTCGCGATGCTCTATGTGCGCGAGCGCCGGCTGTGGATCTGGATTCGTCCCCAGGAGGGTGGTGGGACACATGCGCTGATGGCCATGAGTTCACAGCGACGCAGTCTGGACTTTGACAAGGAATTCGAACGACTCAAGGCGCGACTGAATCCTCAATGAGTCCGCAATAACCCCGGCGAGCATCAGGGCGCGCAGGCCCGTCGGGGCTGAACTATACTTGCCGGACTCGCCGCAGTACACGGAGAAAAATGATGGAACTCACTGAAAACCAAACTTACACTGAAAATCCCGGCATATTCAAAAGTGCCAGTTTGTTTGATTGGATTTTTGCGCTGGTACTCGCTGCCGGTGCGCTGTTTGCGTTCAACCGCTACGGCGATTTCATGGATATCTATGAAAAAGCCATCCTGCTGGCGGCAGTGCCCGTGTTTGCCGGATTGGGCTGGTACTGGAAATCCTCGCGTGTGCTGATGCTGCTGATCTTTGGATTGTCCCTGTGGGCCATTTCCCTGTATGCCGGCAATCTGGAGATGGCGCAGTCTCGGTTTTTCCTCAAATACCTGCTATCGAGCCAGTCCGCTATTTTGTGGATGAGTTTTTTGTTTGGCTTGTCTACCGTGTTTCACTGGGGTGGTTTGCTCTCTCGTTCGGATTTTGGCGGTGCCGTCGGAAGTCGCCTGTGCTGGGCAGCGATATTGATGGGTTTCATCGGCCTGATGGTGCGCTGGTATGAGTCGTACCTGCTGGGCGCAGATATTGGTCATATTCCGGTATCGAATCTCTATGAAGTGTTCGTATTGTTTTGCCTGATCACCGCGTTGTTCACCGTCTTCTACGAAGAAAAATACGAAACTCGTCAGGTGAGTGCCTTCATCCTGCTGGTGATCTCGGCGGCTGTCGGATTTCTGCTCTGGTACATGACCAGCCGGGATGCCCATGAAATTCAGCCGCTGGTACCCGCACTGCAAAGCTGGTGGATGAAGATTCACGTGCCCGCCAACTTCATCGGCTACGGCACGTTCGCGCTGGCGGCCATGGTGGGTGTGGCCTATTTGCTGAAATCCAAATCCATACTGGCGGATCGTCTGCCCTCGCTCGAGGTACTCGACGACATCATGTACAAGGCAATTGCCGTTGGGTTTGCTTTCTTCACCATTGCCACGATTCTCGGCGCGCTCTGGGCAGCCGAAGCCTGGGGTGGTTACTGGTCATGGGATCCCAAGGAAACCTGGGCACTGATTGTCTGGCTCAATTACGCCGCATGGTTGCACATGCGCCTGATGAAAGGCTTGCGTGGACAGGTCGCTGCATGGTGGGCGATCGGCGGGCTGCTCGTCACAAGCTTTGCTTTTTTGGGCGTGAACATGTTCCTGTCCGGCTTGCATTCTTACGGCGAGTTGTAAACAGCCGAAGCATAGGCTGTCTTCAGACAGCCTATGCTCGTTGATGTCTCACCCGCACAGCATCACGGAGCAAGCATGCTGATCAAACTTCCCCGTTCAACCGACCCACTGCCCTCCGAAATCACCTCACGAGAGCATTTCCAGTCACGCCGCCATTTTCTGGCGCAACTG
This sequence comes from Oxalobacteraceae bacterium, assembly GCA_027490465.1. GTDB lineage: Bacteria > Pseudomonadota > Gammaproteobacteria > Burkholderiales > Burkholderiaceae_D > Pernthalerella. The sequence goes on from JAIXXZ010000074.1 coordinate 16,932, forward strand.
GCTGCGGGCGGATTGTCAGCAAGCGCCTTGGTCGACGCCGCCATGGCCAATGAGGCAGCATCGCGTGCACGTTTACCTGCGCGCATCAATCCAGCCTATACCGCAGCGGATAAAGCGACGGCCATCGCAGATGCGACCAGTTACAACAACTTCTATGAATTCGGGCTGGACAAGGGCGACCCCATGGTGCGCGCCGGATCGCTGAAAACAAAACCCTGGACCGTGCGCATCGATGGTGAAGTCAAAAAGCCGCTTACGCTCGATATCGACAGCCTGCTGAAACTCGCGCCCATTGAGGAACGTCTTTATCGTCTGCGTTGTGTCGAAGGCTGGTCTATGGTCATTCCCTGGGCCGGTTATTCGCTGGCGGAGTTGATACGCAAAGTCGAACCGACGGGTAATGCGAAATACGTCGAGTTCACCACGCTGGCCGATCCGGCGCAAATGCCGGGCTTGGGCAGTCGGGTTTTGTCCTGGCCTTATGTCGAAGGTCTTCGTCTCGATGAGGCCATGCATCCGCTCACACTGCTCAGTCTGGGCATGTATGGGCAAGTACTGCCGAATCAGAATGGGGCACCGGTTCGCATCATCGTGCCCTGGAAATACGGATTCAAGTCGGCAAAATCGATTGTGCGCATTCGCTTTACCGAAACTCAGCCCAAAACAGCATGGAACAGCGTCGCGCCTGACGAATATGGTTTCTATTCCAACGTGAACCCGGAAGTCAGTCATCCCCGGTGGTCGCAGGCCACGGAGCGCCGTATTGGTGAAGATGGCTTCCTCACGCGCAAGCGCAAGACCCTGATGTTCAATGGCTACCCGGAAGTGGCCTCGCTGTACTCAGGTATGGACCTCAAAAAATTCTACTGAGCGTCATCATGCGCTTTGGTCCCCGACCGCTGCTCTGGGCAAAGTGGATGGTGTTTGCGCTCTCGCTGCTGCCTTTGCTGCGTCTGATTGCCTTGGGTGTGCAAGACAGGCTCACCGCCAACCCGATTGAATTCATTACCCGCGCCACGGGTGACTGGACGTTGTATTTTCTTTGTCTGACACTCGCCGTGACACCGCTACGCCGCTTCACAGGCATCAATGAGCTCATTCGCTTTCGTCGCATGCTGGGCTTGTTCACCTTCTTTTATGCCAGCCTGCATTTTCTGACCTTTATTTGGTTCGATCATTTTTTTGATCTTGCCGAGATGATGCGCGATGTACTCAAGCGCCCCTTCATTGCGATGGGTTTCTCGGCCTTCCTGTTATTGGTGCCACTGGCGCTGACCAGTAATGACTTCATGCTCAGGAAACTGGGCAGGCGCTGGTCCGTGCTGCATCGCCTGATTTATCTGATTGCGGTATTGGCGCTGCTGCATTTCTGGTGGATGCGAGCAGGAAAAAACAATTTTGCCGAACCGCTGGTGATGGGTGCGGTGATCGCTGTGTTGTTGGCGCTGCGATTGATCTGGTTACGTCGGGATACTCTGCGTCGCGGATAAAACAGTCACTTTGGAATGGATTCGAGTGCGAAGAGCTCAGCGGCGGTTTCCCTCCGGCGGATCAGACTGAACTGATCGCCATCCACCAGTATTTCAGCTGCACGACCACGCGTGTTGTAGTTGGAAGCCATGGTCATGCCATAGGCGCCTGCTGACATGATCGCGAGCAAATCACCGGGTGCGATGGCCAGCGCTCGCTCGCGAGCGAGCCAGTCACCGGATTCACACACGGGCCCGACCACATCATAAATGTGCGATGCATGGGACTGCGGTTTGACCACCTGAACGCCGTGCCAGGCTTCGTACATTGCCGGACGCATCAAGTCATTCATCGCAGCATCGACGACAGCGAAGTTCTTGGTGCTGCCGTGCTTCAGGTAGTGGACTTCAGTCAGCAGCACGCCGGCGTTACCGACGATGGATCGACCCGGCTCGAACATGATGGTCAATGGCTTGTTGTCGTATTTATCGGCGCGCCAGCGATCAATGCGCGCGAACAGCCGAGCCAGATAATCTCCGACGGCCACCGGCTTTTCCTGGTCGTAGCAGATGCCGATACCACCACCGATATCCAGATGATGCAGCGCGATGCCCTCTGAGGCGAGCTGATCGACGAGCTCAATGATTTTGTCCAGTGCTTCCAGCAGCGGTGCGTCATCAAGCAGCTGCGAACCGATATGGCAGTCAATGCCCGTGACTTCAAGACTGGGCAGGCTGGCCGCAACCCGATAAGTGGGCAGCGCATCCTCAAAAGCAATGCCGAACTTGTTGTCCTTGAGGCCGGTAGAGATATACGGATGGGTCTTCGCATCGACATCCGGATTCACGCGCAGCGATACGCGCGCGCGTTTCCCCATACTGGATGCGACTTCATTCAGACGATGCAGCTCCGGTATCGATTCAACGTTGAAGCACAGGATGTCATGCGACAGTGCCAGTTGCATCTCGTCGCGTGTCTTGCCCACGCCGGAAAAAATGACCTTCTGCGGATTGCCGCCCGCCGCGATCACGCGTTGCAGTTCGCCCCCCGAGACGATGTCAAAACCCGAGCCCAGTTTCGAGAGCAGGTTAAGTACCGCAATATTGGCATTGGATTTGACGGCATAGCAGATCAGTGCCGATCCTTCGCCACGGCCATGCGCGCGGCAGGCTTGGTCATAGGCGAGGAAATTTTCAGTCAGGCTCGCGCGTGAATAGACATAGCTCGGTGTGCCAAAGGCTTTCGCTATGGCGCTCAGCGCGACACCTTCGGCAAAAAGTTCACCATCACGGTAATGGAAATGCGGTGTATTCACGGTGTTCAGGGCTTGCGGGTGGTGTCGGGTTTGGCAGGCTGAGCATCAAACTCAGTGTCGGTCTTGGTGCTGGGTGCGGGACGATCGGGCAGGTAGAGCGGGCCGGTCTGTCCGCAAGCGCTCAGGCCGAATAATGCGATCGCCGCTAAAATGATGCCGAATCTGAGCATGATGTTCAAAATTGACTTGAAGACCGCCTTTCATTCCGACAGCGGCCTGTTAAAAAATCTACCGGAGTTTAGCATGAGCGAATCTGAGTTCCTGGCAGCTGCCGAGGCCGTGCTGGATGCGATTGAAATCGGTATGGAGCGCGCCGGCGATGCGGCGGATGTCGATCTGGAATGCAGCCGCAGCGGCAATGTACTGGAAATCGAATTGATCGATCAGGGCTCGAAAATCATCGTCAATACGCAAGCGGCCATGCAGGAAATCTGGGTCGCTGCTCGAGCGGGTGGATTTCATTACCGCATGGCCGAAGACCAGCGCTGGAAAGATACCCGGGATGGATCAGAACTCTTTGCTGCGCTCTCCCGATTGGCCAGTGCTCAGGCTGGCGCGATACTCCATGTGAAGCAAGATCGGACAGACGCTGCATGAATCCACGATTCACGGCGGCCGATATCATCGGGCTGGCGTAGGACAAAACGCTGTTTGCTCCGGGCAGCCAGGGAGACGCTGAATAAATCCCCATTTAATAGCGAGCCAGCGTAGCTGTGCGACGCGGGGCGCTGCAAGATCAAGGGTTTGCCGTAATTAATTCAGATGAAAAAGTTTCGGATTGAATTTAATCAGCACTTCCCTAGAAGATCTCGCTCTGAGGCTCATCCTCTTTTTTCTCGGTCGATCCATCGCCGTCACCCGAAGGCGCAAGCCCAATCGAGTTTACCCCGCTACCATCAGCAAATTCGGTGTACACGTAGTCGCCAGCGTAGGTGGTAACACCATCAGGCATCGCGCGTTCCTGTACGGATAATCCTTTCAGCGCTTTTTGCATATAGCTGATCCAGATCGGAAGGGCCAGACCGCCCCCCGTTTCGCGGCTACCGAGATTTTTTGGTTTGTCAAAACCGATCCATGCTACCCCGACCAGTTTTGGGTGATAGCCTGCAAACCAGGCGTCAATGGAATCATTCGTGGTACCTGTCTTGCCGGCGATATCGGGACGCTTCAGTGCCAAGGCGCGCATGGCAGTGCCGTGTTTAACCACATCTTTAAGCATGCTGTCGATCAGGTAAGCGTTACGTGCATCGATGACCCGCAGGTTTTCATCGCCAGCTCGCTCGGGGGTGACCTGAAACAGCGTACGGCCACTGTTATCGGTAATCTTGGATATCAGATAGGGATTAATTTTGTAGCCACCATTGGCAAACACCGCATAAGCACCAGCCATTTGCAGCGGCGTAACCGCCCCGGCACCGAGAGCCATGGTCAGATACGGTGGATTTTTATCGCGATCAAACCCAAAGCGGGTCACGTATTCTTGTGCGTAATTGACACCGATCCGATCCAGGATTCGAATCGACACCATGTTTTTGGAGCGCGTGAGGCCTTTGCGCATGGATAATGGGCCGTCATATTTGCCATCAGCGTTCTTGGGCTCCCAAGCTTGCGAACCGGTTTTGCCGGCATCGAATACGATGGGTGCGTCATTGATCATGGTGGCCGGGGACAGACCTTTTTCCAGCGATGCCGAATAGATGAATGGCTTGAAGGTCGAACCGGGCTGGCGCCAAGCTTGGGTCGCATGATTGAATTTTGTACGGCTGAAATCAAAGCCACCGACCAGCGACTTGATGCGACCATCTTCAGAGCTGATGGATACAAAAGCCGACTCAACCTCAGGCAGTTGAATGATGGACCAGCCCGAGCCTTCCTGCATCACGCGTATGATCGCACCGCGTCGTATGCGTTTGTTGGCTGGCATTTTGTCGGTCAGTGCCGCTGCGGCAGCACCGAGTTCGGTGTTGGTAATGCTTATTTCCTCGCCGGATGCCAGCAATGCCTTGACGCTCTTGGAGGTGGCTGACAATACCACCGCGGCAATGATGCCATCGCTATCGGGGTGCTCGGCGAGCTCGGATTCTATGGCGGCCTCTGCTTCGGATTTGTTGGCCGGAATATCCATATAGCCTTCCGGACCGCGATAAGGCTGCCGTTTTTCATACTCGAGAACACCACGACGCAGCGCCAGATAAGCAGCATCCTGATCGGCTTTGGTAATCGTGGTAAAGACATTCAGTCCACGCGTGTAGGCATCCTCCCGGAATTGGTCATAGACCATTTGTCGCGCCATTTCCGATACGTATTCGGCATGAATGCCGAAGTCCGTGCTGTCCATTTTGATTCGGAGTTCTTCATCGCGCGCTCGTTCATACTGGGCGGTGGTGATGTAGCCCAGGTCATGCATGCGTTGCAAAATGTACTGCTGACGCGCTTTGGCCCGTTTAGGATTGACCACTGGATTATTGGCTGAGGGTGCCTTCGGAAGCCCGGCAAGCATGGCCGCTTCTGCAACGGTAATCTGATTGAGTTTCTTGCCAAAATAAATCTGAGCTGCGGAGGCAAAGCCATAAGCCCGCTGTCCGAGATAAATCTGATTCATGTACAGCTCGAGAATCTGGTCTTTCGTCAGTGTCTTTTCTATTTTCCATGCGAGCAGTACTTCATAGAGCTTGCGCTTGACGGTCTGTTCACTGGACAAAAAGAAATTACGCGCCACCTGCTGCGTGATGGTCGAGGCACCCTGGCGGCTGCCACTGAACGTGTTGTTAATCATCGCGCGCAAAATTCCCCAGTAATCAACACCACCGTGCTCATAAAAACGATCATCTTCGATCGCCAGCACGGCTTGCTTCATTACTGGGGGAATATCTTTGTAACGCACGAGACTGCGTCTTTCTTCGCCGAACTCTCCGATCAGTACGTTGTCTGCAGAAAAAACACGCAACGGCATTTTGGGTTGATAGGTGGCCAGCGCATCAATGTCCGGCAAGCTGGGGTAAGCCATCATGAGGATGAAGCCCGCCAGCAGCACGCCGATCAAAAAAAGGCCTCCAATTGTGGTCAACAGGGCCAGCGCCATTTTGAGTGGTGCCGGCAGGATGTAAGGGCGCTCGCCCTTGGGTGCATCCCCGTTCGGAGTGGATGGATTCATTCGGGAAGAGATGAGAGAGGCATGAAAGCCGTGGACAGACCAATTATAACGGTTGCCCTGCGGCGCCGAGCTTGCTCAGACCAAGGCTTGCTGTGTTCAGTGCCTTTGGCGCCCTGATTTGCGTCGGTATTTGACAACGTCAAGCCCAAGCAGCTTTACATTCTGAAAAGGCACTTGTTAGCATCCGCGTCAAATTTTAAAAATGGCAACATCTCTTGCGCGGAGTGTCTACGAATGTTTTCTGTGAGGTCATGGTTTCGTCGGCATCACACACCCTTACTGGGCGTCGACGTCAGTCCGGCCGGCATACGCATCATGGAACTTGTTCGTGAGGGGAAAAGTTTCCGGGCGACACATTACGCCCGGGAGCCTGTGCCATCGGGTGCCTTGCGTGACGGCAGCTTTTCTCAGATGGAGCTTCTCACCGAATCATTGCGCCGAGCACTCAAGCGTAGTGGAACGCGCTTGAGAACGGCGGCCATGGCATTGCCTTCCAGTGCGGTCATCAAAAAAATGCTGACGCTGCCTGCCAGCATGTATGACGAGGAAATGAAAATTCAGGTCGAGACGGAGGCGAGTCAGACGTTGCCATTCTCGCTCGACGAAATCAGCCTTGATTTCGTCACGCTAGGCCCTTCGGTAACGCATGATGACTATGTCGATGTGATGTTGGTAGCTGCGCGCAAGGAGCGGATTGATGAAAGACTCGCGCTGGCTGATGCAGTCGGCTTGCGCCCGCTGGTGATCGATGTCGAATCTCAGGTCATGACGGCATCACTGGCGCTACTCAATTCAGAACGGGAAGCGCATCAGGACCAGCCGGTCGCGTTGCTGCAGCTCTGTAGCGAAGCGAGTCATTGCTACGTCATGCTCAATGGCCTGGTGATTTTTGAGCGTGAAATGGGTCTTTCCTTGCCTCGATACGATCAGGAAAAATCGCGCGCTGCGATGGAGTCGATCAGGGAAGCGATATGCCAGGAACTCACACGCGCTTTGCAACTTTTCTCGACATCGACACAGCACACCAGCGTTGCACATATCTACATTGCCGGCAGTATTCATGCATTGGGCACTGATCTTGCCGCATTCGTGGAGCGGCGCGTGGGCGTGCCCAGCTCGTTGCCGGATCCATTTGCAGACATGCATATGCCATCAATGGATATTCAGCTGCGTGAAGATGCGCCGGCATGTCTGGTTGCCTGTGGTCTTGCGCTGCGGAGTTTTTCAAGATGACCGCTTTCAATCTACTCCCCTGGCGCGAAGCGCAGCGCCGTGAGCGAAAGCGATTGTTTAATGGCCTCCTGATTTTGTCAGCACTATGCGGGCTGATGGTGGTTCTGATTGTCAGCGCGGTGAATGCCGCACAACTGTCAACGCAGCAGAGCCGCAACACCTTGCTTCAGTCTGAAAACAGGGCTCTCGATCACCGCTTACGAGAAATCAAAGGACTGCGCCAGGATATCGCTGCCCTCAAGGCCAGACAACATGCGGTCGAAAGCCTGCAATCCGATCGAACCCGCCCAGTGCATTTACTGGATGAGCTAGCCACGCGGGTGCCCTCGGGTGTCGCGCTCAAGTCAATGAAACAAACAGACCATCTCATCCTGACAGGACTAGCGCAATCGAATGCGCGCGTTTCCGAATTGCTGCGCAATCTGTCCCAGTCATCTGTTTGGCTTGGAAAAGCAGAGCTTCTCGAGATCAAGGCGGCCAGCCTTGGTCAGGGAAAAGAAGCGAGGAAAGTCTATGAATTCAATGTGAACATTGCGGCCTCGCCGGGAGCTATTCCGCCATGATGTCAATTCAGCGTGGCACTGCGCTTAACTGGCAGCTTGTTGCTAATCAGTTTCAGGGCTTGCAAGGGCGACATCCGGGTACCTGGCCTATCGTTCCCCGACTGTTGTGCGCACTTGGCGTGTCGTTATTGGTCATCATGGCAGGGGGGTGGCTGGTGTGGACGGCGCAATGGGAAGAGCTGGCTTCGGGTCAGGCTGAGGAGGTGCGTCAGAAACAGGACTTCGCTGAAAAAGTCCGCCAGGCGGGACATCTCGATATCTTGCGTCAGCAAAAGGCACAAGTGCAGTCGCAAGTCGAAAAATTGGAACAGCAACTGCCTGGCAAGTCCGAGATGGATGCCTTGCTGTCTGAAATCAATCAGGCAGGTATCAACCGAGGCCTGCAGTTCGAGCTCTTCAAACCGGGTCAGGTCAGATTGCATGACTTCTATGCAGAGCTGCCCATAGAAATCAAACTCACCGGCAATTACCATGCGCTGGCTGGTTTCACGAGTGATATCGCCAATCTGCAGCGCATCGTCACACTCGACAGAATCGCCATCACTCAGTTACGCGAGGGGGTGCAAAGCTTCGAAGGCGTGATTCATACGTTTCGCTACCTCGACAAGGATGAGGTGGCAGCCCAGAAGAAGGCGGCCGAAGAGAGTAAGAAGCGGGGGAATAAATGAAACGCCTGCGGTACCCTTGCCGCCGTTCGCGCACCTGCGCGTCGCGCATTTTGGCAAAAATGCTTGGTGCGAGCATCGTTCTTCTGAGTGGCTGTAGCGGAGCACCTGAAGATGATTTGCGCGTCTGGATGAGCGAGACCAGGCGGCAGTCGCATCCGGTGCCGGTTGACTTGCCACCGCGTCCAGCTATCGAGGAATTTCAGTATGAAGCCTCCGGCCGATTGGACCCCTTCGATCTCACCAAAATTTCTGCCTCCCTCAGTGCCGAGTTCAACGCAACTGGCTTGCAACCGGATACGCGTCGTGCACGGGAGCCGCTGGAGTCCTTTCCGCTGGATAGCCTGCGGCTGGTCGGAAATATACGCCGTCAGGGACAGGTGGTGGCGCTGGTTGAAGCAGACAAAGTCATTCATCAGGTGCATCTGGGTAGCCACCTCGGACCTGATATGGGCAAGGTCATAGCGATTGGCGACGGCGCCATCGACATCGAGGAAATGGTGCAGGACGCTGGCAATACCTGGGCCAAGCGACGCGCGCGACTGGTCTTGCAGGAGAAACGTTGATGAAAGCAGTGACGTTGGACGCAGGGCGCTGGTTCATGGTCTGCATCATCTTTGCGATCATGGCTGCGAATGCACGGGCGGAGCTCAATGCGATTACAGGTATCGAAGCCACCCATAACGGATCAGTAGTGACATTGCGTATTCCTATGCGTCAGACACCTGCTGTACTGCCGGGCAGCTTTTCTACTGCCTCTCCACCGAGAATCGTGCTCGATTTTCCGGACACGCTGAATGCTACTGGGCAGACACGCCGAGTATTCGATACGGGTGAACTTCGTTACGCAGATCTTGTACAGGCAGCAGGACGTACGCGCATTGTGCTCAATCTCAAGCGTGCGCAGCAGTACAGCATGCGCGTGACAGGACAGACGCTGACGGTGACCCTGGCAGACGAGAAAATCGGCACAGCCCAAAGCGTCCGTGCTGCAAATCTTGTGACGGAAAAGAACGCGATTGTCGATATGGATTTTCGACGAGGCGATGGTGATGCCGGACGCATTATCATTGATCTGGCAAAAACACAGTCATCCATCGACGTACGCCGTCAGGGTCAGTCACTGATCGTCGATTTCGTGAAAACCAGTTTACCCGAACTACTTCGGCGCAAACTGGATGTGGCCGATTTTGGTACGCCGGTGCAATTCATCACCACGCGTGCCGATGGTGACACGGTGCGCATGCTGATTGAACCGCGTGGCCAATGGGAGCATCTGGCCTGGCAGACTGATCGACGACTGGTACTCGAAGTGCGAGCGGTCAAACCAGAAGACGGTAAAACCACGACAAGCAATCGTGGCTATCGGGGTGACAAGCTGTCGATGAATTTTCAAAACATCGAGGTGCGTGCATTGCTGCAGGTGATTGCGGACTTCACCGGACTCAATGTTGTCGCCAGCGACAGCGTGAGCGGCAATCTCACACTTCGATTGAAGGACGTGCCTTGGGATCAGGCGCTGGACATTGTGATGCAGGCGCGGGGGCTGGATATGCGTCGTAACGGCAATGTGCTCTGGATCGCACCCAAGGATGAATTATTGACCAAGGAAAGGCTGGAGCTGGAGCAGCGCGCACAGATATCCGAGCTCGAGCCTTTAATCACCGAGACCTTTCAGCTGAATTATCAAAAAGCCGATGCCTTTCGTCAGGTCTTCGGGCTTGATGGTCAGGCCGGGCGCGGCAGTATTTTGTCGCGTCGCGGCAGTGCATCCGCCGAGCCGCGCACCAATAAATTGTTTGTTACCGACACGCCCAGCCGTCTGGAGGAAGTACGCAAGCTGATACAACTCACCGATATACCCACGCGTCAGGTCATGATCGAAGCTCGTATCGTCGAGGCAGATGACACGTTCAGCAAAAGTCTGGGCGTAAAACTGGGCTTTGCCGATCTTCGTGGTGGACGCGGTGCAACGCCTGGCATTAATCTGCCCGGCGCCGGTCGGCTGGCGGTGACCGGAAATTATCTCGGCGTGGGCGAGCAGACTCTGCAAGCGGCGGTGACCCAACAGTCCTTTATCCCGAACACGCAATTGATTAACTTGCCTGCCGCGTCAATCAATGGCGCATCGCCGGCGAGTATGGGGATCAGTCTGTTCTCGGCCAATGCCAATCGTTTCCTGAACCTTGAACTATCGGCACTGGAAGCTGATGGGAAAGGAAAAATCATTTCCAGCCCACGCGTTGTCACCGCCGATCAGCAGCCGGCGCTGATTGAGCAGGGCGAAGAAATTCCTTTTCAACAGGCGACCAGTAGCGGCGCGACATCGATTCAGTTCAAAAAAGCGAACCTCAAACTGGAGGTCACACCTCAGATTACGCCAGACGGCAATGTGATTCTGGTGGTCGATGTCGCCAAAGATTCCCGTGGTGTTGCCGTGGGCTCCAGCTTCGCCATCAACACCAAGCACGTTAAAACCAATGTGCAGGTCGAGAATGGCGGTACGGTGGTCCTGGGCGGGATTTTTACCCAAACCGAGATTGATAGTGAGCTCAAGGTGCCGGTCCTGGGGGATATTCCGGTGTTGGGTCGCCTGTTCCGCAGCACGCGTCGTACACGGGATCAGACCGAGCTGCTGATCTTCATTACGCCCCGCATCGTGACGGATTCGCCCATCGTGCGCTGACCCGGACTGGCTGGGATTGGCCCCGTCCTCAGTGGGCGGATGCGATAAACTGTCGCCTTTCCGGGGAAATACGCCCGATTGGCGGCAATGATGCAGAACTCGACAAACAATATCTTTCTGGTTGGCCTGATGGGCTCGGGCAAGACCACGATAGGACGCTCGCTGGCCAAAAAACTCAATTTGCGTTTTGTCGATGCCGATCAGGAAATCGAAACACGAACAGGCGCGTCCATTCCACTCATATTTGAAATCGAAGGCGAAGCCAGTTTTCGCCAGCGCGAGGCAGATGTCATACGTGATCTCACTGCGCAGCAGGGGATTGTGCTGGCCACGGGTGGGGGCGCAGTACTGAATGAAACCAGCCGGCAGCTGCTGCGTGAGCGTGGGACAGTGATTTATCTGCGCGCATCCGTGGCCAGCATTCTTCAGCGCACCAGCCATGACAAAAATCGTCCGCTGCTCCAAACGGCCGATCCGAGAGCAAAGATAGAAGCATTGTCGCGTGAGCGTGCGCCGCTGTATCAGGAAGTCGCGCACATCATCATTGAAACCGGAAGGCCGAACGTCCATTCCGTTGTTCACAACATTCTGACGCAACTACAGAGCAATACCAAGAGCACGCCGGTTGACAGTGAATCATCAACCAACGCCGACAACCGCGAAGCCGAATCCGATTCCCTGCCATGACATCAACCCACTCTGTTTTTGCAGATCTCACCGTATCGCTCGGAGAGCGCAGCTATCCCATCATCATCGGCCGCCATTTGCTGGGGCAGACAGATTTCGCCCATCACATCCCCGGCAAGCGGGTGGCTATCGTCACCAATACCATCGTCGCACCCTTGTATCTTCAGCAATTGATCGACACGCTTGAGGCTGCTGGCAAACATTGTCTGGCTATCGTGCTGCCCGATGGAGAAGAAGAAAAAAATGTCGACAATCTGATGCGTATTTTTGATGCGCTGCTTGAGAATAAATGTGATCGCAAGACCACCATGGTGGCCTTGGGTGGTGGGGTGATTGGCGATATGACGGGGTTTGCTGCGGCGACCTATATGCGCGGTGTGCCCTTCGTTCAAATTCCCACAACGCTGCTCGCGCAAGTGGATTCTTCGGTTGGTGGCAAGACAGCGATCAATCATCCGCTGGGTAAAAACATGATTGGTGCGTTCTATCAACCGCAATCAGTGCTGGCGGATACGGCCACCTTGTCGACATTGCCGCAACGCGAACTCTCAGCCGGACTGGCTGAAGTCATCAAGCACGGCGCCATTATCGATGCTGAATTTTTCAGCTGGCTGGAAGCTCACATGGCGCAGTTGATGGCGCGCGATGATGCGGCGCTGGCGCACGTGATTCAGCGTTCCTGTGAAATCAAAGCAGATGTCGTGCGACAGGATGAGCGAGAATCAGGGCTGCGTGCCATTCTGAATTTTGGGCACACGTTCGGGCATGCGATTGAGGCGGGAATGGGATACGGTGAGTGGCTGCATGGCGAGGCCGTGGGTTGTGGCATGGTGATGGCAGCGGATTTATCGCATCGACTGGGTTATTTGTCAGCGCAAGACAAGTCACGCATTACCGCACTCGTGAAAGCCGCTGGTCTGCCTGTCGTGGCGCCGGATCTGGGTACTGAGCGCTGGCTGGAGTTGATGGAGGTCGACAAGAAAAACGAGGGTGGCGAGATTAAATTCATTCTGCTCAAGCCACTCGGTCAGGCCATCATCACGGGCGTACCCAACGATATGCTGAAGGCAACTCTCGCTGCCTGCATCGGGCAAAAATCATGATGACTGATTTTGAAGCGCATCTTGCTCCGTATGCTGCCCGTTCGACTGTTTCTCGCGGGCGACATTTTGCCGAGAGTGCTTCTGATACACGCAGTGAATTTCAGCGTGATCGCGACCGCATCATTCATTGCACGGCGTTTCGTCGCCTTGAGTACAAGACGCAGGTCTTCGTTAATCATGAAGGTGACCTGTTTCGCACACGGCTGACGCATAGCATCGAGGTCGCGCAAATTGCCCGCTCGCTCGCTCGCAATCTGCAACTCAACGAAGATCTCGTCGAGGCGATCTCGCTGGCGCATGATTTAGGGCACACGCCCTTTGGTCACGCCGGACAGGATGCCCTGAACGCTTGCATGAAAACGTATGGCGGCTTCGAGCACAACCTCCAAAGTCTGCGCGTGATCGACAAGCTGGAGCAGCGTTATGGCGCGTTTGATGGCCTTAATCTGATGTTCGAAACGCGCGAGGGTGTGCTCAAGCACTGCTCACTGCCCAATGCGGAGCAGTTAGGGGAGGTGGGTCGCCGCTTCATCGAGCGCAAGCAACCCAGCCTCGAAGCGCAGCTGGCCAATCTGGCCGATGAGATTGCGTACAACAACCATGACATTGATGACGGTCTTCGTTCGGGCTTGCTGACCACGGCGCAGCTCGATGAAGTCACCCTCTATGCGCGCTACTGGTCGCTGGTGCAGAAAGAGTTTCCGGGCATTCAGGGACGACGTGCCATCAACGAAACAGTTCGTCGCATGATTAACGCACTGGTCGTTGATCTGATCGAAACCTCGCGCGCCCAGATACGCGACGCGGGTGTGAAGTCGATTGATGATGTACGCAACTCGCCCGCGCTGATTTCGTTCTCTGACACCATGAAACAGGAAGCCCAGGCACTCAAACGCTTCCTGAGAGCGAATCTTTATCAGCACTATGTGGTCAATCGCATGACCAGCAAGGCCCGACGTATCGTCACCGACTTGTTCACTATTTTTCTCGACGGCCCGCAGCTGATGCCGCCCGATTATCAGACGAACGGCGGGAATATAGACGAGCAGGCGCGCAAGGTCGCGGACTACATCGCAGGCATGACGGATCGCTATGCGATGCGCGAGTACCGTCGCTTGTTTGCCGTCGACGAAATCTGATCAGGCCATCGTCTGAAACGCTGATTTCAGCATTGGCTCAGCGTTTCCTCACTCCAGCGAACGCAGGGGATGCGCATAGGCAGGCCAGGCACTTTCAAAGAAGCGCTCCACCATGGCCGGCGTGACCTCGGCCAGGGTGGTTGGATTCCATTTCGGCGCGTGATCCTTGTCTACCGCCAGCGCGCGCACGCCCTCGATGACCTCGCCATGCTCGAAACAGCGCCTGACCATGGTGCGCTCCATGCGCAAGCAGTCACCAATCGTCATCGTTGCGGCGCGGCGTAGCTGCGACAGGGTGACGCACATCATCAGTGGCGAGCGCTTGCGCATGGTCTCCAGGGTTTTGCCAGCAAACTCGCTGCTGTCTGCCGAGAGCGATGCCATGAGCTCGTTGATGGCGTTGCCCGAAAAATGGTGTTCAATCGACTCCCGCATGCCTGCAAGGCGACTGCTCGCAGGATCGGCTTGCGAAGAGAAAGGTGCTGCGAATCGTGAGATCGCCTCGCGCAGAGTGCCTGCTGATGATGCAATGACAAGCGCCTGCAAGGCAGGTAGTTTAGCCGCGGGCACAAACACATCAGCCAGCCCGGCATATAGCGCGTCGCTGGCGCCGATCATCTCGCCTGTCACCCCAAGGTAGGTACCGAGCTGTCCGTTGGCGCGCGACAAAAAGTGTCCACCGCCCACATCAGGGAAGAGTCCTATACCGACTTCGGGCATGGCCATTTTTGTGCGCTCTGTCACCACACGGACTCGAGCCGCCGGCCCCGCCTGCGCAATGCCCATGCCGCCACCCATCACGACACCATCCATGAGCGCGATATAGGGCTTGGGGTAATGGTGAATGAGATGGTTAAGTGCATATTCCTCGGTAAAAAAATCCTCAATCAGCGCCGCACCTTCAGTCGCTGTGGCTTTTCCCCTTTGGTGGAAAAAACGGATATCACCACCAGCGCAGTAGGCTTTTTCGCTGCTGCTGCGAACCATTACGCAATGAATGTCTGACTGATCGCGCCAGTCCAGCAGCGCGCTGGTCATGGTGCGGACCATATCGAGTGTGAGTGAATTCAGTGCGCTTGGGCGGTTCAGCGTGATGATGCCGGTGTGACCGCTAACTTCAGTCAATACGAGGTCGCTCATAAGATGTACTCAGACAGGTGGTCAGTCGAAAGACGTGAGTTTATCGGGAATGCGTCACTCCGCGCTTTGGAAGCGGGAAAGCCGGTCTTTTGCGCTAGGGAGACGCTGAATAAAACCGGGTTTTATGGCGAGCCGGCGTAGCGCTGCGATGCGGAGCCAAGGAAAACCAGGGACTTATCACGATTAATGCAGCTGAAAAACTTTCGGATTTATTGAATCAGGGTTTCCTCGGGATAGTCTGCCTCGGCGCGCCGATGCCGACGCGCCTAAACCGAGGCGAAAAAAAGGGGCGCGATCGCGCCCCGTTGCAGGATCGCTAAGAGCGTCAGGCGGCTTCCGCCTCCGGGCCCGTGTAGCGCTTGATGCCCTCGTGCTGATGGTTCTGGATCTTGTCCTTGTGTTTCAAGACCTGCCGGTCCAGCTTGTCCATGAGCAGGTCGATGGCCGCGTACATATCCTGGGCTTCGCTCTCGACATGCAAATCCTTGCCGCGCAAATGCAGATTGATTTCCGCGCGCTGGCGTTTTTCTTTTTCGGTCAGGGAGTCGACGGAGAGTGTGACGGTGATGTCAATGACGTTGTCAAAGTGACGCTTGATGCGCTCGAGCTTGCTTTCAACATAAGCCCGCAAGGCAGGGGTGAGTTCCAGATGATGCCCACTGATTTTCAGATTCATACAGAGTGCTCCTTGGTATGGCGTTGCTGCCGTTTCTTTAGCGAATGATCGAAGACACATTCGCAGGGCGTACAGCAACGGTTAAAAACTCGGGAAGCTACAGGGACTTACGAAGATTTACCGGAGGAATTTTCAAGGCTTCGCGATACTTTGCGACCGTACGTCTCGCGACGACCATTCCTTGTTCAGCCAGCATATCCGTAATTTTGCTATCGGAAAACGGGTTCTTGGGGTCCTCGGCTCCTATCAATTGTTTAATCAAAGCACGTATGGCGGTCGATGACGCCTCGCCGCCGGCTTCCGTGGCGACGTGGCTGCCGAAGAAGTATTTCAATTCAAACATGCCATGCGGCGTCAGCATGTATTTTTGCGTGGTCACTCGAGAGATCGTGCTCTCGTGTAAACCCAGTGTATCAGCTATTTCCCGCAGTACAAGTGGCTTCATCGCGACTTCTCCGTGAGAGAAGAAATTGCGTTGCCGCTCTACTATCGCCTGCGCTACCCGCAGGATGGTGTCAAAGCGCTGACGCATATTCTTGATCAGCCATTTCGCTTCCTGAAGCTGCGAAGTGAGTGATCCCTCGCCTTTGTTTTGCTTGAGGATATTGGCATACATGGCATTGACTCGCAGCTTGGGCATGACGTCCCGGTTCAGTGTCACCTGCCATCCGTTCTTTGCCCGTTTGACAATCACATCCGGCACCACGTAATCCGATGCATCACCCGCATACGGCGCCCCCGGGTGAGGATTGCACGCCTTAATAACCGCTTGGGCTTCGCGCAAGTCTTCGTCGTCGCAATCCAAAGCCTTCTTGAGCTTGTTGAACTCGCGCTGGGCGAATAGTTCAAGATAATTTTCCACCAGTGTGAGCGCCATGCGGCGCGTGACGAAGGGAACTTTCTCCATGCGGCGAATCTGCAAGGACAGGCATTCCGAGGCATTGCGCGCACCGACGCCGGCGGGATCGAAACTCTGCAGCAGCTTGAGCGCCACCTGCATTTCATCCATGTCGATGTCGAGCTCTTCAGGAAGGCGGCCGTGGATATCTTCCAGAGGCTCTTCCAGATAGCCGTTGTCATCCAGCGCTTCAATCAGTAATTCCACCAGTGCGCGGTCACGGCGATTGTCGACCGTGACCGAGAGTTGTTCCAGCAGATGCTCGCGCAGCGTGCATTCATGCGCTTCGAGCTGCGGACGTGCATCGTCGTCTTCGGGGGCTTTGGATGAGCGCGCCACATCATCAAAGCTCCACTCAGCTTCGGTGCCGCCGCTCTCCTCGCCTTGTGCGGGGGGATCGAAAGTGCCCTCTGATGCGGCATTGGCATCCGCATTCGATTCAGCCTCGGTTGAAGGTGTTGTGGGAGCCTGGCTGATCGCCCCATCGCCTAGCAGACGGATCGAATGGTCGAGTGGATCATCAAGACGTTCCAAGAGAGGATTGTCGGTCAGCATTTGCTCCAGCTCCTGATGCAGTTCCAGCGTAGACAGCTGCAACAATCGTATGGATTGCTGCAGCTGTGGCGTTAACGCCAGATGCTGTGAGACGCGGAGCTGTAGGGTCTGCTTCATCGAGTCCGGCCCTTACCTGCGGAAATTTTCACCGAGATATACCCGGCGAACCGACTCATTTTTAATGATATCGTCCGGGCTGCCCGAGGCCAGCACGGAGCCCTGATTGATGATGTAGGCACGATCGCAAATATCCAGGGTCTCGCGCACATTGTGGTCCGTGATCAGCACGCCGATGCCGCGTGCTTTAAGGAAGCGCACGATACGCTGAATCTCGATTACCGCAATCGGGTCGACACCCGCGAAGGGTTCATCAAGCAGGATAAAGCGCGGATTGCTTGCTAATGCGCGCGCGATTTCAACGCGGCGGCGCTCACCTCCCGACAGTGACAGCGCGAGGTTCTCGCGCAGACTCTCAATCTGCAAGTCTTCCAGCAGCGTGTTGAGTCTTTTGTCGATTTCTGCGCGCGTGAGCGGTTTCCCATCGGACTTTTGTAATTCCAGTACGGCGCGAATATTGTCTTCGACGGACAGCTTGCGAAAAACAGAGGCTTCCTGCGGCAGGTAAGACAGACCGAGTTCCGCTCGGCGATGAATAGGCAGTCTGGAAATGCGCTCGCCGTCGAGCAGAATCTCGCCCGCCTCCGATGGTACGAGTCCCACAATCATGTAAAACGATGTGGTCTTGCCCGCGCCATTGGGACCAAGCAGACCGATCACTTCGCCGCTGACGACCTCAAGTGATACATCTTGCACAACGAGACGAACGCCATAACTTTTCTGTAAGTTATGTACGCTCAGGGTGCTGGAGGCGCTTTGTGTCATTATTTATTTTTCTGCGTTACGGGGCTGGATCACGACCCGTACTCTCCCGGTTCCTGGCTTGCTTTCGCCGGCGGCCGAGTTGTCAACGGTGTAAAACTCGGTTCTGCTGTCGTAGGAGACGAATTCACCTTCGACCTCATCGGTGATCTTGCCGGCCTCGGTCATTTTTATTTTGGCGTTCTTGAACAGTTTTGCGATTTCGGTTTTAGTGTCGTACTCAATGCGATCAGCGGCGCTACCGTCGATCCACATGTCTTTGCCGCCATCACGCTTTTGACGAAATTTGGTGACGCCTCCCGGCGCTGCAAACAGCGTTGCGAATTGATTGCCTGCCGCATCCTTGCGCAAGGTCATTTTGTCGGCATGCATCACCAGTGTGCCACGCGTTAGAACGACGTTGCCAGAAAAGACATTGGTTTGCTTGGAGTTATCGTAGGTGCCGTGATTGGCTTCCACGTGCGTGGGTTTGTCGAAATCCGCTTTCTCTGCATACGCGACCTGCAACATGATTGCGCCAAACATGGCGGCACAACCTGCTCGGATTTTGTGGTTTCGAGAATTATTTTTCATCACGTTTCTCCTTCAAATAGAAAACATGCTATTTGCCTATGGCTTTTTGGGTGGCAGGTAAACCCCATTGACCCTGCTCTCGAGAGTCAGCTGTTGTGTTGCATTGTTGGCGACCATGCCGGTACCCGACAAGTGCATGTTCCCAACGCGGATGTCGACGTGCCGATCCGTTGTCACGATATCTTTTTCCGGCAGTACCAGCATGTAATCAGAGGTGACCGTCAACGGTTCTTCACCGCGGACTTCTGCGCGCTCGAGAATCACCTTATCAATCAATCGTACCTCCGAGTGGTCACCATTGATATTGGCGATTTCCGCTCGTAACGTGGTCGGTGGACGATTCGGCGCGAAGTTGCGTATCACCGGCTTCTCAACGACGTTGTGCTTGTCTGAAGGATAGTGCGTCATTTTGTCTCCCTCCACCCGGTACTGCACCAGACCGTTGGCGTCCAACTTCGAGTAAGTGAAGTTCTCGACAAAATAGTCAGGCTTGGTGTTCTCGACCTTGGATGGCGTCTTGTTGGGCGATTTATTGCTGAGTTCAAGCAACCAGAAGCTGCCCGCGGCCAGCAGCAATGCGAATCCCAGCAGCACCAAGGCCGGCACACGCTGGTGTACGGCGCTCGTCATGTCAGGTACGGCGCCATTGCCGCCTGGTAGTTGTCCTGTGCGCGCAGGATGAAATCACATACCTCGCGTACCGCACCAAGCCCACCGCTTGCCTGCGCCACATAGTGTGCTCGGGAACGCACTTCCTCGTGACCATTTGGAACACTGGCGGCAAATGCGACCCGGGTCATGACGGGCAAGTCAATGACGTCGTCGCCCATGAAGCCGCAATCCTGTGGGCCGAGTCCGGTCTCGGTAAGCAGCGTTTCGAACGCCGAGCGCTTGTCATGTATGCCTTGCATCACGATGCTGATACCCAGATCTGCTGCGCGCTTTGCCACAATGGGTGATTGTCGGGCGCTGATGATGGCGGTTTTGACGCCTGATTGCTGCAGCAGCTTGATGCCATGACCATCCAGCACATGGAAGGTCTTCAGGATTTCGCCGTCGCTGCCATAACGAAGGCGCCCATCGGTCAGAACACCATCCACATCGAAGACCATCAGCCTGACCTGTTTGGCGCGTTCTATCGCGGTGGTTTTTTGGGTGGTCTGCATCAGATCACCTTGGCGCGCGTCAGGTCATGGATATGCAATGCCCCCACCAGCCGGCCATCAGTATCCGCTACCAGCACTTGATTGATTCTGTGCGATTCCATCAGGTCCACGGCTTCCACCGCCAGCTGTTCCGGGTGTACCCGACGTGGATTCTTGTGCATCAAATCGCCGATCGCTGTGCGCGAAAAATCCTTACCCTGCTCAATCAGGCGACGCAAGTCGCCGTCCGTAAAAATACCCACCACACGAAACGCGTCATCAACGACGGCCGTCATCGCCATGCCTTTGCGGGTGACTTCAAGCAGCGCTTCCGGCAGGCTCATTTCCGGGCGCACGGCGGGTATGTCGTCGCCGGTGCGCATCACATCCCGTACATGGGTGAGCAGGCGTCTGCCGAGCGCGCCACCAGGATGGGAGCGGGCAAAATCCTCTTCTCGGAAACCGCGAGCGTCCAGCAAAGCGACCGCCAGCGCATCGCCCAGCGCCAATGTGGCGGTCGTACTTGCGGTTGGCGCGAGATTAAGCGGGCAGGCTTCGCGGGCGACGGCCACGTCGAGATGCACGTCAGCGAGTCTGGCCAGTGGCGACTGCGGGTTGCCTGTCATTGAAATCAGCTTGGCACCCATGCGCTTGACTACCGGGAGGATGGCCATGAGCTCATCCGACTGCCCGGAATAGGAGATGGCGATCATGGCATCGGCTTCGGTCACCATGCCCAAATCGCCGTGCGCTGCTTCGGCGGGGTGGACAAAGAGCGCCGGGGTGCCAGTGGAGGCAAGGGTGGCGGCAATCTTGCGTGCGATGTGCCCGGATTTTCCCATGCCTGAGACCGCGACTCTGCCCGTGCAGCTCAGCAGCAGGGCGGTCGCCCGCGCGAAGGGGTCGTCGGCAGATTGGGTCAGCCGATGCATCACCGCGAGGACGGCATCGGCCTCGATTTGTAGGGTTTCTTGCGCAAGTTTTAACGCCCGTAATGCAGCGACGTTGTCAAATTGATGCGAAGAATTTTGCTCATGCGGTAAACTCATGCACAAAGTATAGCCCAAGATCTAAAGCAAAAAACCTGCCAGACGCAAGAAAACCTTGGCGGGCAGGGGCTTGCTACGGATTCCATTTTGTAGCGCTCATCGTGATTGGCGGCCCGGCCCACACCCTATGTATTCAGCCCTTGAACTCACCCTGATTTTGCTCGTTGCTGCGGTGCTGGGGGTCGTGGCATTTCGCATGATGCATTTGCCGCCCATGCTCGGGTATCTCTCGGTGGGCATACTCATCGGCCCGCACGCGCTGGGTCTCGCATCGAATAGCCCCGCCACGCACATGCTGGCCGAGTTCGGTGTGGTCTTCCTGATGTTTTCCATCGGCCTTGAGTTCTCCCTGCCCAAACTCAAGTCCATGCGACGCAATGTGTTCGGTCTGGGTATGGCGCAAGTGGTGGTCACCATTCTTGTCACGATGTTGTGCGGCGGTTTGCTCGCCAAATTTTTACCCAAGATTTTCGATATTGGCTGGAGTGCCTCGTTTGCACTGGGCGGCGCACTCTCCATGTCTTCCACGGCCATCGTGCTCAAGCTCCTGACAGAAAAACTTGAACTTGAGAGCGAACACGGACGCCGTATTACCAGCATCCTGCTGTTTCAGGATCTGGCGGTCGTGCCATTGCTGATTCTGGTTCCCGCGCTTGCGCATCCCGGTGCGGACATCGTAGAGGATCTCGCATGGGCTGGCCTCAAGGCGGTCTTCGTGCTCACACTGCTGCTCACGTTTGGGCAGGTGCTGTTGCGTCGCTGGTTCAGGATTGTGGTCCAGCGACGCTCGCAAGAACTGTTCATGCTCAACCTGTTGCTGATCACGCTGGGTGCTGCCTGGATCACCGAGATTGCCGGGCTGTCGCTCGCCCTGGGCGCATTTATCGCTGGCATGCTGATCTCCGAGACCGAGTACCGATTACAGGTGGAAGAAGATATCAAGCCATTCCGCGACGTCTTGCTCGGACTGTTTTTCATCACGGTTGGCATGTTGCTCGACATGCGTCTGGTGATTGAGAACTGGCTGCTGGTACTTGTATTGCTGAGCGTGCCCCTGCTCATCAAATTCAGCCTGATCGCGCTGCTGGCCAGACTGTTTGGCGCATCGCCGGGCGTTGCGCTGCGCACCGGCTTGGGTCTGGCGCAAGGTGGTGAATTCGGCTTCGTGCTGCTTAATCAGGCTGGTGCTCTCGGTTTGGTCGATGCGAATCTGGTGCAATTGATACTGGCGGCCGTGGTCTTGTCGATGCTTGCCACACCGTTTATTTTTGCCAATGCGGATCGCCTCGTGATGAAGCTCTCGTCCAATGAGTGGATGCAGCAATCGCTAGCGCTCACGCGCATCGCCTCGCGCACCATCAGCGAAGAAAAACATATTCTCATTGCGGGTTTTGGGCGCAGTGGTCAGAGTCTGGCGCGTTTGCTGGAAGAGGAAAAAATCGCCTATCACGCGCTGGATCTTGACCCGCAGCGTGTACTGGAGGCACAAAACGCTGGCTGGCAAGTTTCGTATGGTGACGCAAGCCGTCGTGAAAGTCTGATGGCAGCGGGTATTCATCGAGCCGCAGCCTTGGTGATTACCTATGCCGACACGCACATGGCACTCAAAACACTGCACTTTGCCAATGAACTCGCGCCAGCGCTGCCCGCCATCGTGCGCAGCGTAGGCGAGGATGATCTCGACAAGCTGCGCGCGGGTGGCGCAGATGAAGTCGTGCCTGAGGCGATCGAGGGTAGTCTGATGCTCGCTTCCCATGCGCTGTTGCTCATGGGTGTGCCGTTGCGTCGCGTCGTGCAGCGGGTTCAGGCTGCCCGAAGCGAACGCTATGCCTCTCTGCGGGGTTACTTTCATGGCATTGATGACCTTGCCGACGACGAAGAGCATCTGCAGGTCAGACTGCATTCCGTGCCCTTGGAGGGCAGGGCGGCTGCGATTGGCAAGACGCTGGCTTCCCTGAATCTCTCGGCGCTGGGCGCTGAAATCACGGCGGTGCGGCGAGGTAAAGTGCGCTTGCCGTTTTCCGCCGACATGCAACTCGAAGCCGGTGATGTGGTCGTGCTTCGAGGTGACGCCGAGTCTATCGAACGCGCTGAAAAACAGCTGCTCTAAGCCCCGCTTTATTCATTCAAGCCGCGCCGGTTAGGGAAGTGCTGATTAAACAAATCCAGAAACTTTTGTGACAAGCTCAATGGCACCCAGCCCTTGATCTTGCTGGTCCGCGCATCGCACAGCTACGCTGGCTCGCCATAAAACGTGGATTTAATCTGAGTCTCCCTAGCGTATCGGTCAGGCGCTTCTCTGCTGTCTGCCATCAGGCGCGCTTCTTTTCTTTTTTCGGCAGCAGCAAGGGCGCCAGATATTTGCCGGTGAAGCTGGCCGAATTTTTTGCTACCTGTTCCGGTGTGCCGCTGGCAATGATCTGACCACCCCCTGCGCCGCCTTCCGGGCCGAGATCCACTAGCCAATCTGCTGTTTTGATCACATCCAGATTGTGTTCAATGATGACGACCGTGTTGCCCTGATCACGCAAGCGATGTATCACTTTCAGCAGCAGCGCAATGTCATGGAAGTGCAGTCCCGTGGTGGGTTCATCAAGGATATAGAGTGTGCGTCCGGTATCGCGTTTGGAGAGTTCCAGTGAAAGCTTCACGCGCTGGGCTTCGCCACCCGAGAGCGTCGTCGCACTTTGTCCCAGACGTATATAGCCCAGACCAACATCCAGCAAGGTCTGCAGCTTGCGAGCGATCAGCGGCACCGGTTTGAAAAATGCGTGCGCATCTTCAACGGTCATCTCGAGCACATCCGTGATGTTTTTGCCTTTGTACTGTACTTCCAGCGTTTCTCGGTTGTAGCGCTTGCCATGGCAGACATCGCAGGGCACATATACGTCGGGCAGGAAGTGCATTTCGACCTTCAGTACACCATCACCCTGACACGATTCGCAACGGCCGCCTTTGACGTTGAACGAGAACCGTCCTGCCGAGTAGCCGCGTTCTTTTGCCTGTGGCACAGTAGAAAACAATTCGCGAATCGGGGTGAATACACCGGTGTAAGTCGCCGGATTCGAGCGTGGTGTACGTCCTATTGGTGCCTGGTCGACAGAAATCACTTTGTCGAAATGTTCAAGCCCGGTGACTTTGTCGTATTCCGAAGGCTCGGCCTGAGAGCCGTACAAATGACGAGCCAGCACGCGATACAGCGTGTCGTTGACCAATGTGGATTTTCCCGAGCCGG
The DNA here is from genome assembly GCA_027490465.1 of Oxalobacteraceae bacterium. GTDB lineage: Bacteria > Pseudomonadota > Gammaproteobacteria > Burkholderiales > Burkholderiaceae_D > Pernthalerella. Next base: position 41,097 of record JAIXXZ010000074.1, read on the forward strand.
ACACGCCAGTCACACAAGTGAGCAGACCGACGGGCAGCTCGAGATCCACCGCTTTGAGGTTATTGCCCCGCGCACCGCTGATGATCAGCTGCTTTTTCAGGTCGGGTTTAATGCGTTGTTCCGGTACCGCGATGGAGAGACTGCCGTTCAGATACTGGGCTGTGAGCGATTCGCGATGCTTCAGGATATCGGCCAGCGAGCCGTGCGCGATCACTTCACCGCCATGCACGCCTGCGCCCAATCCCATGTCCACTACGTGATCGGCGCAACGGATCGCGTCTTCATCATGCTCGACCACCAGCACGGTGTTACCGATATCTCTCAAGTGTTTGAGTGTCGCGATCAGCCTGTCGTTATCGCGCTGATGCAATCCGATTGAGGGTTCGTCGAGCACATACATCACGCCAGTCAGGCCCGAGCCGATTTGCGAGGCGAGACGGATACGCTGGGCTTCCCCGCCCGACAAGGTGTCCGCACTGCGGTCCAATGACAGATACTCCAGGCCCACGTTATTCAGGAATTTCAGTCGCGAGATGATTTCGCGAATGATGCGTTCGGCGATTTCTTTTTTTGCGCCCTTGAGTTTCAAGGTTTCGAAGAATTCCAGTGTGCCGCGCAGCGGCATTTCGGCCACCTGATAAATCGCGCGTTGCTGTGCGCCGGTACCGACCTTGACAAAGCGCGCTTCCACGCGCAGGCGCGTGCCTTCGCACTCGGGGCATTGCTGCTCATTGATGAACTTGGACAGCTCCTCCTTGACGGCCAGCGAATCCGTTTCGTGATAACGACGCTCAAGATTGTTCACAACGCCTTCAAAAGTGTGCTCCTTGATCACGGTGCGACCGCGTTCATTGACATAGGCAAACGGAATTTTTTCCTTGCCCGAGCCATACAAAACGACTTGCTGCGCTTTTTCAGGCAAATTCTCGAAGGGCACGTCGACATCGAATTTGTAATGCTTGGCCAGCGATGACAACATCTGAAAGTAAAACTGATTGCGCCTGTCCCAGCCTTTCACCGCACCTGAGGCCAGCGAGAGATTAGGAAAGGCGACGATGCGTTTGGGATCGAAAAATTCAATATGCCCGAGACCGTCACATTCCGGACAGGCGCCCATGGGATTGTTGAATGAGAACAGGCGCGGCTCCAATTCCTGCAGCGAGTAACCGCAAATCGGGCAGGCGAACTTGTTCGAAAAAACTTGTTCCCGGCCACTGTCCATGTCAAGCGCAGTCGCACGACCCTCCGCCAGTCGCAGCGAGGTTTCAAAGCTCTCGGCGAGCCGTTGTTTGATATCGCTTTTCACTTTGACGCGATCAATGACCACGTCGATGGTGTGCTTTTCTGTTTTTTTCAGTTTGGGTAGATCGTCCGCCTCATAGATTTTTGCCTTCCCAGTGCCGCTTTGTATGCGAAAGCGCACAAAGCCTTGCGCTTGCATCTGCTCGAAGAGGTCGCTGTGCTCGCCTTTGCGGTTGGCGATGACGGGCGCCAGAATCATCAGCTTGGTGTCTTCCGGCATTGCCAGCACGGTATCCACCATCTGCGATACCGATTGTGCAGCGAGCGGATTTTCGGGGTGGTCAGGGCAGTGCGGAGTGCCCACGCGTGCGTACAACAAGCGCAGATAGTCATGGATTTCCGTGACGGTGCCGACGGTAGAGCGCGGATTGTGCGACGTGGCTTTCTGTTCTATCGATATCGCCGGCGACAAGCCTTCGATCATGTCCACATCGGGTTTTTCCATCAGTTGCAGAAACTGACGTGCATAAGCCGAGAGTGATTCGACATAGCGACGCTGGCCTTCGGCGTACAGCGTGTCAAAGGCCAGCGACGATTTTCCTGAGCCCGAGAGTCCGGTGATCACGATCAGCTTGTTACGCGGCAGATCGAGACTGATATTTTTCAGGTTGTGGGTGCGTGCACCTCGAATGCGGATTTCTTCCATGCGCTGATTTGGCCTTGAGTACAACGGGTTGGTGCTTTTTTGCAAAAACCGCAGCTCATTGAGCGCGGATCAACCTGTTACTATAGCGGGTTTTCGTAACCTGCTGATGGCATTGCTTATGCCGTGCCTGTCTCGCTTCCCCTATGTCTTCAACGACAGCCCCTGACGATACCCGAATGAACGCTCTCGAAGTGCGTGCCAGCGTATCCCTGGCTTCCGTATTCGGTTTGCGCATGCTGGGACTGTTTCTCATTCTTCCTGTCTTTGCGGTCCATGCCAAATCACTGGCAGGTGGCGAGAGCGCGATATTGGTGGGTTTGGCCATGGGCATGTATGGCCTCACGCAGGCGATAGGGCAAATCCCGTTTGGCATCGCCTCGGATCGTTATGGCAGAAAGCGCATCATCCTGATTGGTCTGGTGCTGTTCATTCTCGGTTCCCTGATCGCGGCGGTGGACGAAAGTATTTATTGGGTGATTGTGGGCCGCGCAGTGCAGGGCGCTGGTGCGGTATCTGCTGCTGTCACTGCGTTGATTGCGGACTCGACCCGCGATGAGCACCGTACGAAAGCCATGGCGCTGGTGGGTGCGTCCATTGGTCTGACGTATGCGGCATCACTGGTGCTGGCGCCCTTGCTTTACACATCGGTTGGCATGCGAGGCATGTTCTTGCTGGTGGCACTGCTGGCGCTGTTTGCGATTGCGCTGGTAATTTTCGTTGCGCCGCAAGCGCCTCCGCGTTCACCGGAAACAGTGTCATTTCAGACGGTGATTCGCGATCCTGAACTCATGCGCATGAATTTTGGCGTCTTTTCGCTCCACGCGATACAGATGTCGATGTTTGTCGTGCTCCCCAATATTCTGGTCAGTGCTGGTGGCATTCCCATCGATCAGCACTGGAAAATTTATTTGCCTGTTGTGCTCGCCTCTTTCATTCTGATGCTGCCGCCGATTTTTCTGGGTGAAAAGCGTGGTCGCATGAAGCAGGTGTTTGTATCGGCAATCGCCTTGCTGTTGCTGGTCGAGATAGGTTTGCGCGCTGCCGTGACGCAACCATCGTTGTCGTTCGAAATGGTGGTGATGCTGTTGCTGGCATTTTTTGTTGCTTTTAATATTCTGGAAGCCAGTCAGCCTTCGCTGGTTTCTCGCATGGCGCCGGCCGGTGCACGTGGCGCGGCGCTTGGGGTTTACAACACGATGCAGGCAATTGGCTTGTTTGCCGGTGGCGCGGGCGGTGGTTTGCTTGCCCAGTATTTTGGTGGCCCTGCAGTGTTCACCGCAGGCTGTCTGCTGATAGTCGGCTGGCTTATAATTGCGGCTTCCATGAAAAACCTGCCTCGTCGTGCGCGACGCGAGGCTGTTCCCACCTGAGTTTCCCACTCTGTTACGCGTTTTCCTGACAGGAGAAGTCTATGGCATCGGTCAATAAAGTCACTATCGTTGGCAATCTGGGGCGTGATCCCGAAACGCGTTACATGCCCAGTGGTGATGCAATGACCAATATTGCAGTCGCCACGACGGACAAATGGAAAGACAAAACCACTGGCGAGCAAAAAGAAGCGACTGAGTGGCATCGGATCGCGTTTTTTGGCAAGCTGGCCGAGATTGCTGGCCAGTACCTGAAAAAAGGTTCGCAAGTCTACGTCGAAGGCAAGCTTCGCACACGCAAGTGGACCGATAAAGATGGTGTTGAAAAATATACAACCGAAATCATCGCCGACTCGATGCAAATGCTCGGTAGTCGTCAGGGCATGGGCGGTGGCAGTGCTGCGATGGATGACAACAGTTTTGGTGGTAACGGGTCTGCCTCTCGCAGCTCGGCACCGGCATCGCGTGCGCCGGCAAAGCAAGCCCCCAATCTGTCCGATATGGATGACGATATTCCTTTCTGACGCACGACGCTGCATGATCGCCGCGTTGGCCCGTGGCGGTGCGGTGGCGCGGTTAGCGCTTTCACAGGGCTGAGGCCACCATGGCCCGTTTGCCACGTCTTGTCGTACCCAACCAGCTTCATCATGTCATTGCACAGGGTCACAACGACCAGCCGATCGTGCGTGATGATGCCGACCATCAGGCATTTCTGACTTGGTTGCGCGAGGCCGCCCGGCAGTCTCGTGTGGCCATCCATGCCTATGTGGTGCTGCCGAGTCGATTGCAGCTCCTGGCCACGCCGGCTGATGACACAGGTCTGAGCAAGATGATGCAGTCGCTCGGTCGTCTCTACGTTCCTTATTTCAATGCGCGTTATGGCCGGACCGGCGGTTTGTGGGAAGGGCGTTTCCGCGCAACCGTGCTTGATCCTGCTGCCTATTTTGTGCCCTGTGCCTGCCTGATTGAGTATCAACCGGTAAGCACCGGCCTTGTGGCGGATGTGGCCGCGTATCCCTGGTCCAGTCATGCCCATCACGCCGGGCATCAAAAAGAACCCTGGCTCTCGGATCATCCGGCGTATTGGGCTTTGGGCAATACGCCCTTCGAGCGAGAGGCCGCGTATCAGCAAGTCAGCCAATCTCCTGTCGATAGTGCGGTGAGCGAGAAGATTTGGTTGGCCACCCGCAAAGCCTGGGCCTTGGGATCAGAGGAGTTTTGCCGGCGGCTCGCCAAGCTCACGGCGCGTCGCCTCGCACCGGTCAGCCGCGGTCGTCCGCGAAAGGTGGTGGTTGCGCAGGGCGCGGCCGCGGCCACAGCAGTTAAGCCGGTAGAGAAAGTCCGACCCCTCCGTTCCTCGCCTCAAACAAGAGCAATTACCCCGGAAAAAGCGGATTAATTTGCTGCAACATGGGGCAAAAACCGCACCAGCATTACTCTGACCCTATTTAATTCTGCACGGTTCCAATGCACATTTTAATTGGTATCCGACCCTAATTAAATTGATTGCTGTTCGTATTGCATTGCACTATCCTTGTCAACCCTTTTCATTGGCTGTGGAGTACTGCGATGCAAGCCCAAGGTTTATACGATCCGTCAAACGAACACGACGCCTGTGGCGTTGGCTTCATTGCCCACATCAAAGGCCAAAAGAGCCATTCCATCGTCGAGCAAGGCTTGCTGATCCTGAAAAATCTGGATCACCGCGGTGCCGTGGGTGCTGATCCGCTGATGGGTGATGGTGCCGGTATTCTCATCCAGATACCCGACCAGTATTACCGCGAGGAGATGGCGAAGCAGGGCATCAGCCTGCCGCCCCCCGGTGAATACGGCGTGGGCATGGTGTTTCTTCCTAAAGAAAACGCATCGCGCATTGCCTGCGAACAGGAAATCGAGCGCGCCGTCCACGCAGAGGGTCAGGTCGTGTTGGGCTGGCGCGAAGTCCCGGTCAACCGCGACATGCCCATGTCACCGACCGTGGCTGAAAAAGAACCGGTGATTCGACAGATTTTCATCGGTCGCGGCCAGGACATCATGGTTACCGATGCGCTGGAGCGCAAACTCTATGTGATTCGCAAATCGTCTGGACATGCGATTCAGGCACTCGATCTCTTGCACGGCAAGGAATTCTTCGTGCCATCGATGTCGGCGCGCACCGTGGTCTACAAGGGCTTGCTGCTGGCCGATCAGGTCGGCGTGTATTACAAAGACCTGCAGGACGCGCGCTGCGTCTCGGCGCTGGCGCTGGTACATCAGCGATTCTCTACCAATACTTTCCCCGAGTGGCCACTGGCGCACCCCTACCGCCTGCTCGCACACAACGGTGAAATCAACACCGTCAAGGGCAACTTCAACTGGATGCGTGCACGCGAAGGCGTGATGAAATCCGCCGTCCTCAATGAAGATCTGCAAAAGCTGTTTCCGCTGATCTATGAAGGCCAGTCTGATACCGCCTGCTTTGATAATGCACTCGAGCTGCTGGTAATGGCGGGTTACCCGATTGCGCAAGCGATGATGATGATGATTCCGGAGGCGTGGGAAAACCATACCCTCATGGATGACAATCGCCGCGCATTTTATGAATATCATGCAGCGATGATGGAGCCATGGGATGGTCCGGCCGCCATGGCGTTTACCGACGGTCGTCATATCGGCGGCACGCTGGATCGTAATGGTCTGCGTCCGGCGCGTTACATCGTTACGGATGACGACCTGGTGGTAATGGCCTCCGAGAGTGGCGTGTTGCCTATTCCTGAATCCAAGATCATCAAGAAGTGGCGTCTGCAGCCGGGGAAAATGTTCCTCATCGATCTGGATGCTGGCCGAATCATTGACGACAAAGAACTCAAGGACACCTTCGCCAACGCGAAACCCTACAAGCAGTGGATTGATTCCGTGCGCATCAAGCTCGACGACCTGACAGTTGAGGCCGAAGCGCGCGCAACCGAAAACAGTTTGCTGGATCGTCAGCAGGTCTTCGGTTACACCCAGGAAGATCTGAAGTTCCTGATGTCGCCCATGGCAGTCACGGCAGAAGAAGCGACAGGCTCCATGGGCAATGACTCGCCACTGGCGGTCATGTCCAACAAGAACAAGCCGCTGTACAACTACTTCAAGCAGTTGTTCGCGCAGGTGACCAATCCGCCGATTGATCCGATTCGCGAAGCGATGGTGATGTCGCTGGTGTCCTTCATCGGACCCAAGCCGAATCTCCTGGACACCAACAACATCAACCCGCCGATGCGTCTCGAAGTGGCGCAGCCTATCCTTGACTACAAGGACATCACGCGCTTGCGCAACATCGGCGAACACACGGGCGGCAAGTTCCGATCATATGAGCTGGACATCTGCTATCCCGAAGCCTGGGGCAAGGAAGGCGTCGAGGCTCGTCTTGCCTCCCTGTGCGCGCAGGCGGTGGATGCCGTGCGTTCGGGCCATAATATTTTGATCGTTTCCGACCGCAAGGTTGATGCCGGTAATGTCGCCATCCCCGCACTGCTGGCAACCTCGGCCATTCACCAGCATCTGGTCAGTAAAGGTTTGCGTACTTCCACTGGTTTGGTCGTCGAGACGGGTTCGGCACGTGAGACGCATCATTTCGCGCTGCTGGCGGGTTATGGCGCCGAGGCTATCCATCCCTACCTCGCCATGGACACCCTAGTCGAGATGGCCAAAGGCTTGCCCGGTGATTTGTCCCCCGAAAAAGCGATCTACAACTTCCAGAAGGCTGTCGGCAAAGGTTTGCTGAAGGTGTTCTCGAAAATGGGTATTTCCACCTACATGTCGTATTGTGGTGCCCAGATTTTTGAAGCGATTGGCCTCAACAAATCACTGGTCGAAAAATACTTCAAAGGCACGGCCTCCAATGTTGAAGGCATTGGCGTGTTCGAAGTCGCGGAAGAAGCATTGCGGCTGCACCAGCTCGCCTTTGGTAACGATCCCGTGCTGGCGAATGCCTTGGACGCAGGTGGCGAGTACGCCTTCCGCGTGCGCGGCGAAGAGCATATGTGGACACCGGATGCGATTGCGAAGCTGCAGCATTCGACGCGCGCCAATAATTTCAGCACTTACAAGGAATACGCGCAGATCATCAATGATCAGTCCAAGCGTCACATGACGCTGCGCGGTCTGTTTGAATTCCGTATTGATCCGACCAACGCGATACCGCTCGACGAAGTCGAACCCGCCAGCGAGATCGTGAAGCGCTTCGCCACAGGTGCCATGTCGCTGGGTTCCATTTCGACCGAAGCGCATGCCACGCTGGCCATTGCGATGAACCGCATCGGTGGCAAATCCAACACCGGCGAGGGCGGTGAAGACGAGAACCGCTACCGCAATGAACTGCGCGGCATACCCATCAAAAAGGGTGACACGCTAGCGTCCATCATCGGTGAAGAGCGCGTCGAGGTGGACTTGCCCCTGCTGGCCGGTGATTCACTGCGCTCAAAAATCAAGCAGGTCGCCTCGGGTCGTTTTGGTGTGACTACCGAATACCTCACCTCCGCCGAACAAATTCAGATCAAGATGGCGCAAGGCGCCAAGCCCGGCGAGGGCGGTCAGTTGCCCGGCCACAAGGTTTCGGAGTACATCGCCAAGCTGCGCTTCTCGGTGCCGGGTGTGGGTTTGATATCGCCACCGCCGCATCATGACATTTACTCTATCGAAGATCTTGCGCAGCTGATTCACGATCTCAAGAACGTCAATCCCTCTGCGGCCATTTCCGTCAAGCTGGTCTCGGAAGTCGGTGTTGGCACAGTCGCCGCTGGCGTGGCGAAAGCCAAAGCAGATCACGTCGTCATCGCGGGTCATGATGGCGGTACAGGTGCATCACCACTGTCATCAATCAAGCATGCAGGCACGCCTTGGGAATTGGGTCTGGCAGAAACGCAGCAGACGCTGGTGCTCAACGGATTGCGCAGCCGTATCCGCGTTCAGACCGATGGTCAGGTCAAGACCGGTCGCGATGTGGTGATCGGCGCACTGCTTGGTGCAGATGAGTTTGGTTTTGCGACGGCGCCGCTGGTGGTGGAAGGTTGCATCATGATGCGCAAATGCCATCTGAATACCTGCCCGGTGGGTGTGGCAACGCAAGATCCGGTATTGCGCGCAAAATTCCAGGGCAAGCCTGAGCATGTGGTGAATTATTTCTTCTTCGTCGCCGAAGAGGCGCGCCAGATCATGGCGCAGCTTGGTATTCGCAACTTCAACGAGCTGATCGGTCGCGCGGATCTGCTCGACAAGTCTCGAGCAGTCGGCCACTGGAAGGCCAAAGGTCTGGACTTCAGCAAGATTTTCTACATGCCTGACATGGCTGACAATGAGCCGCGTTATCAGGTGCTGACCCAGGATCATGGTCTGGAAAAGGCGCTGGATCACAAGCTGATTGCACAAGCCAAGCCAGCGATTGAGCGCGGAGAAAAAGTCTCTTTCATCTCTCCGGTCAAAAACCTCAATCGCACCGTCGGCGCAATGCTCTCTGGTGAAGTGGCCAAGAAGTATGGTCACGAGGGTCTTCCGGACGACACCATTCATATCCAGCTGCAGGGCACGGCCGGTCAGTCGTGTGGTGCATTTCTTGCGCATGGCGTTACGCTGGACCTGGTCGGCGAAGGCAATGACTATGTCGGCAAAGGTATCTCTGGCGGTCGCATTATCGTGCGACCCAATACCGAATTCCGTGGCCGTGCGGTCGACAACATCATTATTGGTAATACGGTTTTGTATGGCGCGATTTCTGGCGAGGCCTTCTTCAATGGCGTCGCAGGCGAGCGTTTTGCCGTGCGCAACTCGGGTGCTGTGACCGTCGTCGAAGGTACCGGTGACCACGGATGTGAATACATGACCGGCGGCACCGTGGTCGTACTCGGCGCAACCGGGCGAAATTTTGCTGCGGGTATGTCTGGCGGTATCGCTTATGTGTACGACGAAGATGGCAGCTTTGCGCAGAAATGCAATCCTGCGATGGTCACGCTCGAGCCTGTGCTGTCGGCATCCGAGCAGGAATCCACGATCGCGCAGTCGGCCTGGCATAGCCTCGCACGCAATGGCGAACGTCAGACCGATGAGGTCATGCTCAAGGCGCTGATCGAGCGTCACTTCAAGCATACGGGCAGCACGCGTGCTCGCACCTTGCTTGATGAGTGGAGCACCGCTCGTGCAAAGTTTGTGAAGGTCTTCCCGACCGAGTACAAGCGCGCGCTGGGTGAAATGTTCGCGGCGAAATCAAGCAAGGCCAAAGAAAAAGCGACGGCCTGAAAGTCATGAGAAAACCGGCGGTGCTGTTACGCATCGCCGGCAACTGAACCAAGGAATTGCGAGAACGTTATGGGAAAAGTCACCGGTTTTCTGGAATATCAGCGACTGCAAGAGGCGAGCGAAGCACCGCAGTCGCGTACCAAGCATTACAAGGAGTTCATGCTGCATTTGTCGGATGCGGACGCCAAAGTGCAAGGCGCGCGTTGCATGGATTGCGGTATCCCTTTCTGCAATAGCGGCTGTCCGGTCAACAACATCATTCCTGACTGGAATGACCTTGTCTATCACGGCAATTACCGCGAAGCGCTCGACACGCTGCACTCGACCAACAACTTCCCCGAGTTCACGGGACGCATCTGTCCTGCGCCCTGTGAAGCTGCCTGCACGCTGGGTATCAACGATGATCCGGTGGGTATCAAGTCCATCGAGCACTTCATCATCGACAAGGGTTGGGAAAACGGTTGGGTCGTGCCGCAGCCAGCCAAAGCCAAAACCGGCAAGAAAATAGCAGTCGTCGGCTCGGGCCCTGCAGGCATGGCCGCTGCGCAGCAGCTCGCGCGCGTGGGTCATGACGTCACGGTGTTCGAGAAGAATGACCGTGTCGGTGGCCTGCTGCGTTACGGCATTCCTGACTTCAAGATGGAAAAGTCGCATATTGATCGCCGCGTGGAGCAAATGCAGGCCGAGGGCGTGACTTTCCGCACCGGCGTGCTGGTTGGCAAGGACTTCCCGGCCGACATCATGAATCTCGCCAAGGAGACCGTATCGCCAGAGCAGCTGAAAAAAGAATTCGATGCCGTCATCATCGCGGGTGGGTCCGAAGTGCCACGCGATTTGCCGGTGCCCGGACGCGAGCTGCAGGGTGTTCACTACGCAATGGAATTCCTGCCTCAGCAAAATCGCGTGAATGCCGGTGACAAGCTCAAGGAACAGATCATGGCCACTGGCAAGCATGTGGTCGTTATTGGCGGTGGCGATACGGGTTCGGATTGTGTCGGTACGTCCAATCGGCATGGCGCGGCTTCGGTCATCCAATTCGAATTGCTGCCGCAGCCACCCGAAGTCGAAAACAAACCCCTGGTCTGGCCTTATTGGCCCACCAAGCTGCGCACCTCGTCATCGCATGAAGAGGGCTGCGAGCGCGATTGGGCGGTGGCCACCAAACGTCTCGAAGGCAAGGACGGTAAAGTGGAAAAACTGATCGCCGCTCGCGTGGAATGGAAGGACGGCAAGATGCAGGAAGTGCCGGGTTCGGAGTTCGAACTCAAGGCCGATCTGGTGCTGCTGGCCATGGGCTTCGTTTCGCCAGTGAACACGATCATCAACGCCTTTGGTATCGACAAGGATGCCCGTGGTAACGCCAAAGCCGCCACCGACGGTGAGGGCTGCTATCAGACCTCCGATCCCCAGGTGTTTGCTGCTGGTGATATGCGCCGCGGTCAATCGCTGGTGGTGTGGGCGATACGCGAAGGTCGACAGTGCGCACGCGCTGTGGATGAATTCCTGATGGGTGCTTCCGTACTGCCGCGCTGACAGACTGTTGTTGTCGAGCACACTACAAATGCCCCTTGCGGGCATTTGTTTTTTGCAATGTTATTCTTCGGGATGTTTGAATTGCGACCGGAAATTATCTGGCTTGCACTACAATCCTCCTCCCGTCTTATTTTTCTTCGCTCGTGCCCAACCTCGTCGACATTCATGATCTGCACTTCGGCTACGGCGACCGGCTGATCCTGTCCGGTCTGAGCATGGAGTTCCACCGCGGGAAAGTGATTGCGATCATGGGTGGCTCTGGTTCTGGCAAGACCACGGTACTGCGTCTGATAGGTGGCCAGTTGCGGGCACAATCAGGAAGCGTCACCGTGGAAGGGCAGGAGGTGTCGTCGCTGAGCCTGGATGCTCTGTATCGCATGCGCCGACGCATGGGCATGCTGTTTCAGCATGGCGCGCTGTTTACCGATCTGTCGGTCTTCGACAACGTCGCTTTTCCCTTGCGCGAAAATACAGCCCTGCCTGAGGTGATGATTCGTGACCTGGTCCTGCTCAAGCTTCATGCAGTCGGCCTGTCGAATGCCGCGTCACTGAAGCCCGCCGAGATCTCCGGCGGCATGGCCAGACGCGTGGCATTGGCCAGAGCGGTCGCCCTGGATCCACAGCTGATCATGTACGACGAACCTTTTGCGGGTCTCGATCCGATTTCCATGGGCGTGATCGCCAATCTGATACGCAAGCTCAATGATGCGCTGGGATCGACAACGATTCTGGTGTCTCATGATGTGCATGAATCTTTCATGATTGCCGATTATGTGTATTTCCTCTCCCAGGGCCGGATCGTCGCGCATGGCTCGCCGGCACAGATGATGGCCTCGGACGATCCTTATGTGAAGCAATTCGTGCATGCACAGGCCGATGGCCCGGTGCCGTTTCATTATCCTGGACGCTCGATTACCGAGCAGCTTGGTGTGGCAGGGCGGCCATGATGCTGGACGGACTGGCCCGCATCGGCAGCAACGTACGGCTCGGCCTTGCGGCGCTGGGCGTGTCAGCGCGCACATTTGTCTCCCTGGTGGCCGCTACCGGTTCGCTGTGGCGCAGGCCACGCCTGGTTAGCGATCAGGTGCATTTCATCGGTAACTATTCGCTGGTGATCATTGCAGTTTCAGGTTTGTTTGTCGGTTTCGTGCTGGGCTTGCAGGGGTACTACACGCTCAATAAATACGGCTCCGAGCAGGCGCTGGGTTTGCTGGTTGCCTTGTCCCTGATTCGCGAACTGGGACCGGTCGTCACCGCCTTGTTGTTCGCGGGCCGCGCTGGCACGTCGCTGACCGCTGAGATTGGTCTGATGAAAGCCACTGAGCAGCTGAGTGCGATGGAGATGATGGCGGTCGATCCCATGCGTCGGGTACTGGCGCCCCGGTTTCTGGCCGGCGTGATTGCGATGCCGGTGCTGGCCGCCATTTTCAGTGCCGTGGGTGTGCTGGGCGGTTATATTGTGGGTGTGCGGCTGATTGGCGTGGACGAAGGCGCTTTCTGGTCGCAGATGCAGGCGGGTGTGGATGTCTGGGCTGATGTGGCCAACGGCGTGATCAAGAGTGCCGTGTTTGGGGTGGCGGTGACCTACATCGCGCTCTACGAAGGCTACTGCGCGGCGCCCACCCCCGAGGGCGTGGCGCGTGCTACCACCCGCACGGTCGTGATTGGTTCATTGATGGTGCTGTGGCTGGACTTCCTGCTCACGGCGCTGATGTTTTCCTGAGGCAAAGATGCAACGCAAATCTCTCGATATCTGGGTGGGGCTGTTCGTGCTGCTGGGTGCACTCGCCGTCATGTTTTTGGCGCTCAAGGTGGGCAACATGAGCTCCATGAGTTTCGGACCCAGCTATACCGTCATCGCGCGTTTTGACAATATCGGTGGTCTCAAGCCTCGTGCACCCGTTAAGAGTGCCGGCGTGGTGGTTGGGCGTGTGGAATCCATTGCCTTCAATGACAAGACCTTTCAGGCGCAGGTGACTTTGCGATTGCAGGGTGAGGTTCAGTTTCCCAAGGACAGTTCGGCAAAGATTCTGACGTCGGGTTTGCTGGGTGAGCAGTACATCGGTATTGAGCCTGGCGGTGACGATAAAAATTTTGCAGAGGGCGACCGCATCAAGAGCACGCAATCAGCCATCGTGCTGGAAAATCTCATCAGCCAGTTCTTGTTCAGCAAGGCGGCTGACAGCAGCGCTGAGGGGAAGAACAAATGAGCAGGTCAAAGGCTATAACGAGATGGATGACCATCGTGCTGATGACCGCGTTGCTCACCGCTTGTGCGAGTCTGCCCTCGGGCTCCACGGCAGATCCGCGCGACCCGTTCGAGCGCTACAACCGAGCGATGTTCAGCTTCAACCAGACGGTTGATGACAAGGTACTCAAGCCGGTGGCTACGGGCTATGTGAATGTGATTCCTTCGATGATACGCACCGCGATTGGCAATTTTTTCGGCAATATCGGTGATGTGTGGACTGCGGTAAATAATTATCTGCAAGGCAAGCCTCGTGAGGGCACCAGCGATGTCGCGCGTGTTGTGTTGAATTCCACATTTGGCATTGTCGGATTGATTGACGTGGCCACGCCGGCGGGTTTGGTTCAGCACGGTGAAGATTTTGGTCAGACGCTGGGTGTCTGGGGTGTGAAATCAGGCCCTTATCTGGTTCTGCCGATTCTGGGTGCCAGTACGGTGCGCGATGGCTTGGCCCGGACTCTGGATCTGTATGCAGATCCGATCACTCAGATCGACAGTGCTCGCGTGCAGAATAGTGCGAGAGCGCTGCGTCTTGTGGATGATCGTGCTGCTTTGCTGGATTCCACGCGCATGATGGAAGATGCGGCCCTCGACCCCTATCTGTTCGTCCGAGATGCTTATTTGCAACGACGCGAGAGCCGGGTCAGAGATGGCAAGTCTGACCAGGGAGAGGCTGAATAAGTCCCCTTTTGATGGCGAGTCAGCGCAGCTGCGCGGCCGGGTGATGAAAAATCAGGAGCCTGGCGCCATTTTCCTCGCCGAAAAATTTCCGCTGTCTTTTGATCACTGCTTCCCTAGCCAGTTCCAGCGGCTGTGATGGAGTTGCAACGGTTTTTGGCGATTCGTGCTTGCTTTGGTTATCATCTGCTCATGACCCCGAGCGCCGATGGGCTTTCAATCCCGACATTGCCAATAATTTATGAAATTCTTTAAAACACTGCCCGCCTGTTTCGCCCTGCTGTTGCTCTTCACTGCCGCGAGTGCCAGCGCGCAGCAAGAAGCACCAGACGCTCTGGTCAAGCGCATCAGTCAGGAAATTCTGGATCTGGCGAAAACCGATCAGCAAATACAGGCGGGTAATCAGCAGCGCATCATGGAAGTGGTGCAGTCCAAAATTATTCCTCATGTGGATTTTCAGCGGATGACAGCAATGGCCTCGGGTCGTTTCTGGCGTGAGGCCACTCCGGAACAGCAAGCCGCGCTGACCACCGAATTCCGGCTGCTATTGATCCACACCTATTCCGGCGCGATTACGCAGATTCGTAATCAGAGGCTGGATTTCAAGCCTTTACGGGCAGACCCTAACGATACGGAAGTCGAGGTCAGAACCAGCGTGGTGCAGGCGCGCGGTGAGGCCATGCAGCTTAACTATCGGCTTGAGAAAACGGCGACTGGCTGGAAGATTTATGACGTGAATATCCTCGGCGCCTGGCTGGTGGAGACCTACAAAGGCAGCTTTGCCACCGAAATCGGCAAGGGTGGTATCGACGGCCTGATCAAGACACTGGCAGACCGCAATCGGCGGCTGGCTGCAGTTCCTCCCAAGCCGCCCGCCGGAAAAAGCTGAGGCATGACGTATTTCCCGATCTCACTCACGATGCAGGATGCGGCCAGTGGACTGCAGCCGGGGCTGGATGCGATTCGCAACGGCGCTGCCGAAATCGATCTTTCGCGTTTGGAGCGTTTTGATTCTGCCGCAGTGGCAGCTCTGCTGGTATGGCGTCGCGCGGCACAGTCGGCTGGCCTCTCGCTGCGCATAGCGAGTGTTCCCGCGGGCCTGCAAAGCCTCGCAAATTTGTACGGTGTCACTGAGCTGCTGGAGAGCCGAGCTTCAGCTACGCAATAGGCGCATCAAGCCTGAAATTTTTGTGGGCGAGAAATGATGCCAAACCTCTGATCTTCCAGGGCGCCGCACAGCAGAGCTACGCTAGCCTGCCCCGTCGCGCAGATTTGCTGGAGGCATCCTCAAGTTACCGTTACCACTCGGAAAATCCCCTATAATCAATGACTTTGCGCCGCCACCGGGCGGCGCGTTGTATTTTTACCTTTCCTGCCACCATGGCCGCCATCCAGATTGATCAAGTCAAAAAGCGCTTCGGCACCTTGCAGGCGCTGGGCGGCGTATCGCTGGAGATTGCCGAAGGCGAGTTCTTTGGCTTGCTGGGCCCGAACGGTGCCGGCAAAACGACCCTGATTTCCATCATCGCCGGGCTCTCGCGCGCAGATGAAGGCCATGTGAGCATTCATGGCCATGATGTCGTCTCAGACTACCGCCGTGCGCGCCAGTGCATCGGTGTGGTGCCGCAGGAGTTGGTCTTCGATCCTTTCTTCACGGTGCGTGAAACGCTGCGCATGCAGTCCGGCTACTTCGGCATTCGCGACAACGATGCCTGGATTGATGAGGTGATGCACAACCTCGACCTCACGTCCAAGGCCGATAGCAATATGCGCTCCCTGTCCGGTGGGATGAAGCGCCGCGTACTGGTTGCGCAGGCGCTGGTACACAAGCCGCCGGTCATCATGCTCGATGAACCGACCGCGGGTGTGGATGTGGAATTGCGCCAGACCTTGTGGAATTTCATTGGCCGTCTCAACCGCGAGGGTCACACCGTGGTGCTGACGACGCACTATCTGGAAGAGGCACAGGCCTTGTGCAATCGCATTGCCATGCTCAAGGCCGGCAAGGTGGTGGCGCTGGATTCCACCGCCGCACTAATCCGCCGGATATCAGGTTCTCAGCTGGTGGTGCGCCTTGCCGAAGGCAGCCTGCCGCCCTCACTCGCACATCTGGTCTCTCATCCGGAGAATGCGTCGTCTCAAGGACAGTACACCTTGCGTGTGAATCACCATGAGGAGGTTGAACCGATGCTGGCTGCGTTGCGCACATCGGGCGCAAAGCTTGAGGATCTTCAGCTGCATCAGGCCGACCTGGAGGATGTGTTCATTCAGATTATGGGCAAATCATCATGACGGGCTTTCAGACGCTGTTTTACAAAGAGCTGCTGCGCTTCTGGAAGGTGGCAACGCAGACACTGACGGCGCCCATTGTGACGGCGATGCTGTACCTGCTGATCTTTGGTCATGTACTTGAGGCGCATGTGCAGGTGTTTCCCGGCGTGTCCTACACCGCATTTCTGGTGCCGGGTCTGGTGATGATGAGTGTGTTGCAAAATGCATTTGCCAATTCATCGTCATCCCTGATCCAGTCCAAGATCACCGGAAATCTGGTGTTTGTGTTGTTGGCCCCCTTGTCGCACTGGGAACTCTATGGCGCTTACGTACTGGCGGCGATGGTGCGCGGTTTGGCAGTGGGCGCTGGCGTGTTTCTGATCACCGTGTGGTTTGCAAAGCTCTCTTTTGTGGCGCCATTCTGGATATTGCTGTTCGCGCTGCTGGGCGCAGCGATTCTCGCTACCATGGGTTTGTTGGCGGGGATCTGGGCCGAAAAATTCGATCAGCTGGCAGCCTTTCAGAATTTCCTGATCGTACCGGCGACTTTTCTGGCCGGCGTGTTTTACTCGGTGCATTCGCTGCCGCCTTTCTGGCTGGCTGTGTCGCATGCGAACCCGTTTTTTTATATGATCGATGGCTTTCGTTATGGTTTCTTTGGCCATTCGGATGTACCGCCCACGACCAGTCTGCTGATCGTGGTGAGCTTTCTGGTTTTGCTTGCGGGTCTGGCGGTCAGGCTGCTCAAGCGTGGCTACAAACTTCGTCACTGATACCCAACTATTCATTTTTGTGCAAAGGCAAAATCGTGCTGCCCACACCTGAACTCATCAAGAATTACATCGCCAGCGGTCTTGAGTGCACGCATCTGGAAGTCGAAGGCGATGGCCAGCATTTCAGTGCATTGATTGTCTCGCCCGCCTTTGCTGGCAAGCGGCTGATACAGCGTCATCAGCTCGTTTACGCTGCGCTCGGCGACCGCATGCGTGAAGAAATTCATGCGCTGTCGATGAAAACACTCACTCCGGAAGAACATCAGTCTTAATGGACAAACTCAGTATCACGGGCGGCAAGCGACTGTCCGGTGAAATCACCATCTCCGGCGCAAAGAATGCGGCCTTGCCCATTCTGTGCGCAGGACTGCTGACGGCTGACACCCTGGAGCTGACCAATGTGCCCAGGTTGCAGGATGTGGCCACCATGCAGAAGCTGCTGCGGCAGATGGGTTTGTCCGTCGAAGAAAAAGGCGATCTGCTCGAATTGTGCGGCCGGGACATTCACAGTCCTGAGGCGCCGTATGAAATGGTCAAGACCATGCGCGCATCGATTCTGGTGCTGGGCCCGCTGCTGGCGCGTTTCGGCGAAGCGAAAGTCTCGCTGCCGGGCGGATGCGCGATTGGTTCGCGCCCGGTGGATCAGCACATCAAGGGCTTGCAGGCCATGGGTGCCGAGATCCTGATCGAGGCCGGTTACATCCATGCACGCGCCAAAAAATTGCGCGGCACCCGTATCGTGACCGACATGATCACGGTCACTGGTACCGAAAATCTGATGATGGCAGCGGCCCTGGCCGATGGCGAGACCATACTCGAAAACGCGGCGCGTGAACCGGAAGTCACCGATCTTGCCAATCTGCTGGTTGCGATGGGGGCAAAGATTGAAGGCATAGGCAGCGACAGGCTCAGCATCACGGGTGTGCCGGCACTGCATGGCGCCAGCCACGCAGTGATTGCGGATCGAATCGAGACCGGTACTTTTCTATGCGCGGTCGCAGCGGCGGGCGGCGATGTGGTGCTGCGTCACACGCGTGCCGATCTACTGGATGCGGTGGTCGATAAATTGCGCGAGACCGGCGCGATACTGACCTCGGGTGACGATTGGATTCGCGTACAGATGGCAGGTCGGCCGAAGGCCGTGGGTTTTCGAACCACGGAATATCCGGGCTTTCCGACCGATATGCAGGCGCAGGTCATGGCACTGGATTGCATTGCCGAGGGCAGCAGCCGCATTATCGAAACCATCTTCGAAAATCGCTACATGCACGTGCAGGAGCTCAATCGTCTGGGTGCGGCGATTGAAATTGATGGCCACACCGCCGTTGTTCAGGGTGTTCCTCGCCTGATCGGTGCACCCGTGATGGCCACCGACCTGCGCGCTTCGGCTTCGCTCGTGATCGCGGGCCTCGCCGCCGAGGGGCAAACGCTGATCGACAGGATCTATCACTTGGATCGCGGTTATGACCGCATGGAAGTGAAGCTTTCTGCGGTGGGTGCTGACATACAGAGAATTCGATAATGAACCAAACGCTCACGCTGGCGCTTTCCAAAGGGCGCATCTTCGACGAGACCCTGCCGCTACTTGAAGCGGCCGGCATACACGTCACCGAAGATCCCGAGAAATCACGCAAGCTGATTCTGCCGACCAGCGACCCGCAGTTGCGTGTGGTGATCGTGCGGGCATCTGATGTCCCGACCTATGTGCAATATGGC
Organism: Oxalobacteraceae bacterium; assembly: GCA_027490465.1. Classification (GTDB taxonomy): domain Bacteria; phylum Pseudomonadota; class Gammaproteobacteria; order Burkholderiales; family Burkholderiaceae_D; genus Pernthalerella. Next base: position 59,886 of record JAIXXZ010000074.1, read on the forward strand.
GCAGCAGATTTTGGTGTTGCGGGTAAAGACGTACTGCTTGAGCACGGCGGTGAAGGCTTGTATCAGCCTGTTGATTTGCAGATCGCCAAATGCCGGATGTCGGTGGCAGTGCAGGCGGGTTTTGATTACGCCAGTGCCGTGCGTCAGGGTGCGCGTTTGCGCGTCGCGACCAAATATGTACAGGTGGCGCGCGAACACTTCGCCGCCAAGGGCGTGCATGTAGATCTGATCAAACTCTACGGCTCCATGGAGCTCGGTCCGCTGGTGGGCTTGTCGGATGCGATTGTCGATCTGGTTTCGACCGGCAGCACGCTGCGCGCCAATCATCTGGTTGAGGTGGAGCAGATCATGGAAATTTCATCACGTCTGGTCGTCAACCAGGCGGCGCTCAAGCTCAAGCGCGAAAAACTGCAACCTATCATTGATGCCTTTGCCAAGGCATCGCTTCGTGAAAAATAACATCATGTCCGTAGTCATACGCCAGCTCGATTCCGCCGACAAAGACTTTCAAGCCAAACTGATGGCGGTACTTGCTTTCGAGGCGTCGGAAGACGAAGCCATCGATCGTGCCGCTGCCAGCATCATTGCGGATGTGCGCCAGCGCGGCGATGCAGCGGTGCTTGAGTACACCCAGCGTTTCGATCATGTCGCCGCCACCAGCATGACAGCGCTCGAGATTCCGCGTGCGGCATTGCAGGCCGCACTGGCCAGTCTCGCGCCCGAGCGACGCGCTGCATTAACAGAGGCAGCAGATCGCGTGCGCAGCTATCACGAGCGTCAAAAGCAATCCTGCGGTTCGGATGGTTTTGCGTTCACCGAAGCCGATGGCACTGTGCTTGGACAAAAAGTCACGCCGCTGGATCGAGTTGGCATTTACGTCCCGGGTGGCAAAGCGGCGTATCCCTCGTCGGTGCTGATGAATGCCATTCCCGCCAAAGTCGCCGGCGTGGCCGAAGTCATCATGGTCGTGCCCACCCCCGATGGCGTACAAAATCCGCTGGTGCTGGCCGCGGCAGAAATTGCCGGTGTCGATCGCGTGTTCACGATAGGCGGCGCCCAAGCCGTTGCCGCGCTCGCGTATGGCACGGCCACCATTCCTCAGGTCGACAAGATCGTTGGCCCCGGTAATGCCTATGTCGCGGCAGCCAAGCGCCGGGTGTTCGGCGTGGTCGGTATCGATATGATTGCCGGTCCTTCCGAGATTCTGGTGCTGGCTGACGGCAGCACGGATCCTGACTGGGTCGCGATGGATTTGTTCTCTCAGGCTGAGCATGATGAGCTCGCACAATCCATTCTGGTTTGTCCCGATGCCGCTTATCTGGCGCGCGTGGCGGACAGCGTCAATCGCCAGCTGGACGACATGCCTCGCAAAGAAGTGATTCGCACCTCGCTCACGAATCGCGGTGCGATGATCAAGGTGCGCGACATGGACGAAGCCTGCGACATCGCCAACCTGATCGCAGCGGAGCATCTGGAGATTTCGGCGGCGGATCCAACGCATTGGGCTGACAAGATACGGCATGCCGGTGCGATGTTCCTCGGGCGCTACTCGTCTGAATCGCTGGGCGATTATTGCGCCGGTCCCAATCACGTACTGCCCACCTCACGCACGGCGCGCTTCTCTTCGCCGCTGGGTGTCTATGATTTTCAGAAGCGCTCGTCGATCTTGCATGTCAGCGAGGCAGGCGCGCAGACACTGGGGCGCATCGCAGCCGAGCTGGCTTATGGTGAAGGTCTGCAAGCGCATGCACGTTCCGCCGAATTCCGGATGAAATGAGCTTCCCATGTCCGTGATTCAGAACATCATCCGCGCCGATGTGCGCTCGCTCTCGGCGTATCACGTGCCGGATGCTTCGGGGCTGGTCAAGCTCGATGCGATGGAAAATCCGTACACCCTGCCGGCCGACCTGCAGCAGGAACTCGGTCAGCGGCTTGCTGCGGTTGCCCTGAACCGCTATCCGGTACCTTCGTATGCCGGTCTCAAATCAGCGATTCGCAGTCAGCTGGGTGTGCCCGCAGGATTCGATGTGGTGCTGGGCAATGGCTCGGACGAATTGATCAGCATTGTCTCGGTCGCTTGTGCGAAACCCGGCGCAAAGGTGCTGGCGCCGCTACCCGGTTTCGTGATGTACGCGATGTCGGCGCAGCTGGCCGGTATGGAATTCATTGGCGTGCCGCTGAAATCCGATCTGACGCTGGATCTGGATGCCATGCTCGATGCCATTCGTCGCCATCGTCCTGCGATCACCTATCTGGCCTATCCGAACAACCCGACCGGCAATCTGTTTGATATTGATGCCATTCTGGCGGTGCTGCGCGAAGTTGGTGATAGCGGCGTGGTGATTGTGGACGAGGCCTATCAGCCATTTGCGGGCACCACCTTCATGCCGCGACTGAGCGAGCATGAGAACCTGATTGTGATGCGTACCATCTCCAAGCAGGGCTTGGCCGGTATACGTCTGGGCTATATGTCGGCCGCGCCCGCTTTGCTGGCCGAATTCGATAAGGTCCGTCCTCCCTACAACATCAATGTGCTGACCGAGGCGACGGCCAGCTTTGTGCTTGAACACCGCGATGTGCTGGATCAACAGGCGGGGGCTATCTGCAGCGAGCGAGCGTCTCTGTCGGTCGCACTGTCAGCCATTCCGGGTGTCCATGTCTTCCCGTCTGCCGCCAATTTCATTCTGCTGCGCATTGAGCGGCCGGGTCTGAGCGGCACTCAGGTCTTCGATCGGCTGCTGGCGCAAAAGGTACTGGTGAAAAATGTCGGTAAAATGCACGCGCTGCTGGAGAATTGTCTGCGGGTGACCGTAAGCACGCCGGCAGAAAATGCGCTCTTTCTGGCGGCGCTGCAATCGAGCCTGAATTCCTGACACCACTCATCATGTCCATGCCACGCACAGCAGAAGTCGTTCGCGACACCAGCGAGACCCAGATCCGGGTCGCGATCAATATCGACGGTACCGGTCAGCAAAAGCTCAATACCGGCGTACCCTTCCTCGACCACATGCTGGATCAGATTGCACGTCATGGCCTGATCGACCTCGACATTGAGGCCAAGGGTGATCTGCACATTGATGCCCACCATACGGTGGAAGACGTCGGTATCACACTGGGGCAGGCCTTTGCCCGCGCCATGGGTGATAAAAAAGGCATACGCCGCTATGGTCACTCGTACGTGCCACTGGACGAAGCGCTGTCGCGGGTCGTGATCGATTTCTCCGGCCGTCCCGGGCTCGAATTTCATGTGCCTTTCAAGCGCTCCATGATTGGTTCTTTCGACGTCGACCTCACCCATGAGTTTTTTCAGGGTTTCGTCAATCATGCACTCGTGACGCTGCACATCGACAATCTGCGCGGCGAGAATGCGCACCACCAGTGCGAAACGGTGTTCAAGGCATTCGGCCGGGCCCTGCGCATGGCGGCCGAGCTGGATCCGCGCGCGGCCGGTACCATTCCTTCCACCAAGGGCAGTCTCTGACCGATGTCAGCCGCAGTCTTTGCGGCTCCAGAACACGCCAGTCCGCACCAAAGCCATGAATAGAATCGTCGTCGTCGATTACGGTATGGGGAATCTTCGCTCGGTGGCCCAGGCCTTAATGCATGTGGCACCCGAGTCTGAGGTTCGCATCTCCGGCGATCCCGAGGTACTTCGCCAGGCCGATCGTGTCGTCCTGCCAGGGCAGGGTGCGATGCCCGACTGCATGCGCTCCCTGCGTGAATCCGGTCTGCTCGACGCGCTAATGGAGGCAGCCAGAAACAAGCCGCTGTTTGGCGTGTGCGTGGGTGAGCAAATGCTGTTTGATGCGAGCGAAGAAGGCGATGCCAGCTGCCTTGGGCTCATGCCCGGCAAGGTCGTGCGTTTTCAGCTGGAAGATCAGCTGCAGCCGGATGGCTCGCGCTTCAAAGTGCCGCAGATGGGTTGGAACAGCGTACAAATCAGGCAGCACCATCCCCTGTGGGATGGCGTGGCCGACAACAGCTACTTTTATTTCGTGCACAGCTACTACGCGGCACCGGGAAACCCGTCACATGTGCTTGCCGAGAGTGTGTACGGTGCCCCATTTTGTTGCGTTGCAGGAAGGGATAATATTTTTGCGACCCAATTTCACCCTGAAAAAAGTGCATCGGCTGGTTTGCAGCTGTATAAAAATTTTGTACATTGGAACCCTTGACTCGCGTCCCTGGCGCCCGCCTTGCCTCAACTCTTGATTAACTCTTCCCGCCCCCAGTAGCCATGCTGCTTATACCTGCTATCGACCTCAAAGACGGCCAATGCGTACGCCTCAAGCAAGGCGACATGGATCAGGCCACGGTCTTTTCCGAAGATCCCGCGCAGATGGCGCGCCACTGGCTTGAGCAGGGCGCGCGGCGCTTGCATCTGGTCGATCTCAATGGCGCTTTTGCCGGCAAGCCGAAAAACGAGCCAGCGATCAAAGCCATCCTCGCAGCCGTGCGTAGCTATGCCGATGAGCACGACATCGAGGAAATCCCCGTGCAGCTCGGCGGTGGTATCCGCGATCTCGATACGATTGAGCGCTACCTCGACGATGGTATCTCCTACATCATCATCGGCACCGCTGCGGTAAAAAACCCTGGCTTCCTGCATGACGCCTGCAGCGCCTTCCCCGGTCAGATCATCGTCGGGCTGGATGCCAAAGATGGCAAGGTCGCGACGGATGGCTGGAGCAAGCTTTCTGGCCATGAAGTGATCGATCTCGCCAAAAAATTCGAAGACTATGGTTGCGAAGCCATTGTCTATACCGATATCGGTCGCGACGGCATGATGAAGGGTGTCAACATCGAAGCGACCGTCAAGCTGGCCCAGAGCATGACGATTCCTGTCATCGCCTCGGGTGGCGTTCACGATGTCAAGGATGTCGAGGCGCTGTGCGCTGTTCAGGATGAAGGCATCGAAGGTGTCATCTGCGGTCGCTCCATTTACGAAGGCACGCTCGATCTCCGTCAGGCACAACGACGTGCTGATGAACTCTCCGGCGAACTCGACGAAGACACGGAAGACACCGAAGACTGACATGACCCTTGCCAAGCGCATCATCCCCTGTCTGGACGTGACTGCCGGGCGGGTTGTCAAAGGCGTCAACTTCGTCGAGCTGCGCGATGCGGGCGATCCGGTTGAAATTGCGCGCCGCTATGACGAGCAGGGCGCGGATGAGATTACCTTTCTGGATATCACGGCATCTTCCGATGATCGCGATCTCATCTTGCACATCATTGAAGCCGTGGCATCACAAGTCTTCATTCCCCTGACGGTGGGTGGTGGCGTGCGCGTGGTTGATGACGTGCGCCGTCTGCTCAATGCCGGCGCTGATAAAGTCAGCATGAACACCTCGGCGGTGACCAATCCCCAGCTCGTCGCTGATGCGGCTGACAAATACGGTTCGCAATGCATCGTGGTGGCGATTGATGCCAAGCGCTCAGACGCGGGTCATTGGGAAGTCTTCACGCATGGTGGGCGGCGTGCGACCGGACTGGATGCGGTCGAATGGGCGCGCAAGATGCAGTCGCTCGGTGCCGGTGAAATTCTGTTGACCAGCATGGACAGAGATGGCACGCGCTCGGGTTTCGATTTGCCACTCACGCGCGCTGTCTCTGATGCCGTATCAATTCCGGTAATTGCATCCGGTGGCGTAGGCTCGCTGCAGGATCTCGCCGATGGCATCACCGAAGGTCATGCGGATGCCGTTCTGGCCGCGAGTATTTTTCACTATCAGCATCACACGGTGCAGGAAGCCAAGCAATTCATGGCGGCATTGGGCATTCCCATGAGGCTGACATGATTACGCGAACCAAGTGGCTAAATCGCATTCATTGGGATGAGAACGGGTTGGTGCCCGTGATTGCGCAAGAAGTCGGCACCAATGAGGTGCTGATGTTCGCCTGGATGAATCGTGATGCGCTGGCGCGCACCGTGGAACTGGGTCAGGCGGTCTACTGGAGTCGCTCCCGCAAAAAGCTTTGGCACAAGGGCGAAGAATCCGGGCATTTCCAGGAAGTGCAGGAAATACGTGTCGATTGTGATCAGGACGTACTGCTGCTGAAAGTAAAGCAAATAGGGGATATTGCCTGTCACACTGGCCGACATTCCTGCTTCTTCAGTAAATTCGAGCACAATGGCGAAGAGTCGGACTGGATCGAAGTCGATCCGGTACTGAAAAACCCGGACGACATCTACAAATAAACTATGAGCGACGTGCTTTCGCGCCTGGCGCAAGTCATTGAGTCACGTAAACCCGAAGCGGGCGGCAATCCTGAGACCTCTTATGTCTCGCGCTTGTTCGACAAAGGTGATGATGCCATCCTGAAGAAAATCGGCGAGGAGGCCACCGAAACCGTCATGGCTGCCAAGGATGTGCGCTCGGGCGCCGATGCCAGCAAGCTGGTGTATGAATGCGCGGACTTGTGGTTCCACTCGCTGATCATGCTTGCGCGTTTTGACCTGAGTCCTCAGCAAGTGCTGGATGAACTGGCGCGCCGCGAGGGTTTGTCGGGCATTGAGGAAATGGCCAATCGCAAGCTGAAGGAGCGCGAGCAAAGCGAGCGGAAAACCTGAAGCGCCAAGTCATTAAGCGGCTTGCGGTCCGGCGGCCCTGCTACCGACTCGACGAGGCAGGTTCCAAGCTGCATTGAATTTGGATCCGCTGGCAGACAGACTGCGCCAGATAGCTTCACGCAGATTCTCAAAATACGGCGCGTGCGCCTCAAAACACCAAGAAAGTGAGATAAATCGTGGATAACTGCATTTTTTGCAAGATCGCTGCTGGCAAAATTCCATCGAAGATCGTCTACGAAGACGATGATGTGATTGCTTTCCATGACATTAACCCGGCCGCGCCGGTCCATGTGCTGATCGTCCCCCGCGAACATATTCCGACGTTGGCTGATGCTAATGAGAATCACACGGCATTGTTGGGTAAAATGATGCTGCTCGCGCCGAAACTGGCGGCAGAGCTGGGTGGTGGCTATCGTCACACGCCCGAGGGTCCGATGGGGGGATTCAAAACACTGGTCAATAGCGGTCCTGATGGCGGTCAGGAGGTGTACCATCTCCACTTGCACATCATGGGCGGTCCCCGGCCATGGCGCAGCGAACGGTGATATTTGCCGTGAAATTATTTATTAGATGAGAGCCTGCGGGTTCGGCTAGGAGATATAAATGGGTTCGTTCAGTATTTGGCACTGGGTCATCGTGCTGGTGATAGTCATGCTGGTGTTTGGTACCAAGAAATTGGGCAACATTGGTTCCGACCTTGGCAAGGCCGTCAAAGGTTTCAAGGATGGCGTGAAAGGCTCCGAAGAGGATAAGGGCGGAGCGCCGTCCCAGGTAACGGACAAGGCCACTATTGACGTCGAAGCCCGCGAAAAATCCAAGAGCTGATACTGCTTCCATCAAGCGACAGCGGCCGCTTTCGGCCGCGCGCCTTCCTCCTGACTTTCTGTCCCGATGATTGACCTTGGTCTTACCAAAATCGCGCTGATTGGTGCGGTCGCGCTAGTCGTGATTGGCCCTGAGAAGTTGCCAGCGGTAGCCCGCATGGCGGGCACTCTCTGGGGGCGTGCGCAGCGCTACATGAGTAGTGTGAAGGCCGAAGTCAATCGCGAGATGCAGATGGAGGAGCTCAACAAGATGCACTCCGGCTTCATGAGCGCGACCGCAAAAATCAACCAGACTGTCACTCAGAGTCTGTCGGACGTTCAGCAAAATTTTACCGAAGCTGGCGACTCTCTTTCCGAAGCAATGGCCGAGGCCAACCAGTCATACTCAGGCTACAGCGAAACCTTGCGTGTACCCACCGATGAAGAGTTGGCTGCCAAGCGGCGCGATTTCAGGAAGAAAAAACTCTCACAAACCTCTTCATTGCCAATCTGGTTCAAACGATCGACAGGTCGCAAGACACGTGTGATGTCAGGCGCTGCGAGGGTCGCGCGCTACCGTCCGAACAGCAGAACAATCCGGTTTTTCAACTAAAGCATGGCTGACCACGACGCCCCTGGCATACAGGAGACTTTCATCTCCCACCTGATCGAGTTGCGTACGCGACTCGTTCGTGCATCGGCCGTCGTGCTTGTGGTGTTTATTGTCTTGTTTGCAGTGTGGCCGGGTGCGGCTGCCGTCTACGATTTTCTCGCACAACCGATGATGAACGCGCTGCCTGAGGGATCGAAGATGATCGCCACCGGCGTTATTACCCCTTTCATGGTACCCATGAAGGTCACCATGATGCTGGCCTTGATGATCTCGCTGCCCTGGGTGTTGTATCAGGCCTGGGCCTTTGTTGCACCGGGACTGTATACGCATGAAAAGCGTCTGGTGGCGCCGCTGATTATTTCATCTTCAGCGCTCTTCATATTGGGCGTGGCGTTTTGCTATTACTTTGTGTTCGGCACTGTTTTCAAATTCATCAACGAATTTGCGCCGAAATCGATTTCGGTTGCGCCGGATATCGAAAATTACCTCGATTTTGTATTGACTATGTGTCTGGCATTTGGTCTGACCTTTGAAGTGCCAGTCGTCGTGATCGTATTGGTTCGCATGGGCCTGGTCACCGTGGAGAAACTCAAATCCATTCGACCCTATGTGATCGTGGGTGCATTCGTGATCGCGGCGGTTGTCACGCCGCCCGACGTCATGAGCCAGCTCTTTTTGGCTATTCCGCTTTGTCTGCTCTACGAGATTGGTTTGCTGCTGGCGCCTTTGTTCGAGAAGGCGACGCAGGCGCCTGAAGAGACCGTCTGATCCGTTCGCCAAGAGGCCCTGACAAAAAGCCGCTGGCGTTGTTGCGCCGCCTAGTCGTACCACTCTCTGTCTGCGGTGGTGCGCCAGGACAGTGGCTTTTTGTTAGAGCCTCTTAGGGTGTAGGCCCGGCTGCTCGCAGCCACTTCACCAGCGGTGCCGAAGCCTTGAAATCCGCAAGCAGTAAATCAGGTAGTTTTTCTGGCGACAGTTTCGTCACACTCACTTCCCGCCTAACCATATAACTTTTCAGTTTCAGAAATTCCGAATGCGGCGCATCGGCTTCAAAACCTTTGGGCAAACGTATCAGCTTGTCTTTTTCTACCAAGCCGCCGAAAACAGTTTGCAATCCTTTGTCTCGCACGAGGCGTTGAAAGCCCGCAGCATCATTGACAATGTGCTTGCGTACGGCACGCAGGCGATCAGCGGGTGGTGCGTATTCGCCACCGGCTGAGAACAACATTCCTCTGGCATCGATGTGGAAGTAGTAGGCGGGCCCACCGCCCTGGCTGGGTTTTTTGAGGCCGCTCAGCGTGATCGCTGCCGAAAAAGTGGTTTTGTATGGCGGTTTGCCGCGTGCGAAACGCAGATCCCGGTTCACTCTGAACATGGCTTTTTTCGGGTTGCAATGGGCAATCGCCGGATCAAAACGCGTGATGCCGGCTATGAGCGTCTCGACCAGCGTCAGTAGCTCGCCGCGCAGAATGTCGTAACGCGGTTTGTTCATTACAAACCATGCACGATTATTGTTTTCTTCCAGTTCGGAGAGGAACTGAACCAAGTCTCGGAGGTGCATGAAATCTACTCACCTTCCATGGGGCGACGCGGTTTCGACCGAGGCCTGCGACCCACCGTAATCTCAATAGCGGCCTCGCTTGATTTGCGCAGTACGGTCACGCGCACTTTCTCCCCGGGCGTAAGTTGTGCCACCAGGTTCATCATCGATACCCTATCCGAGACGGGCTTGTCGGCCACCGACAAAAGTATGTCGCCCGGTTTCATGCCTGCCTTGTCTGCAGGTCCGCCTTTGAGTACGCCGGCAATGATGGTTCCCGTTGATTTTTGCAGACCGAAACTTTCCGCGAGTTCGGGTGTGATGTCTTGCGGCTCAACGCCGATCCAGCCGCGTACGACTTGTCCATGTTGGATGATGGCATCCATGACTGTTTTCACCGTGGTCACCGGAATCGCAAAACCGATGCCCAAAGACCCACCGCTGCGCGTATAGATCACATTATTGATACCTAGCAGATGCCCGTTGGTATCGACCAGTGCCCCGCCGGAGTTGCCCGGATTAATCGCTGCGTCCGTCTGGATGAAATTCTCGAAGGTATTGATGCCCAGATGGTTGCGGCCCAGTGCGGAAATGATCCCCATGGTGACTGTCTGGCCGACACCAAAGGGATTTCCGATCGCCAGCACCACATCGCCAACCTTTGCATTGTCCAACCTGCCCAAAGTGATGGAGGGCAGATTTTTCAGATTCACCTTGATAACCGCAAGATCGGTATCCGGATCCGAACCCACCAGCTTGGCGGGAATCTTTCTTCCATCCGCGAGCGCGACTTCCATTTCTTCCGCGCCATCAATCACGTGATAGTTCGTCAGAATGTAACCCTCGGGGCTGACAATGACGCCTGAGCCCAGACTGAATTGTTTTTCATCCTGCGTGGCCGGGCCATCGCCAAAAAAACGGCGGAAAAAGGGATCGTTGTTGAAGGGATGTACCTGCGACCGCGCTTCCTTGCTGGTGAAAATATTGACCACGGCAGGCATTGCGCGGCGCGCAGCTTCCCGGTAACTGTCTTTCGCTGATGCTGCGTCGGAGCCCGTCGCTTCCTGCACGGGCACTGGTTTTGATGCCACATGGACGTTGGACGTGCCACGAGTCAGCCACTCGGGTTTGAGTGTCGCTACAATGAACCATAGCGCAAGTGCCACAGTGACGGTCTGCGCAAACAATAACCAGAGACGACGCATAACAGGTATGGAAATGAGCGGAAAAAAAGTCGACCGGAACAGGCTGGAAGCGCATCTTGCCAGCACGCTGGATATTAACCGTTTTCGTGACTATTGCCCCAACGGCTTGCAGGTCGAGGGAGGTGAGCAGGTTCAATATTTGGTCAGCGGTGTGACGGCAAGTCTCGCATTGATTGAAGCCGCGCTGGAAAAGGGTGCGGATGCCTTGCTCGTTCACCATGGGTACTTCTGGAAGGGTGAAGATCCGCGCGTCGTAGGTCACCGGCAAAAGCGTCTGAAGCTGCTGCTGGCCAATGGCATCAATTTGTTTGCCTATCACTTGCCGCTTGATGCCCATCCTGTATTGGGGAATAACGCGCAATTGGGTCAGCGACTCGGTTTGAAGCCGGAGGGACGCTTCGGCGACCAGGATCTGGGCTGGTTAGGGTTGGCGCCTCCCGAGGTCAATACCGTAGGCGACCTTGCCGCATTGGTGGAGCGGGCATTGGGACGTGCTCCTTTAGTCATCGGAAATCCTGACCAGACGTTGGGCAGCGTTGGCTGGTGCACCGGGGCGGCACAAAACGCGCTCGCCGATGCCATTACTGCAGGTGTCAGTGTCTACCTCAGTGGCGAGATTTCCGAGCAAACTGTCCATCTCGCCCGCGAATCGCAGGTGGCGTATCTCGCATGCGGCCATCACGCCACTGAACGCTACGGTGTGCAGGCACTGGGTCAGCATATAGAAAATCAGTTCGGCATTCGGCACGAATTTGTCGACGTGCCGAATCCTGTTTGAATTCGCTTCGGGAATACGCAGCGAAATGGGAACTAAACCGGCAACTTCTCCACCGAACCTTTCGTTTGTTGCCGAGTTTGGATTTACATGTTACCCACCGCGTTGTCTCGGGATTGCCGGGTTATGGTCGTTGAAGACGACGTCGTTACGCGTCGTCTTTTGTGCAACGCCATTGATCTTGAACCTTCGCTCAGGCTGGCAAGTGCTTTCGGGTCGGTGAACGATGCCCTGCACGGATTGGAGCAAGAGGGTATTGAACTGCTTTTGACAGATCTGGGTCTGCCTGACGGTTCCGGTCTTGAGATTATTCGTCACTGCCGGCGTGTGTTGCCCGAGGCGGACATCATGGTCATCACCATGTCCAGTGAAGAATCGCAAGTATTCGCTTGCATCGAGGCTGGCGCTTCTGGTTATGTTCTCAAGGAGGCCGGCCATGCGGATATCGTTCGTGCCATTATGGATCTGAGGGCTGGAGGTTCGCCGATCAGCCCGATGATCGCTCGCAAGGTGCTGGCCAGGATGCGAAGTACCCGCACTTCGGGGGACGAGAGTTTGTCTACCGAGATGCCGGGTCTGACGCGTCGTGAAAGTGCGATCCTCGAACTAATCTCCCGCGGCGGAAGTTTCGCCAAGGTGGCCGCCGCGCTAAGCTTGTCTGTCAGTACAGTACAGACCCACGTGAAGCGTATCTACGGCAAGCTTTCGGTCCACTCTCGCTCGGAGGCCGTGTTTGAAGCGCATCGGCGCGGCCTGTTGCGTTTCGAGCCTGAGTTGGACACCAAGCCTTCGAACCCCGAGCCAACTGAGCCGGACAAAATGGGTTCCCCGGACCCCTGATTGTCATTATCAAGTTAAAAACTTATCTTCCTGCGCCTTGCATTTACTCGCTTTGCAGGTCGCCATGGACCCCCTTCCACAAAATCGGAGTGAGCTCCGCTATAATCGAGGGTTTCCGGAATTTCCAACCTTGTTTGCATTTCTCTGATCGGGATTGAGTTATGAGTGACGAAAATCAGGTCGACCCGGGTCGACGCGGCCTGCTGGTTGCAACTGCTGCTGCAGGTGGTGTTGCTGGCCTTGCTGCTGCTGGCGCGTTTGTTTCCACTTTTGAGCCGTCCGAGCGTGCGAAAGCAGCCGGCGCACCCGTTGAAGTGGATATCGCTGATCTCAAGCCTGGCGAAATGAAAACCGTCGAATGGCGTGGCAAGCCTGTGTGGGTAATCAAGCGCACACCTGAAATGGTGTCGTCATTGAAAAAGACCGACGCTCAGGTTGCCGACCCAAAATCCGAACGCAACCCCAACGAGCTCACGCCAGAGTACGCGCGCAACGAAACCAGATCAATCAAGCCTGAAATCCTCGTGGCCGTTGGTATTTGCTCTCACCTGGGCTGCTCGCCAAGCACGAAGTTTCAGACAGGCGCTCAGCCTTCACTGCCAGATGACTGGGCGGGCGGTTTCCTGTGCCCGTGTCATGGTTCCACATTTGACCTCGCAGGTCGTGTCTTCAAAAACAAACCTGCGCCGGACAATCTTGAAGTGCCACGCCACATGTACTTGAGTGACACACGAATCGCAATCGGCAGAGATGAGAAAGGCGAGGCTTGATCATGGCTTTTGTTGAGAAAAAATTACCGGCCGATGCGCCGATTGCACAGAAAGCACTGGGTTGGGTTGATTCCCGTTTTCCGCTGACCAAGCTATGGGAAGACCAGTGGGGCAAATACTATGCGCCGAAGAATTTCAACTTTTTCTACCTGTTCGGTTCGCTCGCTGCTCTGGTGCTGGTGATTCAGATTGTCACCGGTATTTTCCTGGTGATGAACTACAAACCGGATGCACAGCTGGCATTTGCGTCGGTCGAATACATTATGCGTGAAGTTCCCTGGGGCTGGCTGGTGCGCTACATGCACTCAACGGGCGCCTCGGCATTCTTCATCGTGGTCTATCTGCACATGACCCGCGCGCTGTTGTACGGCTCTTATCGCAAGCCACGTGAGCTGATCTGGCTGTTTGGTGTCGCCATTTTCCTGTGCCTGATGGCAGAAGCATTTTTTGGTTACTTGCTTCCATGGGGTCAGATGTCTTATTGGGGCGCGCAGGTAATCGTTAACTTGTTTGGCGCGATTCCGTTCATCGGCCCTGATCTGTCACTGTGGATTCGTGGCGACTACGTGGTCTCGGACGCCACGCTGAACCGCTTCTTTGCTTTCCACGTGATTGCGATTCCCCTGGTGCTGCTCGGGCTGGTGGTTGCGCACCTGATTGCCTTGCATGAAGTAGGCTCCAATAACCCCGACGGAATTGAAGTCAAGGAAAACCTGGGTCCGGATGGTCATGGTATTGATACCATTCCTTCGCATCCTTACTACACCACCAAAGACATTTTTGGTGTGTCTGTTTTCCTCACGATTTTCAGTGCAGTGATTTTCTTTGCGCCGGAATTCGGTGGTTACTTCCTTGAATACAACAACTTCATCCCGGCTGATCCGCTCAAGACGCCGCCGCACATTGCACCTGTCTGGTACTTCACGCCGTTTTATTCCATCCTGCGTGCGACCACATCGCAATTCATGATTGCATTGATCATCGGCACAATTGCTTACGCTGCACTCATTGTATTCCGCACGCGTTTGCCGCAGCTGATCAAGAATGGTGTCGTTGGTGTGACCGTCGTGCTGGTCATTGGCATGCTGGTATTCGATGCCAAATTCTGGGGTGTGGTCTTGATGGGGGTGTCGGTGCTCATCCTCGCCGGCTTGCCCTGGCTTGATCACTCGCCAGTGAAATCGATTCGCTACCGCCCGGATTGGCACAAGATCGTTTACATCGTGTTCGGCATCGCCTTCCTGGTGCTCGGTTACCTCGGTGTCCAGGCACCCACAGCCGCCCGTACCTTTGTAGCTCAGGTCGGTACGCTTATCTACTTCGGCTTCTTCATGCTCATGCCGTGGTGGAGCGCTATGGGTGAGTTCAAGCCCGTACCGAAGCGCGTGAACTTCCAGCCGCACTAAGCCGCAAAGGAACAAGAATGAATATCTTAAAAAAACTGATGGCGGTATTGGTGCTGGCACCAACGCTTGCTGCCGCTTCCGAAGCAGGTTTTCCTCTGGATCGGGCGCCTGATCGCGGCAGCGATCTGTCCTCATTGCAGAATGGTGCGCGGCTGTTTGTCAACTATTGCTTGAATTGCCATTCAGCATCGTTGGTTCGTTACAACCGCTTGCGCGATATCGGTTTGTCAGACGCGCAAATCCGTGACAATCTTCTCTTCACCTCCGATAAGGTGGGTGATCTGATGAAAAGTAATTTGAGTATGACGGATGCGAAAGCCTGGTTCGGCGCAGCGCCGCCGGACCTCTCGGTGATTGTCAGGGCTAAGTCTTCGGGCGAAGGTTCAGGTGCGGATTATGTGTATACCTACCTGCGGACCTACTACGTAGACGAAGGCCGCGCGACCGGGTGGAATAACCTGGCGTACCCGAACGTGGGTATGCCGCATGTACTCTGGGAGCTACAGGGTGTTCGCAAGGCGAAGTTTGTGGAAGAGAAAGATCCGCACGATGCATCCAAAACTGTGCACAAGTTCGCCGGTTTCGAGCAAGTCAAAGCGGGGAAAATGACTTTGCAGGAATATGACAGTGCAATGGCTGACCTTGTGGGCTACATGGGCTGGATGAGCGAGCCGGTGAAAAACAAACGCCAGCAAGTGGGTGTCTGGGTCTTGCTGTTCATGTCCCTGCTGGTACTGTTGGCCTGGCGACTGAACGCCTCCTACTGGAGAGAAGTCAAATAGTAGCCCTGTATTTTCTGCCTGACAGCATCGCTTTTGTAGAGTGATGAAAACAAGTAATGCAGAGAATCAGATATGTATGAGTGGGGTGAGGCGGCATGCTGTCTCACCCTCTTCGTTTTCAAGGAACTAAAATCATGATGGTCCTCTATTCGGGCACAACCTGCCCATTCTCGCAGCGATGCCGGCTTGTCTTGTTCGAGAAGGGTATGGATTTTGAAATCCGCGATGTGGATTTGTTCAACAAGCCTGAAGATATTTCGACCATGAATCCTTATGGTCAGGTGCCCATACTGGTTGAGCGTGAACTGGTGCTCTACGAGTCGAACATCATCAATGAGTATATTGACGAGCGCTTTCCTCATCCGCAGCTCATGCCTGCCGATCCACTCATGCGTGCTCGTGCCCGTCTGATGCTGTTCAATTTCGAAAAGGAATTGTTCGTGCATGTGCACACGCTCGAGAACGAAAAGTCGCGCTCTGCGGAAAAAAGTCACGAAAAGGCGCGTAATGAAATCCGCGATCGCCTGACCACGCTAGCGCCGCTATTTCTGAAGTACAAGTACATGCTGGGCGATGAATTTTCCATGCTCGACGTGGCTATTGCGCCTTTGCTCTGGCGCCTTGATCACTATGGTGTGGAACTCTCTAAAACGGCGGCACCACTGATGAAGTACGCGGAGCGAATTTTTTCGCGTCCGGCGTACATTGAGGCACTGACACCCTCGGAAAAGGTAATGCGACGCTAATCATTGCCGGCGGCGGACTTCGTGTCCGCCACAGCCTTGGGGCAGAGTTTGCATTCTTTTGGCCAGGCTTTTTTAACATGACTGTCTGATGTCGGAAACTTCCACCAAACCCTATCTGTTGCGCGCGCTCTACGAGTGGTGCACCGACAATGGCTACACACCGTATATCGTTGTGGTGGTGGATGCTCGCACGCGTGTCCCGGCAGAGTTTGTGAAAAATGGTGAAATCGTCCTCAACATCAGCTTCGAGGCGACTGGCAACCTGAAGATTGACAATGATTTCATTCATTTCAAAGCCAGGTTCGGTGGTGTTGCGCGAGAAATTGAAGTGCCGGTTTCCAATGTGAGCGCCATTTACGCCCGAGAGAACGGTCAGGGTATGGCCTTCGAAGTGCAGCGCGACGAAGAAGGCCAGCGCAAGAAAAAGCCTCGGAGTGAGCCGCCTAAAACACCGGCGAGGAAAATATCGCCCTTGCTCTCAGCCGTACCACCCGCATCTGCCGAGCCGGCCAAGTCGCCCGATGACGATAATCAGCCCGACCCGCCGGGCAAGGGTGGACGACCAAGACTTACACGGATCAAATAAAGTATAATTTCGCGTTCTAAGCGGCCGGCTTAGCTCATCAGGTAGAGCACTTGATTTGTAATCATGGGGTAGCGGGTTCGAGTCCTGCAGCCGGCACCACCGAACACTGGGTTAGGTCGTTCTTTTCAACGGCTTCATCCCCTACTGGCGATTCGTGAGCATCTCACCGGATGTCTCGCAGAATCACACAGTAAACGCGGTGATCATTTACTTCTCTTCGTTTGTCCCGATTGCTCGTTCTCCGAGCCAAAGTCTTGCCCGGCTTATCTTTCAGCGTTTTCTTCTGTGCCCTCGGGGGTGAGCCCTATTTGCGTTGCAACCTGCGTCGGTCAACGCCCGAGAAGGGTGAGGTAACGTGACGGGTGACGGGGACGTTCAGGAGCGACTTGGCATGCATGTCGATCACGTTGATTGCAATAGTAGCGTCCCGGCTTTCGAAGCCATGGGCAAGAAGGCTATGCCTGATGATCGAAATTATCTCTTCGTACGTCTGAAGTGTGAGATTGAGCTTGGCATAGGCTAGCTTCGGTAATTGAGGATCGTGTTTCGACGTCGTGTGACCAAGAGCCAATCCAGTTAATTCCACGTTGAGTTTCAAGATTTCGTGTGTCGACATGCCTTCAAACAGGCGGCGCAGAGCGGCCTTGGTCAGCATCACCGTCGTGATCTCCTTCACGACTTGGGTAAGGAGTGGAGAGCCGCCGTATTTGTCATATAGATTCGGAATTGGATCGGCCATCATTTAACCGAATGGTTACTTTAAAAGTGACTTCAGGTTATCACAGTCCCAAATCCGTGTGGGGTGTGTCACAAGCTCCCCTGATTGGCAGTAGACACCGTGGTTCGCTTCTGGCGTCGAGACGTTTTTCGGTTCGCGGACAGGCTGCCCGAAAAAAATGCCCAGACCGTTTTGTGGTCTGGGCATTTTTTCATTCACATCGGGCTAAAAAATTTACAGTGTTATTCCATCAACGCTTTTCTAGCAGCATTTCGGCACCCGCCCACTGCCGCCATACCGGGCATCCTGACGTTCGCGGAAGAACGCCTCGTAGCTCATCGCCGGCTGGTCCGGGTGATTTTCCTGCATGTGATTGAGGTAGTTATCGTAATCAGGCAGGCCCACCATCAGCCTTGCGGTCTGACCAAGATAGGCACCAAATTTTCCGAGTTCTCCAAACATCATGTCTCCTCTCTACTCAGGCACCGGCAGTGGCAGTGCCTGATGACACGGCCGGCGCCTCTTCGGAGGTGGGTTTGTCCGAGCGCAGCGCCTGCAGGCAGGCGCGAATGCTGAAGAACAGTATCGAGAGCACCACCGCCATGAAAATCGCAGCCAGCGTTGCGTCAATATAGTCGTTCATGATGATTTGCTGCATCTGCTCGGGTGATTTCGCAGGCGGGAGTACCTTGCTTTCCGCAGCGGCCGCTTTGAATTTCTCTGCGTGCGCAAGAAAGCCAATACGCGGGTTTTCATGGAAGAGTTTCTGGTATCCCGCAGTCAGCGTACAAACCAGCAGCCACACTGTCGGTACCAGCGTGACCCAGGCGAATTTTTCACGCTTGAGCTTGAACAGCACCACGGTACCCAGCATCAGCGCAACAGCGGCCAGCATCTGGTTGGAAATACCAAACAGGGGCCACAGCGTATTGATGCCGCCCAGCGGATCCACCACACCCTGATACAGGAAGTAGCCCCAGGCAGCCACACACAGCAAGGTACCGATCAGACCGGCCACCATCCCCGGCAGCGCCTTGAACGGCGGTACTACAGTCCCGATCAAGTCTTGCAGCATGAAACGGCCAACGCGCGTACCTGCATCAACCGCGGTCAGAATGAAGAGCGCTTCAAACAGGATCGCAAAGTGGTACCAGAAAGCCATCATCGCCTGGCCTCCAAACACACTGGAAAATATTTGTGCCATGCCTACCGCCAGGGTCGGCGCGCCGCCAGTGCGAGAAATAATCGTACTTTCGCCGACGTTGGTCGCGGTCTGCTGCAACATCTCTGGGGTAATCATGAAGCCCCACTGACTGATCGCAGCCGCCGCACTCTCGGGACTTGTACCAATGATGGCAGCAGGGCTGTTCATCGCAAAGTAAACGCCCGGCTCAATAATGCTCGCAGCGACCAGTGCCATGATGGCGACAAAAGATTCCATCAACATGCCGCCATAGCCAATGTAAGGCGCATGCATTTCGTTTTCCAGCAGCTTGGGCGTCGTGCCCGACGAAATCAGCGCATGAAAGCCTGACACCGCGCCACACGCAATCGTGATGAAAAGGAAGGGGAACAGAGTACCCGACCAGACAGGACCCGAACCATCAATGAATTTGGTGATGGCCGGCATTTTCAAATCGGGCGCGACGAACAAGATGCCCAGCGCGAGTCCGACGATCGTGCCTATCTTCAGAAAGGTGGAGAGGTAGTCGCGCGGCGCCAGCAGCAGCCAGACGGGCAGCATCGATGCGACGACACCGTAAGCCAGCAGCATCCAGGTGAGTTGCTTGCCGTTGAAAGTAAACGCAGGACCCCAGACAGGATCTGCAGCTACCTGACCACCGACCACGATGGCGAGCATCAGCAGGATAAAACCGATGATCGATACTTCACCGACCCGGCCCGGCCGAATGTAGCGGCTGTAGATACCCATGAACAGCGCAATCGGTATTGTCGCGCCCACCGTGAACGTCCCCCAGGGACTTTCTGCCAGCGCCTTCACAACGATCAGTGCCAGCACAGCCAGCAGAATCGTCATGATCATGAAAGTACCAAACAGGGCGATCACGCCCGGTATGATGCCGAGCTCGGATTTGATCATGTCACCCAATGAGCGGCCATCGCGGCGCGTGGAAATGAACAGAATCATGAAATCCTGCACTGCGCCGGCAAGAATGACGCCTGCCAGTATCCACATCATGCCCGGCAGGTATCCCATTTGCGCCGCCAGCACTGGACCCACCAGAGGGCCGGCGCCTGCAATGGCCGCAAAGTGGTGACCGAACAGCACATGCTTGTTGGTGGGTACATAATCAAGACCGTCATTGAGCCTAACCGCCGGGGTTGCACGGTTGACATCAAGCTGCATCACATGCGTTGCAATGAAGCGGGCATAAAAGCGATAGCCAATCAAATAAACCGCCACTGCCGCAACCACAATCCACAGTGCATTAATGGTTTCACCGCGCGCTAGCGCTACGGTGCCGAGCGCAAATGCACCCAAAAGCGCCAGTGCGATCCAGCCAGCTTGTTTGACGACAGAACCCATGAGAATCTCCGAATAAAGCAGTAATGGCAAATGAAAGAAAACGGCGGATTATAACCCCGAAAACTGGTGCATTTTTCCGCGATGGGCGCATGAAAATCTTGGTGTCGAGGGCTGAAAAATATATAACGTGTCTTTTTGAAATCTTGGTTCGTGTCTCTGACTAAATCCGGCTTTGCACCGGTTTTTGTTAGACTCCGAGATCGCATACAAAGAAGAAATGATCAACGGAGAAATATTTTGAAAAATACAATTCATCTCGCCGCGACGCATTTGCTGAGGCAACGACTCTCGCTGACGCCGATTGTGGCGCTGCCAGCGGATCTGGCTCCGCACAGCGTCACCGATGGCTATGCAATACAGTCGGCGATCAATACCTTGCTTGTTGATGCGGGTATGGGCGAGATGGTGGGGCACAAGATTGGTTGCACAACCCCGGTCATGCAAGCTTTTGTAAACATCAACCATCCGTGTGCCGGTCGTATTTTCAGCAAAACAGTCATGCATGAGCATGGCAAGGTGCCACGTCATGGTTTCGTGAAAATCGGGATGGAATGTGAAATTGCGGTTCGCTTGTCAGCGGATTTGCCGCCCCAGTCCACACCCTATACCAAAGAGACCGTAGCACCGGCGGTCGCCGAGGTTATGGCGGCCATAGAACTGGTCGACGAGCGCTATGAAAACTATCGCGCGCTCGGCATACCCACCTTGGTTGCTGATGACTTTTTCAATGCAGGCTGTGTGCTGGGCCGGCCGGTATCGGACTGGCACCATCTTGATCTCGCCGCACTGACAGGTCGTGCCGTGATCAACGGTATCGAAGTTGGTCGTGGCGTTGGGTCCATGGTGCTCGGCCATCCACTGAATGCGCTTGCCTGGTTGGCCAATGCTCAGTCAGAGCATGGTCTGCCTGGACTCAAGGCTGGCGAGTTCGTCATGCTGGGCAGTGTGGTCGAGACCAAATGGCTGAATGCGGGTGACCGGGTACGCATCGAGATCAGCGGACTGGGCGAAGCACAACTGGATATCGAGTAAGAAAAGCCCTTCATCAAAGATTGGGTGCTGACGTTGCGGTCAGACCGGTCCTTATTTGATGAAGATGCAGGTGCCAGTCAGAGATTCAGCCTACGGTGTCCGGTCACTCGCATTTGAGTGGCAGGCAAGAGGATTGGCCCCCCGTGGTAAATTCCGGCCATTCTGATTTAAACGGAGATGTAATGCGTGGAGATGCGATGCAACGCTTTATTGTTCTGCTGACTCTGATTTTTGCTGCGATCCTGCCCGCAAGTGCACAGGAAAGAGCCGAGCATGGTGACTGGATTTCGCAATTTCTCGATGGAAGGGGCGAGGCCAGCACCCATGAAAACGGTATGTCCATGCTAGGCATGATGTGTGGCGACGGCAGCTGCAGATATTATTTTGCCAATGGCCTTGATTGCGAGCCAAGCGCCAATTACCCGCTCATGTTGACCTCGGATGTGGGCGCGCTTGCGCTCGACGCGGTGTGCGAACCCGTGAGCACTACGAGTGGCGACGTGATGGTCTACTGGTTTACCGAGACACCCTATCTGAACGAGGCGTTTGCTAAAACACCCGTAGTTGGTATTGCTTTTCCCCTCGCCAACGGTGAATTCAAGACCAGTAAATTTTCCATGAATGGCTTTACCGAAGCCATTGAGCGGATGGTCAATGTCATGCGGGAAGGAAAAGCACAGGAATCAGCCCAGGAGGAGGGTGCACAAGAGTCGACGCAGGAGGAAGCTGCAGAAGAGTCAACTCAGGAGGAAAATGCACAAGAGTCAACGCAGGAAGAGCCCGTGCCTACCGATCCTCAGCCGGACCAAACCTGACGGCTCAGCGCAAAGTTACTGCGAACGCTCGGTCTTCAATCCCGTCCATTCCGGAGCCAGCGTCTGTTCGATGGCCAGCAAATCGAGCACCCGGCCCACGGTGTGATCCACCATTTCCGAGACTGTCTGTGGACGCTGGTAGAGCGCCGGCAGCGGTGGAAAAATAATCCCACCCATTTCAGTTACCGCGGTCATGTTGCGCAGGTGGGCGAGATTGAATGGCGTTTCCCGCACCATGAGCACCACACGGCGGCGTTCCTTGAGCATGACATCCGCGGCGCGGGTGATCAGGTTGTCGCACATCCCATGGGCGACAGAAGCCAGCGTCTTCATCGAACAAGGCGCGATGACCATACCGTCCGTGTGAAAAGAACCGCTGGCCACACATGCGCCGATATCGCGCACGCTATGGACAACACTGGCGAGTGTCTCGATATCCTTCCGTTTGATATCGAGTTCATGGTGCAAGTTGAGCGCTGCCGCATCCGAAATCATCAGGTGCGTTTCGACGCGATCCGACTTTTTCAGTTGCTCAAGCAGTCGCACCCCATACAATGCGCCTGATGCACCCGTCATGGCGATCACCAGGCGCTTCATCGCTGATCAGCCCTTGAGCAGCGTTTTCAGTTCGCCGGATTCATGCATCTCGCCGATGATGTCAGCGCCACCAATGAATTCGCCTTTGACATAGAGCTGGGGAATGGTAGGCCAGTTCGAGAATTCCTTGATGCCCTGGCGGACCTCTTCGTCTTCCAGGACATTGACCGTCACGAGATCCTCTACGCCCGAGGCTTTCAGCAGCTCGATGGCGCGACCCGAAAATCCGCATTGCGGAAACTGGGCGGTACCCTTCATAAACAACACCACAGAGTGACCGGTCACGGTCTCTTTAATCCAGGATTGAACGTCGCTCATAAATCCTCTTCAATTAGTTGGGACAATCACGCCATTATAGGGAAAAAGCCGGATGGCCTCCTGAAATCGCATCGACAGGAATTTAGCGCTTCAGCCGGGCGAAGGCATCGGCCATCGCCGAGCCGGCGGGCGCGGCTTCGCGTTGAGGCTTCATCTTGGGCTCGGGAGCGCGCCGCGCTCGAGGTTCGCCACTCGCACCAGCGCTATCCGACAAGCGCATGGTCAAGGCAATCCGCTTGCGCTTGGGATCGACTTCGAGCACCTTGACCTTGACCACTTGCCCAGCCTTCACCACGGTGTGCGGGTCTTTCACAAACTGGTCTGATAACGCAGAGATATGAACCAGACCATCCTGATGAACGCCGATGTCCACAAAGGCACCGAAAGCAGCAACGTTCGTTACTACACCTTCAAGAATCATGTCCGGTCGCAAATCCGAGATTTCCTCGACCCCTTCCTTGAAGCTCGCCGTCACAAACGCAGGGCGAGGATCACGACCCGGCTTGTCGAGTTCTTTCAAAATATCCGCCACGGTAGGCAAGCCGAATTTTTCATCCGCAAAGCGCTTGGCATCGAGGGATTTCAGTAACGCGCTGTCGCCCATGACGCTTTTCACATCACGCTGAATGGCCGCCAGAATTTTTTCGACCAGTGGATAGGATTCCGGGTGGACTGCAGATGCATCCAGCGGGTTGTCACCATTCATGATGCGCAGAAATCCAGCAGCTTGCTCGAAAGTTTTTTCACCCAGTCGCGGCACATCACGCAAGGCTGCGCGCGAGTTGAACATCCCGTTTTTATCGCGGAAACTGACAATGCTCTGCGCAACCTGACCATTCAGGCCAGATACGCGTGCAAGCAAGGGTGCCGAAGCCGTATTGACATCCACACCCACGGCATTTACGCAGTCTTCAACCACAGCGTCCAGGGTGCGTGCAAGACGAGTCTGTGAAACATCATGCTGATACTGACCCACGCCGATGGATTTGGGATCAATTTTCACCAACTCGGCCAGCGGATCCTGGAGTCGGCGTGCAATCGATACGGCACCGCGCAGCGATACATCGAGTTCTGGTAATTCACGCGAGGCGAACTCGGACGCTGAATACACCGATGCACCCGCTTCCGAGACAACAATTTTATTGAGCTTGAGCTCAGGTTGCAGACGAATCAGATCCTGCGCGAGCTTGTCGGTTTCGCGCGATGCGGTACCGTTGCCAATCGAGATCAATGCCACCTGATGCTTGCGCGCCAGTTGCGCCAGCAGGTGCAGTGAGCCGTCCCAGTCATTGCGGGGTTGATGCGGATAGATGGTCGCTGTGTCCACCACTTTTCCAGTGGCGTCGACCACGGCGACTTTCACACCGGTACGCAATCCGGGATCGAGTCCCATCGTCGCGCGAGGCCCCGCCGGTGCTGCCAGTAGCAGATCTTTGAGATTGCGTGCAAAAACGCGGATCGCTTCAGCTTCGGCTTCTTCACGCAAGCGCGTCATCAGTTCGGTTTCCAGATGCATGAAGATTTTCACGCGCCAGGCCCAGCGAACGGTATCCATCAGCCATTTGTCCGCAGGGCGGCTTTGCTGACGCACGCCAAACCGTGCCGCGATTTTGCTCTCGCAGGGATTTGGGGGCGCATCCCACTTCGGTTTTTCTGCCTCGGTGTCGAGCCGTAATATCACCGTGAGCATTTCTTCGCGTCGGCCCCGCAACAGTGCCAGAGCGCGGTGCGAGGGAATGCTGGAGAGGTTCTCTGAATAATCAAAGTAATCCGCAAATTTTTCACCGGCGTCCTGCTTGCCATCAATGACTTTGGATTCAACCACGCCATGCGTGGTCAGGTATTCACGAATGTCTTGCAGCAGCACCGCATCTTCGGCAAAGCGCTCCATGAGAATCTGTCGCGCGCCATCCAGCGCTGCCTTGGTATCGGCGACACCGGGGTTGTCGCCCTGTTCGGTGGTGAAAGGTGGCCGCAAATAACGCGCAGCCTCCGCCTCGGGATCCAGCGCGGGATTTTCCAGCAGTGCGTTCGCCAGCGGTTCCAATCCGGCCTCCACCGCGATCTGTGCCTTGGTGCGGCGCTTGGGGCGATAGGGAAGATACAAATCCTCCAGCAGTGTTTTATCCTGCGCGAGGCTGATGGCCTTGAGCAGTTCTGGCGTCATCTTTCCCTGTTCCTCTATCGAGGCGATGATGGCAGTGCGGCGGCTTTCGAGTTCGCGCAGGTAGCGCAGGCGCTCTTCCAGCAGGCGTAGCTGGATATCATCCAGTCCGCCTGTGGCTTCTTTACGATAGCGGGCAATAAAGGGCACGGTCGCACCTTCATCCAGCAGTGCAATGGCAGCGGCTACTTGTTCATGGCGTGCAGCGATTTCAACAGCAAGTCGTTGTTCAATGGAAGGCAACATCGGAATAATCGTCAGAGAGGTTGATGAATAAAGGACAAAGCGTACGTTGTCGGTTCTTTTATTTTTCAGGCGCAGCGGCATCCCATCGCCCGCCAGAGACGCGTTCTATGCCCGCCAGATCTTTCCAGCTCTGCACATCGCTCCAGCCGGTGTGTATGAGTTGCTGGCGTACGGCGATGGCCTGATCATAGCCATGCTCAAGCAGTAGCCAGCTACCAGGTTTCAGATGGGCGCGTGCGCCTTCCATAATGGCCGAGAGCGCCGTCATGCCGTTCGCGTGATCTGTGAGCGCAGAGCTGGGTTCGAAGCGCAGATCGCCTTGCGACAGATGGACATCGCTGGCTGCGATATAAGGCGGATTACTGACGACAAGATCAAACAAGCCGTCGATCCTGTCAAACCAATCGCTGCGCATGCATTGAATTGTCACGCGATGATGGTCTGCGTTATGGCGGGCGATTGCCAGCGCCGCGTCGCTGATGTCTGTTGCGATGACCTGCGCATCCCGGCGCGTGTGCGCCAGCGCTATGGCAACAGCACCCGAACCAGTGCCCAGATCGGCAACGCGGCCAGCCTGGGGTAATTTTTCCATCGCCAGTTCTACCAGCAGCTCGGTCTCGGGTCGCGGAATCAGTACATCCGGTGTGACCTTGAGGCTGAGCCCATAGAATTCACGCTCACCGGTGAGATAAGCGATGGGCTCGCCCTGTAAGCGTCGTTGCAGCAGCGCGTTGATGTCATTCACCTGTTCGACACTCAATGCATCGTTTTCCCGAATAACTAGCTGAACACGCGAGCATTGCAGCGCGTGTGCCATCAGAATGCGTGCTTCGAGTGGGTCGATCTGTGCGAGCCTGAGCAGATCGCGAATCGTCATGCGGCCTGCTTGCTGCGCAGCGCAACAAAAATCAATGTAATGGCAAAGATTACAAACCAGACCAGTGCCCACTGCGGTATCGACAGCCCGAAAATCGGATCGTATTCGGTCGTGCACAAGCCATCTGCCTGAAAAAGTGAAGGCAGCCAGCGGGCGATGAAAATCTTGTTCAGCGAGGTTTCCAGCGGATCGATACCGCACGAGATAGTGGGGTGCGCCTTGATCCACAGATGTCGTATCGCGATACCCGCACCTGTGATTGAGGCAAGTGCCGAGAGTGCTGCGCCCAGACGCAGCATCGTCGCCGGCAAGAAGCAGGTGATCAGACACAGCAAGGCGACCGCCGCGAACGCATATCGCTGTAAGATGCAGAGCGGGCAGGGCAGCATTTCCAGCGCCAGTTGCAGGTAAAGACCGACACCGAGCATGCCCATGCAGGCGACAGCGACGAGTAGCAGAAGTGGTTTGGCGAGTCGATTGGTTTGCATGATGTGCGCTTGAATATTTTTTCTGTGTGCCTGAGCCGATTGGTCAATCGGCCAGAGCGGCCAGTAATTCCGCCTGATGCTCGGCCATCAGTGCGTCGGTCAGTTCGTCCAGATCACCTTCCATCACCATCTCCAGCTTGTACAGCGTGAGATTGATGCGGTGATCCGTGATACGTCCCTGCGGGAAATTGTAGGTGCGAATACGTTCGCTGCGATCACCCGATCCTACCAGTGATTTTCGCGTTGCTGCTTCTGCCGATTGTTGCGCGCGCAGTTGCACATCCTTGATGCGAGTGGCAAGTACCTTGAGCGCCTGCGCCTTGTTTTTGTGCTGACTGCGGTCATCCTGGCATTCGACGACGATCCCGGTTGGCAGGTGCGTGATGCGTACGGCCGAATCTGTTTTGTTGATGTGCTGCCCGCCTGCGCCCGAAGCACGGTAGGTGTCGATGCGCAAATCTGCCGGGTTGATATCGACCTCGCCGATTTCATCGGCCTCCGGCATCACCGCGACGGTACAGGCCGAGGTATGAATCCGTCCCTGCGCTTCGGTGGCAGGCACACGCTGCACGCGATGTCCACCGGATTCGAACTTCAGTCGCGAATACGCGCCATGACCCACAACGCGCACGATCACTTCCTTGTAACCGCCCAGCTCTGAAGGTGATTCCGATACCATTTCCACCTGCCAGCGTTTGCGCTCTGCAAAGCGCGTATACATGCGCAGCAAATCACCGGCGAACAGCGCCGATTCATCGCCGCCCGTGCCGGCGCGTATCTCGAGGAAGATGTTGCGATCGTCATTGGGATCTTTGGGCAGCATCATCTTTTGCAAATCGAGCTCCAGCGCAGCAGCGCGTGCCTGCGCCGTATCCATCTCTTCCTGCGCGAAACTTTTCATTTCCGGGTCGCTCATCATGTCCTGTGCAGCGATCAGATCGGCCTGCGCTTGCGTCCACTGGGCGTGCAGGGCGACCAGCGGTTCCAGTTCAGAATGCTCGCGCGTGAGCTTGCGGTAGTGCTCCATGTCAGCGGTCGCACCTTCCTGATTCATCAGGGCGCTGACTTCTTCCAGCCTTTGGGTGAGCTGATCGAGCTTGGAAAGCAGAGACGGTTTCATGCGAGGTGTGGGCAGAGCAAGGGTTGGATCATGAGATGCCGGCAAGGCTGCCGGATACTGCGAACGGCTGAGCGGCGCTGGAAAGGGCGTCGCTAGCGCTTGGTGCGGAAGAGCTGCGGCAACCACTGAGCCAGGCGCGCGCGCTCGTCGGCATCGGCTTGATGCAATGCCTGTTGCGGACCGTGGAGGAATTTTGCGGTCAGTCCTTTGGAGAGTGCTTCGAGTACCGCTTCCACATCTTCGCCACGGGCCAGCAGCTTGCGCGCGCGTTCGAGTTCCATTTTGCGCATTTGCTCGCTGCTTTCCTGCAGGTCTTGAATCAGAGGCACGATCGCGCGGCTGTCCAGCCAGTTCATGAAGCCCTGCACGCGGGTTTCGATGATGGCTTCTGCTTGTGCCACCGCCGACTGACGATTTTCCATACCGATTTGCACGGCAGCGCCGAGATCGTCGACGGTGTACAAAAAGACGTCATTCATGCGACTGACTTCGGATTCGATATCGCGTGGTACGGCAAGATCCACCATCACCATGGGTTTGCGGCGCCGTGCCTTGATTGCGCGCTCGACCATACCCAATCCGATAATAGGGAGTGAAGACGCCGTGCAGGAAATGACGATATCGAAATTCGCGAGCTGATCGGGTAGCTCGGCAAGACGCATGGTTTTGCCACCCAGACGATTCGCAAGTTGTTCGGCGCGCTCGACAGTACGGTTGGCAATGGTCAGTGTTTTAGGGTGATGCGCCGCGAAGTGGGTTGCGCACAATTCGATCATTTCGCCAGCCCCGATGAACAGCACGTGCTGCTCAGCGAGTTTGTCGAAAATTCGTTCGGACAAGCGTACTGATGCTGCCGCCATCGAAACACTGTGCGCGCCGATCTCGGTGGTGGTGCGCACTTCTTTGGCGACCGCAAACGTGCGCTGAAACATCTGATGCAAATAAGTGCCCAGTCCGCCGGCCGCTTCGGCCTGACGAACCGCATCTTTCATTTGCCCGAGAATCTGAGGCTCGCCGAGCACCATGGAATCGAGGCCAGAGGCCACGCGGAAGGCGTGGCGAACCGCATCATGCTGCGGCAGTGCGTATAGATAGGGCCGAAGTTCTGCGTAAGGCAGCTTGTGATAGTCCGCCACAAAGTGCGCGGTCGCATCAATGGCTGTTTCTATCTGGCCGTCGTTGGCACTGGCACCATAGATCTCGGTACGATTGCAGGTCGACAGGATCGCGGTTTCATGGGCCTGCTGCCCTGTCTCTCCAAACCAAGCGCATGCAGACGCCACTGCCTGACCAAGCTGGTCGGCTGGGAAGGCCACTTTCTCGCGGAGCGAGACGGGTGCCGTGGTGTGGTTGAGCCCTACGGCGAGCAGTTGCATGCGGGATCGCTTGGAAAGGTTGATGCGGGGCTATTATAGCCCTTGGCCGTGGGTGGCTAGGCTTTGATTTGCTCCAGCCGGTAGCCATAACTGTAAACCGGCGCAAGCCGGAATCCCCGTGCCGGCTGCAAGCCCAGCTTGGTTCTCACCCGGGACACATGGGTATCGATGCTTCGGGATGAAAACTCGGCATTCTCCGGCCAGACCGACTCGAGAATGAACGCCCGCGACAGCGGTTTTCCCATATGCCGGAAGAACAACAAGGCTAGTCGAAATTCTTTTTCGGTCATGCGGATGGCTTCGCCATTCAGGCTGAGCTGGCCTGCGCGGGTATCAAACACATAGTGCCCGAACACATAGCGCTCCTCGGTCAAAGGGCTGGTAGCGTGAAATCGCTTTTTCAGCACATCGATTCGTGTGATGAGATCCATTCGGCGCAGAGGTTTGATTAAATAATCCACGGCGGGGTGGCTCAGCAAGAGGGTCTGCGCATCCACCGCAGATCGCTCCGTGATCAGCAGCAGAGGCACCGCCGGAGCTCGCTGGTCGATAGCTTCCTTGAGGCGTTTGATGTCGAAAGCAGATCGCCAATGCACCACCATCAGATCGACCTCGCCTTTGCGCAGGCGCTGGAGCATCGTGTCCAGGCTGTCAAAGCGATGCAGTTCGGTCGCGGATGCGCTCAGCCAGCTGTTTATTTGCTCGCCTTGGGCAGCATCGTTATCGAGGATGGCAATACGCATGGCGCTGAAACGGGTGGGTGGGATTGTTGGGGAGACGCTGGATAAGTCCACATTTTGTGGCAAGCCAGCGTAGCTGTGCGACGCGGGGCCACGCCAAATCAAGGATTTATCACGATCAATTTAGCTGAAAAATTTTCCGGTTTTATTGAATCAGCGCTTCCCTGGGTCTGAAGGTTCGTACTGCCGGGGCCTCATTTTTACATGCTGTGGCGTCCTTCCCGCCGAATGCAGAGATCTTTTTGCCCGCCAGCGTGTGCCAGGGCACTTTTTCTTGAAAGGCCCACCCTGTGCAGACCCGGTGTCACGAACAAGGGATTGTTGCATGCAAAGACGGTATCTCTCACCAGCGACGTCCGGCTGGGGCACTCAGGCCGCCGGATTTTTTGATACGCAGCTGCGCTATTTGTAGTGGGTACCCACTTCTTTAAGAAATCTGATTTAGTCATCAATTACGGTGTTGGCTATGTGCTTTTTCAGTCCTGTCGACCGTCCTTGTTGCGTTTTTTCATCATCGCCTTGTGTCCTCTGGCGTCAGGCGTCTTGCTGCGCCGGGTTTTAAAAATTAGCCTGTTGCTACTTTAAAAACACAACCGATGGCACGAGGAGACGTGAATTGACCCAAGATTTTTCCACCACGGCAGAAACCCTGCCGACAGGCACGCAAGGCGCGGCCGGCCCCGGCAAAACAGTTCAGATTGCGCTGCGCCTGCAGCCTGTCGAGCGTTCCGACCGCGCAATCGTCGCCAATGTCAGCACTGCTCGTCTGAACTCGTCGATGGTTTTCCTCGATTTCGGTTTTATCGAGCCACAGGCAATGGATGGCCTCACACGTGCAGTGCGTTCCGGCAGTACGTCAGATGGAAAGCTTGACGGCCGTCTTGAGTGTCGCATCGCGATGAGCGTCGGTGATGCATCCCAGTTGTTGCAACAACTGCAGCGGCTGATGACTGCCCGGTCAGCGCCTCAGCACAGTTTTGCAGCGACCGACACACCGGAATCCTTTTCGCTGGACAGCTCGCCCGGTCTTCAATAACGCGCAGTGCCGTTGACTCAGCGCTGCTTGTTTTTGCCATCATGATCTCACCGCATCTAGGGCTTGCGTCGGGTGCGCCGGGTGTTCCTGTGCCACCGCTACCGCCTGTGCTGCAGGCCATTGCGCGAGCTTCGCGCTCTGCGGTGTTTTCGGCGGCACTGTTTAGCCTGTTTCTCAATGTGCTGATGCTGGTGCCTTCGCTCTACATGCTGCAGGTTTACGACCGCGTGCTTTCTACCGGCAGCGTACCGACACTGGTGGTGCTGACGGCCATTACCGTGTTTCTGTTCGTGGTGTTCGGTGCGCTGGAGTGGGTACGTTCTCAAATCATGATCGTGGCCAGCGTTCGTTTTGATGCCATGCTGGGTCCGGCGGTCCATGACGCGATTTTTGCACGTGCGATGGCCAGTGCCGGCCGGCACGCCAGTGCGCAGCCGCTGGACGATATTGATCGCGTGCGTCAATTCGTCACCGGTATCGGTCTGTTTGCACTGCTGGATGCGCCCTGGGTCCCGCTGTATGTGGGTTTGATGTTCCTGTTTCACTGGTGGATGGGCGTTGCTGCTGTCGTGTCGATTATGGTGTTGGCTGTTCTGACGGTCTGGAATGAGCTGGCGACCCGGCACTTGCTGCAGGAATCCAATCGCGCCAGTCAGGCTGCAAATCAGCAGACGAATCTGCACCTTCGTCATGCCGAAGTCATCACTGCGATGGGCATGTTGCCCCGTTTGCGTCAGCGCTGGCAGGGCGAACGTGCACATGCGCTGGATGCTCAGCATCAGGCTAGCGAGCGTGCTGGCTTTATCGGTGCGCTCTCGAAAACTTACCGCCTGACGTCGCAATCGCTGATTTTGGGATTGGGGGCTTACCTTGCTCTGCGGCGTGAAATTTCTCCGGGTATGGTCATCGCTGGATCTATTTTGCTCGGACGCGCACTGGCACCGATTGACCAGCTGATCGGCAGCTGGCGCAGCCTCGATACTGCTCGCGGCGGTTATCGACGTTTACGCGAACTGTTGGGTGCACATGTGCCACAGGCCGAGCGGATGGCACTGCCGCCGGTTCGCGGTGAGTACCGGATCGATAAATTGTTTGTTACGCCGGCCGGTGCGGTGGCGCCGATCATCAAAGATTTCTCCTTGTACATTCCCGCAGGAACGCAGGTTGGGGTCATTGGACCCAGTGCCGCTGGCAAATCCACGCTCGTGCGCGCACTGCTCGGCCTGCAAGCGCCCACGGGCGGCGCACTGCGTCTTGATGGCGCGGAGCTTACTCAGTACGAACGCAGCGCGCTGGGTGATGCGATGGGTTATCTGCCTCAGGATGTAGAGCTCCTGGAGGGCACGCTGGCCGAGAACATTGCGCGTTTTGGTGAAGTCAATGCGGATGAGGTAGTCCGAGCGGCTCGGCTGGCCGGTGTTCACGAGATGATTCTCGCGCTACCTGAAGGTTACGAGACACGGCTTGATGGCAATCGAACACTCTCCGCGGGACAGCGGCAGCGTGTTGCTCTGGCGAGAGCTGTCTATGGCGAGCCGGCGGTTGTGATTCTGGATGAGCCCAATTCCAATCTCGACGAAGCGGGTAATGCAGCGCTCGACAGAGCACTCGCTGCATTACGTAGCACGGGCGCAACCGTGATCATCGTGACCCACCGCAGCCGAGTGCTCGAGCAGCTCGATACCGTGCTGCTGCTGATCGATGGCAAGCTGTCGCACTACGGTCGACCCGAAGAAGTTGCCGCTGTCCTAAGGCAGCGTGGCACGGTCCAGCCTTCTGCCTCAGCCGGCGTCACATCACGGAAAGTCGCCGCATGAATGCGCCAGAAAAGCCGAATGTCTTTCGTGCCTCGGAGAGCGTACCTATCGATGATCCGATGCGGATCCTGCAGCACGGGCGCCAGGAGCGCTGGCTGAAAACACTGGGGCTGAGTGTTGTGCTCGCACTCTTTGCAGGTCTGGGCACGTGGGCAGCGCATGCGCCCCTGACAAGTGCCGTGATTGGCGCCGGTGTCATCGTCGTCGAAAACTACCGCAAGGCCGTCGGTCATTTGGATGGCGGTATTGTGCGTGAAGTACGGGTGCGCGATGGACAGGAGGTCAGAAAGGGCGAGCGATTGATTGCTCTGGAGGACGTTCAGGTGCGCGCTCAGCTGGAGCAAGTGCGTGGGCAGTTGCTGTTGGCGATGGCGCGCGAGGCCCGCTTGATTGCGCAGCGTGATGGCATGCCAAAGGTCGTGTATCCGGCGCCACTGCAGGCGCTGGCTCGTGATCCTCGTGCTCGTGAGGCGATGCTTGTGCAGGACCAGACTTTTCGTGCTCGGCGTCTGGCACAGAAGGGTGAACTGATGCTGCAGGAGCGACAGATTGCGCAGCTCAGAGAAAAGGGTGCGAGCTTGCTCGAGCAGCGCTTGATGCGGGAGCGTCTGGTCTCATCCTTCGAAAAAGAGCGGCATGATTTTGAGGTACTCGCCAGCGAAGGGTATGTGGAGCGCCAGCGCGTGCGCGAGATGGAGCGCAGCATCGCACTCCATGATGGGCAGCGTGCGGCGCTGATCAACGATATCGCTTCCAACGAAGCCGAGATCAGCGGCATCCAGATCAAAATGCTGCAGCTCGAAAAAGATCTTCAGCGCGAGGTGGCTAGAGAGTTGGCCAAAGTGCAGTCGGAAATTTTCCCGCTGCGCGAGCGTCTGCGCGGGTTGGAGGACGCTGTACAACGTACCGTCATCACTGCGCCGGAAGATGGAAAAGTGCTCGCGCTCTCAGTGCATGCGCCCGGCGAGGTGGTACGTCCCGGCACGCACCTGCTGGACATCGTACCGGCTGAGCAAAGTCTGATCGTGGAAGCCCGTCTGTCACCCCAAGATGTCGATCAGGTGCGAGTTGGGCAGATGGCTGAAGTGCGCTTCAGCGCATTTCGCCAGCGCGATATGCCCAAGGTGGAGGGTCAACTTGTCACCTTGTCGGCTGATCGACTGGTCGACGAGGTCAATGGCGCGCAGCAACCGTACTACCTGGCCCGCATTCGCGTGACGGAAAAAGGGATGTCGGATCTTGCGAAGCTCAAGCTTGAACTTGTGCCTGGCATGCCCGCTGATGTGCTCGTCACGACGGGGCAGCGTACCTTGTGGCATTACCTGACTGCACCGCTGTCGGATCTGATGGTGCGTTCCTTGAGGGAGGAGTGAATGTACCCACTCTCTGGTATCTGCCTGATCAGAGCGATGTTACTGACCAGCGTGCTTTGGTCGGGGCCTGCTGTATCGGCGGATTTGCTTGGTTTGTACCGATCAGCTGCCAGCGATAACCCCTCCCTGAAAGTACGTTCGCTCACGACCGCGCGAACGCAGGCGGAAGCCCGTGTCGCCGAGAGCCGTCTCTATCCGCAAATTTCCCTGCAGAGCTCTTATTCGCATAATGATTACCAGGCCTCAGGCACGGGTATGAGCTTTAACGGCCAGCGCACCACCCTGATAGTGCGTCAGCCGTTGGTGGATATCGCTTCGCGTCATCGACACGATGCTGCGCAGGTAGCAATTGGCCAGGCCGAGAGTGAGGCCCAGCAAGCGCGAGGCGAGTTGTTTGCGCAACTCGCCGATCAGTATCTGGCATTGCTGGAGTCGTTTGATGAGATTCGGCGCTTGAAGGCAGAGAAAGAAGCCGCGACGCGCAATGTCGATCGCTTGCAAGCAATGCGCGCTCGCGAGATGGCGCGAGTAAATGATCTGGCTGAAGCAATCGCATGGACGCAGCAACTCGCGATTCAGGAAATCGATGCAATGAACAAGGAAGCAGCCGCTCGCGTGTGGCTGCGAGAGATCGCAGGCATTGATCCAGGTGTGCTGCCCGTCATGACCCGCCAGAGTTTCCCGGCCGTGTCGGAGTCCGAGCAGTATTGGGTAAGCAGCGCGCTCGCCGCCCATCCCGGGCTGAGTGCGCGGCGGCAAGGCGTCGAGGCGAACCGTCAGTCAGTGGCCGCCGCCCGCGCCGAGCACTTGCCCCAGCTCGTTGCGTTTTACCAGCGCAATGAGACAAATCAGGATATTGATAACTCCCCACGACCCAGATTAAGTGTCGACTCGGTGGGTCTTGAATTGAAGATTCCGCTCTATGAGGGTGGGCGCACCAGCGCTGCAGAGAGGGTCGCGCAGCGTCAGCTGGATATCGCGAACGAGCAGCTTGAGGGGATCACGCGTCAGGTAGAGCGCGAGGTTCGGCTCGCTTTCGCCAGCGCAGTGGCCAACCGTGCGCGCATTGATGCCTCCGATGCTCAAGTGGATGCACTGGTGCAGACCGTGAAAGCACAGGAGCGAGGCTATGAATTGGGGGTGGTGACGGTGGTGCAGGTACTGGATGCACGCCGGCGTCTTCTGCGTGCGCGCAGTGATCAATCGCGCGCACGTTACAACTACCTGCGTGACCTGATCGCCTTGCGCATCCGCGGCGGCGTACTGACCGAAGCCGATGTCGCCGAATTCAATCGATGGTTTGGACCGCAGCCTTCTTGAATGGTTCGATTAGTCCGAACCATGTCTGCGGGTTTTGTGTGAGCTCAAAAAATATTCTGGTTGTATCGCTCGATTATTCGCAGACATGATTGAAGAGCTGCTCTGCGCGAGAGCCCGGCCCGGCTTCGGTAAATGCCATGGCGCCCGCTTCCTCCGACACTGGCTTGCCGATGCCCATGCCCTGTGCATGTCTTGAAGTGCCCAGCACTCGCCATTTGCGCGCGCGACAGTGATACTCGACTGCATAAAGTACTGATTGATAAGACTTGCCAGCGGGGTCTGTGCCTGCGCGTTTCAGATCATGCAGGTCCCAGACAAAGGCGGTATCGCCCATCTTTCGGGTACGCAGGCTGTCGTAGTACATCAGGCTCTCATCGCTCTCTGCATAGCGAACCCATTGCTGAGCCATCGCGGGAGCTGTGCAGCAAAGGAGCAGGACGGTCAGGAAGGATTTCATGGTGGCGATCATTCGGGGAAAAAGGCAGGTTCACAGCATTGTATGATGCGCTATCAATTTTCCGGATGAATCAGATGAATTTTGCCATCTTGCTGACCTTGTTAACGGGCCTCTTCTTGCCGCTGGCCGCGCTATCGGCAGATATTCAATACGATTGCGAGGGCAAGCGGCGCTTCGAGCACCGTGGCGCACCGTCAACGGTGCCGGCGGATGCCCGGCATCGCTACGAGCTAACAGGTCTGAAGATGGAAGGTCTGAACTGCAAGCTGAGCGATGAACTGATCAGCTGCATGGGTCTGACGCCAGAGAGCGCGATGCGCAAGGTGGTCATCGATCGTGCCGCTGTCACCGTCAGCGATACACTCGAGATGCCGACCTCATCGTTGATTTTCGAAGGTCGCTGCAAGTAAATTATCGCTTGGATCACTTGTCTTCTTCATCCATCGTCATCATCGGTGCCGGCATCGCCGGCGCTAGTATTGCTCGCCAGTTTGCCAGTAGAGGCAGGGCAGTCACGGTGCTGGAGCGTGAGCAGCCTGCCTCGGGCGGATCAGGCAATCCGGTCGCGGTGGTGCGCCCCGAGCCCGGCGGTGCCGATAACCCGATTGCCGAATTTTCTGCTGCCGGTGTGCATTGGCTGCAGGATTGGCTGGCCCGGCATGGTGCCTCAGTACCACATGCATTTTGTGGCGCATTTCGCATGACGCGCGATGAGCGGCGTCACGACAAGCTGCTCGCTTATGCAGAGACGCGTTCGCACAATGAGATCGCTGAATTCAGTGGCGCGGCAGCAGCGCAGTTATGCGGACAGACGCCCGCTGGATCGGGATTTTTCTTGCCACAGGCGGGATGGCTGGCGCCTGTCGCACTCGTTCATGCCATGCTCGATCATCCACTGATTCATGTGCATACGCGCGCTGAGGCCACACGTCTTGATCAGCATCCCGACGGTTCATGGCAGCTGAACCTGTCGGATGGCGAAATTTTGTCTGCCGCTCAGGTTGTCATGGCGACCGCCTATGCAACGCAACTGAGCCCGGTGCCGTTGGCAGTTGACCGCGCCCGTGGCCAATTGTCCGTTGTACCCGAACAAGCGGATCAGGCGATTCATGTGATTGTTTGCCGCGATGGCTACATCACGCCAGCCATCAACGGGGTACATACGATAGGCGCGACGATTCAATATGACGACGAGGATGCGTCTGCTCGCAGATCAGATGATCTGGAAAATTTCCAGCGCTTGCAGCGCTTGCTACCCGGTTTTGCCAAGGATCCTGGCGTCGTACGCAGTGGTCGCGTCGCCTGGCGCGCGACGACGCGAGACAGACTGCCGCTGGTGGGCAAGATCGCCGAAGGTTTGTCTGTGAGCGTGGGACATGGTTCGCGTGGCATAGCCTGCGCGCCGCTTTGCGCTGAATTACTGGTTGCAGACCTGTGCGGCGAGCCCTTGCCAATAGCGCGTGACTGGCTGACGCGGCTGGATCCTTTGCGTTTTGGTCCGCGTTGACCCTGCTTAGTTGAACAGGCGGGCCAGCTCGATACCGGGCTCTGAAGCACGCATGAACGCTTCACCGACCAAAAAGGCGTGAACGTCGGCATCACGCATGCGTTTGACATCATCCGGTGCGAGGATGCCGGATTCGGTGATGACCATTTTGTCGGGCGAGATACGCGGCAAGAGATTGATAGTGGTCTCGAGACTGGTTTCGAAGGTGCGCAGATTACGGTTGTTAATGCCCAGCATAGCTGTTTTGAGTTTGAGTGCAGCAGACAGCTCATCTGCATCGTGGACCTCGACCAGCACGCCCATGCCCAGTTCATGCGCGCAGGCTTCAAGTTCGGCCATCAGCCCGTGATCGAGCGCGGCCACAATCAGCAGTACGCAATCCGCACCCCAGGAACGTGCCTGATAAATCTGATACGGATCAATGATGAAGTCTTTGCGCAAGGCCGGAATCGCGCAGGCAGCACGTGCCTGCTGCAGATATTCCGGTGCGCCCTGAAAAAAATGAATATCGGTGAGCACAGACAGGCAGGCCGCGCCGTGCTGCGCATAGCTTTGCGCGATCTCGGCGGGTTGAAAATCTTCTCGCAACACACCTTTGGAGGGTGATGCCTTTTTAATCTCCGCAATCACCGCTGCTTTACCAGCAGCGATCTTGTTGCGCAGACTGGCTTGGAAGCCGCGAATCTGTGCGCGCGAGGCCTGGTCGGATTCCACATCCCGGCGCAGGCTGGCCAGATCCTGATGTTTTTTTGCGGCGGCGACTTCGTCGGCTTTTACATCAAGAATTTTATTCAGAATATCGGACATGGTGATTGTGCGTATTATTTTTCGATAGCTTTATGAAGCACTCAGTTTTTGCGTGAACTGCGCGAATTGTTCCAGTTTTGCGCGCGCAGCCCCGGAGGCTAATGTCTCTCTCGCGAGCGTCACGCCAACCGCGATACTGCTGACTTGACCGGCTGCATAGAGCGCTGCACCCGCATTGAGCATCACAATATCGCGCGCCGGGCCTGCGCGGTTTTCTAGCGCTTCAAGAATTTTTTCTTTGGATTCTGCGGCGCCGGCGACTTGCAGATGTCGACCGGAGGTCATTTGCAAACCGAAGTCTTCCGGATGGATATCGTATTCACGAATTTCCCCGTTGACCAGTTCGCCCACCATGGTCGCCGCACCCAGCGAAATCTCATCCATGTTGTCGCGCGCCCAGACCACGAGCGCATGTTGTGCGCCGAGTCGTTGCAGCACCCGCACCTGAATGCCGACCAGATCCGGATGAAACACACCCATCATGATGTTGGGTGCGCCTGCGGGATTGGTCAGCGGTCCGAGGATATTAAAAATAGTGCGCACGCCCAGCTCTTTGCGAACCGGGGCAGCATGCTTCATCGCGGCATGATGATTGGGCGCAAACATGAAACCGATACCGGTTTCGTCGATCGAGGCTGCAACCTGTTGCGGCGACAGGTTGATATTGACGCCGAGTGCTTCTAGCGCATCCGCGCTGCCGGATGAGGAGGAGACACTGCGTCCGCCATGTTTGGCGACGCGCGCACCGGCTGCGGCTACCACGAACATCGTCGCGGTCGAAATATTGAACGTGTTTGCGCCGTCGCCACCGGTACCGACGATGTCGACCAATTTGTCAGGGTCGGCGACTTCGACCTTGGCAGCGAACTCGCGCATCACCTGTGCTGCTGCGGCGATTTCACCAATCGACTCCTTTTTCACGCGCAGTCCCATGGTGAGGGCGGCGATCATGACGGGGGACATTTCGCCACCCATGATCTGGCGGAACAGCGCCAGCATTTCATCATGGAAGATTTCGCGGTGTTCAATGATGCGCAGAAGCGCTTGTTGCGGTGTGAGTGTCATGGGCCGCCTGCGATTCAGGTAGTGAGGAAGTTTTTCAGGAGCGCGTGTCCGTGTTCGGAAAGTATGGACTCCGGATGAAACTGCACGCCTTCAATGGCAAACTCTTTGTGACGCACCCCCATGATTTCGCCGTCCGCGGTCCATGCGGTGATCTCAAGGCAATCAGGCAAGGATGCGCGCTCAATCGCTAGCGAGTGGTAGCGAATGATCGTGTAAGGGCTGGGCAAGTCTTTGAAAACGCCGACGCCCGTGTGGTTGATGGGCGAGGTTTTTCCATGCATGACTTCTTGCGCCCGAATCACTTTACCCCCGAAAGCCGCACCGATACTCTGGTGACCGAGGCAGACGCCCAGTATCGGCAGCTTGCCAGCGAAATGTTTCAGTACCGGTACAGAGACGCCGGCTTCATGCGGTGTGCAGGGGCCGGGTGAAATGCAGATGCGCGATGGATTCAGTGCCTCGATTTCATCGAGACTGATTTCGTCGTTGCGGTAAGTGCGTACTTCTTCGCCCAGCTCGCCAAAATATTGCACGAGGTTGAAGGTAAACGAGTCGTAGTTGTCGATCATCAGTAGCATGTCAAATCTCCCTGTCCAATCCGTCTTGCACTTGCTCTGCAGCTCTCAATACGGCGCGCGCTTTATTTTGGTTCCGGCCGCTTCGCTTAACCTGCACCGAAATAATTCGCGCTGATACGTGATTTGTCATCACAGTTCTCCATCGAGGCCGTCTTGCACTTGCTCTGCGGCTCTCAATACGGCGCGCGCCTTATTTTGGTTCCGGCCGCTTCGCTTAACCTGCACTGTGTGCAGGTTAGCCTGCACCGAAATAATTCGCGCTAATACGTGATTTGTCATCACAGTTCTCCATCGAGGCCGTCTTGCACTTGCTCTGCAGCTCTCAACACGGCGCGCGCCTTATTTTGGTTCCGGCCGCTTCGCTTAACCTGCACTGTGTGCAGGTTAGCCTGCACCGAAATAATTCGCGCTGATACGTGATTTGTCATCACAGTTCTCCATCGAGGCCGTCTTGCACTTGCTCTGCGGCTCTCAATACGGCGCGCGCCTTATTTTCTGTCTCCTGCCATTCCATTTCGGGGATGGAGTCGGCGACGATGC